>NZ_BDQK01000003.1 GCF_003864295.1 Aphanothece sacrum FPU1 | reverse complement strand
GTAAACCCAGATGATCTCGATGAGTCGCTAGGGCATTATGTCCTATAAGTCTAACCTCAATGCCGTGATCAATCAAAACCGTTGACCATATTTTAGAGTAATTAACTCCTGTAGGTTCTAAGACCGCGATATCTGGCTTGAGTGCGAGTAACGCTTTAACATCGGAGGAATTAGCCTCAAAATGATGATAAAGACTTCGATCTATATAAAATTGTCTAGGTTCGTTCGGCAGCACGTCAAGTAGACAACAGACTGCCGTTCCGTTGCCGATGTCCATACCAACGACTCTCATAGTTTTAATCAGGTGATAGTGAATTTTCCAAACACCCCAAACCAAAAGCCGATGAATCACCCAAAAGCCCGAACAAAAAGTGAGCCTATTTCCCTGTTACAGCCGTTTTAGCTCAAGCATGACTCAAGCTAACTGATTTGAGCATTCCGTTAAAACTGTCCGAGGCCGACGAAGATGTAAAAGCCGAAGCCTGTTTCCTCCTTACAGCCCTAAAACAGTCCTAAACAGAAAGACGGGAAGGTTTGGAAGCTTCCCATGATGTCCCAAAAGTTAGGGAACATTTCAACTGGTAGCTAACCAGTCTCATCAGATGGGAGAGCGATCGCACTCAACTTTATCAGTAAGTTTGTCCCTAGTGAATTGTTTCAAATTGTAACAATCACTTAGTTAGTAATTACTTATTGTTATTGATGTGAAACTTCATCAATTGTTCAATAACAATTTGACGTTCTTTGTCAGAAAAGATGCGAGGGGAACCATTTCTTAATTTAAGTCGTATAAATTCCCCATCATCGTTAACTTCTGCTATCTCAAAGGTGTTAATCATAGTGAAGCATTCCTTCTCTTTAACTGTGTAAGGAATTAGAACAAATTGAGGTATGGATAGATTAATATCAGTCATTTTGTGTTATCATCAAAATAGGTTTAAACAATTAAACGAAAGGACGTTTGAGTATCCCTCACTGTAACTTGCAAAATTAATTCAGTGAGGGATTTATTATTCCTTATGTCTCGTTAAATTCTTGGTTAAAGTACCCTTTTTAATCTCCTCATAGAAAGTTTTTAACTCCTCACAATTTTCGGTCAAAAATTCTGTAAATGAGTCACTAGCATCTTTTATTAAACACAGATGATATTCTTCAAAAGCCTTTGAAGCAATTGCTAGACAACAAGACACATTAACTAAGTGTAATTGAGTGTAATTGAAAGAGACCTTAAAATTGTCTTTGTTAAGCGTTGCTTGTTTAAAGACTAATTGTTTAAAGTATTCCAATTCGATATCAATTTTCTCTAAGGATCGAGAAAGAACCATTCTTAAAGATGTGTTAGGAATTGTTAGCTGTGTGGATGTCAATTTTTCAATTGACAAACCATTTAAAATCGCAAAAAATTCATAAGTTTTTACTTTTTCTTCTTCGGTTAATACTTCCTCTGGTATCTCCCAAAAGTAGGTTATCTCATCGGATAATTTACCCTCTATTTTTTGGATGAAAAGTACGGGAATTCCATCAGGGAAAATTTTTTGTAAAGGTTTAAAATCTGACTTTAGCTTAGTATAAGCGGTAAAGTAACCCGAAAAACCCATTTTAGGCATAATTTACTCCGTATTGTACAAGCGTTGTAATTGTTGCAAGTCATAGCTTGCGCAGAGATTCTCAAGGTCGTCTAGCCATCGGTTAACCTGTTCAACCGTAACAGGTTCTATTATTTCATCCTCTAATACCTCCTCATCTTGTGTTTCTTCTTCGGGTTCCCATTCTCCCAAAAGCTTCTCTAGTTCCTTTTTTGGATTACCTCCTTTATCTAAGACTTTAGCTTCAAATTCGTCCCATACTTTTCTAGGTATCTTAATACTTCGATAGGCATATTCTTTCTTTTCATCCATTCTCTCCTCAACAATTTCAGCCGTGATTAAATGAGAGGGTATTGTGTGAATAACCTCATTCCATCTATCCGCTAATTCATCCCCCTGATACTTAGTTAATGGCCGTGCTTGTGCCTCATTAACTGGTAATTTACTAAAGCCCATCTGTGCTAATTCTATTACGATTTTAGAAGCTTTAATAAGCCGTTCTATATAACTTCTGCTACGGTCTAGGGCTTTTTCACAAAAATCTTTAAAGGTCTTAAATTTACCTTGATAAATTTTCAACTCTTTAACAACTTGTGCGATTGCTCCCATATATAGCCAAGAAAAGGATGAGCGATGAAATAATTCTATGGCCTCATCTAATTCTAGCCATTTACCGTTATCTACTTGCTCCGTAATGACATTTAGAATGTGTTGTAAGTAGTTGGGTAAAATCTCATAAACCTCTTGATCCATGTAGACACGGGGCAAAAAGTCCTGACAACTTATTTCATGTCCATTGTGAAAAATACGAGAGCAAAGCCCTTTTAAGAGAGTTTGAGGATTAGCGTCCATAATAAAGACCTAAAGTTGAGTAAGTTAGGGAACAATCCCTAATTAGGGAACAATTTGAGGGAAGAAATAAGGGGAAATTCAAGCCTATTAATAATTCCCCTTAGACTTAAAGACAATAGGAAACTGTAATGGTAAAAAGTTTGCTTGTGTCACTCAATAGCCTAATTTTTAATTAAACACCTCCCAATTAATTAGCAATTCGTTACAACACTAAACTATAACCTGTTCCCTAACTATGACTTAACCAGCCAGGAAGTCCTTAAGGGAAGGGGTTTGTGTTGTCTATTACGTCTACTTTAGTAGCTTTAAGTAATCTTGTCAAGCTACTAAAGTAGACTCGTGAGGTATAATGAAACAAGATACACGAGAGGTTAATAAACCATTGAAAGACTTGATCGAAGAACGCGGTTACACTCAAAAGTCTTTTGCTGAGGCCTTGGGTTTGGCTTACTCAACGGTTAAATTTTATGTGGCCAGGCAAAAAACGCCTGGAACCGATATAACCGCAAAAATGTGCGTTCTTCTAGAGAAATCACCAAAACAGGTAATGACTGCTTTGGGTATTGATGTGTCAGGCATCCCAGACGATAAGACGGAAAGTCTAAAACCGTCAAACCCCTTGGCCATAACTAGGGCTAACTGTTCCATGTGTTCCCTAAATTGTTTTAAGCGATCGCGATCGCGGATTTGTTCCCTAAAAACATTTGTCCTGAAAAGGTAAGGAGTTTTTAGAAACTAATTAACAGTGCCAATTGGCAGAAAATTAATGACTATATTTTTTTGTGCCAATTGGCATCAATCCGCTTCGATCCATCACCGCCCCCTTAGAGCTTTATGCCAAACCCAGAAAAATCCCAGTTGAATAGAGCGTCAAACAATTTCTATCTATATAGAAGAATTTTTCGCCTTTTCAAAGCCATCATAAATGACCATCACCGCCATTACCGACCCGACCGAAAAATTTGCAACCAGTCGAAAAATGGAGCATTGGCCCTATGGGGAATGGTCGGGGTTTGGTGCGCGATCGCGCCCTTCTTTCCCCCAAGCTTGATCTAAAACCGCGATCGCCCACGTACCAAATAACCTAACCCGTCTAGTCGGGTTAGGGAACAATCTACACACATTAATCAAGAGGGAGTTAATTAAATGCTCATAGAAAAGGATGGATATAGCCTAAAAAAAGGCTTTCGTAGTTTGATTGAGACGATTGCTTATAATAATGTTTTTGAAGACGATGACTTATGTTATGGGCATAAAGTTCTAACCCACAAAGAAGTACGAATTATTGCCAAATCAGCTATAGCAAACAATATGTCACACTGCTTTTATGGAGACATTGACAATCAAATAATGTTTTATCTTTGGAGTTTACAATGTTACGGTTTAACCCATAAAGAAAGAATTTCTATCGCTAGACAAATTTTAGATTTAATTAAAGAACAAGAAACTAGAGAAGAAATCGAAAAAGAAAACGATACCATAGAGGGATTTTAAAATGATTAAACATTACGAATGCTTAAATTGTCAGAGAATTAACAACATAGGAATTATTGAATTAAGAGATCGCCAAAGTCCTTTATACGGCCGGTTAATATGTGGACATTGTGGTTCATTTAATGTTTGTAGGATTCATCCAATGTCCGACAAAAGACTTTTGATTAATAGTGATTTAGTTGCTATAAACAAGCATCCTGACATAGATGCAATAACGGAAGAAGGACGTAAATTAGAGGAAATCTTCTTAAGGTCGGATAAGTTAACCATTAAACTAATCGATATTTATCTAGAGAGAAATGGTTTGATTGACTCCTTAGAGATGATGCTTGTACCGACGGAGGATAATGATATTCTCCTGATCAGAATGCTAAAAAGCAATAATGAAAAATTATTTAACTTAATCGAAGAAATTAAAACTATTAACATACTAACCCAAAGGTAAGCTATGAGATTTAGTGTTAACGGAAAGTATGTTAAACCTGTAACCCGTAAAGGAAACTATGAGATTGTCAAAGAAAATGACAATAGCTATCTATTGGATATGGGAACTACTAAAGAATGGTTCCCTAAAATCTTGTGTAAACCTGTTTATTGGTGTGTGGATTGTAAACATTTAGACGGGACATATTGTCAACTTCATGACTTTGAAAGACCCTATCAATATGAACACATTTGTGAGGACTTAGAACTTAAAAACATTTCTCCAAAAAGCACAAAACCTACATCATGGAACCCCGCTCATTTTGGTGATATCCCCTTTGAAAGTGAACCCAACGGACAATTAACCATTTTCCAAGAAGTTGTAGACGAACCGCCCGACCCTGATGACTACCCCTGTTTTGAAGCTTATGAGGAAGCGTGGAACGACTGCGAAATTAGGGAACAACAAAACAGTACAAAGACTTTTAGGGAACAGGAAATACATACAGATGTTTTTAGGGAACAGGAAATTAGGGAACAACAAAACAGTACAAAGACTTTTAGGGAACAGGAAATACATACAGATGTTTTTAGGGAACAGGAAATTAGGGAACAACCAGATAGCGATCGCGCATTAAAGTGTTCCCTAACCCCATCTCAGAAAATTGTTGACAAAGCTAATTCTAAAGGACTTAAGGGTACATTTGATTTAAAAAAGATCGGGAAAAATTATTATTGGTACATCAGGTTTAGGGAACAAGGTATATTGAGAAGTGTTTATCTAGGAAAAGCTAAGCCAGAAATTACCAAGCAGCTTCTTTAGCAGATGCTCTCAAGGGCGTTAACCTTTTGAGCGTCACTAACTTCGATGTACCGTTGTAAGCTCGACAAACTCTGATGCCCGCTAATCGTTTGAATCACTCGCGGGTGAACCCCTTGCTTAGCTAAGTTGGTAATTAGGGAACGCCGCCCTGAGTGAGTGCCGATTTTTTCGTGACTCAAGCCAGCTTTTTCAGCTGTAACTTTCAAATACTTGTAAACCGCTTCATAGCTGATCGGTTGTTCTGGGTTCCGAGGTGAGGGGAATAAATAACCGTCCGTTGGGGGTTGATAGAGTTCCAAGTAACTCAACAGGGTTGAATTAACCGGAACAGATAAAGATTGCTTTTTACCTTTACGGATTGAAGCCGGGAAAAATATCTCAGGTCTAACAATGCCCTTAACCGGATCACTGTAAACATTCTCAACTTTAAGGAAGCGCACCTCGCAGGAACGACAACCAGTAAACCTCATAATCGCCCACATTGTCTGATGTACTTGACTTAAACAGTTCTTTTCTAACTTAGACCATTGTTTAGTGTCTAAAACTTTTACCTGACCGCCACACTTAACCATAATAATTTCTCCTATCTCTTTTTTAAAAAAATAACTACAGACTTGAAGCGTTTATTAGTTAAAGTCTGTAGTAATTCCCCTTCAGATAACTTTTTAACCTAACTTAATCCTAGACTAGCTAAGGATTACAAACCATTCGTATAACTACTGAAATTGTCTATTATCTGTAGTTGTCGTTTAATTTTTTGCCCACTAACGTAAGAAATATGAACATTCTTAAGCCTGTTTTATTTCAGATTGAATATTTCCTGGCACTGGTGAGATATAACTACTACTCTCATCAATCATTTATCAATTTTCTATTGACTTGTGCCTTGCTTTTATCACTATTCACTAACTCGATTAACTAAACATGACTACTATCACTGTTGGGACTGGCTCTGGTTTACCCTCAACAATTAACGAATTAACTAAATTAATTCTTTGGAATGCTATCAAAATTAAGGAAATTCAACCCAAAGAACAAAGAAATTTATACGAAAATTTTCCCACTCAAAGAATAATGACTTATCAGATCTTTGAAACACCTAATTATGGTGTGCGGTGTGCCTTGCAGCTAATAATTAAGCTTAATTCAGACTGGCTTAGCACAACTGGCAAAACTTGGGAAAAAGCCGTTCCTATTTTAATTAACGAAGACAGCCCACAAGGTGCGGTAAATACTTTTACCCCAGGTACGGGTGGCTCAATTCCTAGCGGCGTTAATACTCAAGCAAAGTTAGCCATGTGGTGCGTTGATGCGGCTAGTCGAACTAATCCAACTGGTCAAATTGTTGAGGACGAAAATGTTGGCTCAATCCCTTTAGTACAACTTAGTTTAGGAAAAGCTTTTGATGGATTTGAAACTGCTTTAATTCGATATTCAATCCCCTTAAGTCAAACCCATTTAAGCCAAACTACGCCCCTTTGGGAACAAGCATTGGCTTTTAATTATGTGCCATTACCTAGTGATTTGTTGGTTTAAATATGACCCCCGTACCTAAACAATTTCCATCAGGAAAATATGTGAATAATCCATCGGGTCGTGGGATATTCAATGCAAAACCCCTGCCAAAAAACGGTTCAATTGTCCCATACCATTCTCCATTAAATCCAAATTTGGGAAAAGGATTCAGTCAACCACAATTGCCTCCAGCCGGTGGTACTACGCCACCTTATGGAGTAAATGTTAAACCCAACACATTTACCAATATCCCACCTAATCGCGGGCCCGCGATAGATTTTGCGGGAAAAAGTGCGAAAGGGAACTTTAACGGTGGTGGTGGTCCTATTGGTCGTGGTCGTGGTGTTGGTGGTAATGGTCGTGTTTTTGCAATTGTGGAAAGTTTTGCAGTTGGTTTAGCGATAGGAAATATTATCTACAAAGAAGCAGAAAATCCTGACTCAATTGTTTTTAAGGGAATCGACGCGATTGATCGCAAATTGAGAGGAGGAAACCAAGTCAAATTAAACAAAAGTCCAAAGGTTGAGTCTAGAGGTGGCGTTCAAATTTCCCCTGACATACTTCCTTTTTACGGGGGTCAAGTTCCTGATCAACAGTACATCGTGAATTTTCAACGAATTGATTGTGAAGTTTTAGTAAATGGGAAATGGGAAGGAGGCTATTCAGCGTATAACCAAGGAATACTTGTGACCGGCCCCATCTCAGCAGTAGGAGTGAAAAATGATTCTCCTACTGCTGAATTGTATATTTATGCTGTTGGGAAAAATGGGGAAATTTCTTCAAGGGGTTTATCGTTTGGAATGTTAAACAGAAATCCTCCCGTGCGTGGTATTCCTGCAGGGATTGAAATTTTCAGAGTAGACGGAACTTCCCAACAAGTAGATCGCGCACAAGGAGGCAATCCCCAACCCACTCAAATAGGTACGTCCGAACCCAGGACAACAATTATCAATAATACGACCAATAATACGACGAATATAACAAATAATTATCCGCCCCCATTTGCTGAACCCGAACCTCCCCCCAAACCTTGGTTGCCACCTCCTAGCATTAAACCGACACCAGAACCCAATAAAGCCCCTAGTCCGGCGGGTAGCCCTAATCCGGGCAGTAGTTCGGGCAGTAGTCCGGGCAGTAGTTCGGGCAGTAGTCCGTCTGGTAGTCCTACCAGTAGCCCTTTCGGTAGTCCAACTGGTAGTCCTAACCCCGCGCCTGGAAATTATCCGGCCCCTAGTGGCTCGACTACTTTATCACCCGCACCTAAAATTTCTAGTGGTAGTGCAAGCGGGTCAAGCGGCCCTCAAGCCTTACCCGCGCCAGTTGCTCCAGCCCCTTTTGCTGAACCAGAAAAGCCGTCTAATTTGCCTTTCCCCTTATTTCCTTTAGCACCGCCTGTCACTTCCCCTAATACCTCAACGACCGACAGCTTAAAGCCTGTCACCCCGTCGGGACAACCTCAAACTACTCCCCAAACCGAACGGGAACGCCAAGGTTTACCCGTACCAGATTCAGGCGGTTCTTGTTGTGCTTTACCAGCAATTCAAACAGGAAACAATCGAATTCTAGAAAGATTAAATGGCTTAAATAATGCGGCTCAAGATGCTTTATTGTTGGAAGTTCTTAACAGATTAGGCCCTCAAGTACAAGGTGGCTTATCCGGTTGGTTAGGTCGGTTTAGTCGTTCGATTAGATTAGATCGAGTTCTTAGCGTACTTCAATTTATGCTAGTTCTTCACAACGCAGGAATGTTAAGTCGTTCATTACTTGATTCCATTAGTTATTTGATTGATTCAGCCGGTCAAGCTTTCGGATTGAAAGACGAAGATGATAACCCTATTAATTTAACGGCAACTATTGGGAGTTCTGTTAGTAGTTTTCTTGAAGGAATTTTAGGTACTGAATTATATTCTGGACTTTCTTATAACTGGAAGAAACTATCAGCTATTTATACATCTGCCGTTAATGTTTATCAGTTAACTACGAACTCTATGGCTGGTATAGCTGAAGGGTTAGAAACGGTTGGTAACTACACGGGAAAAATAGGAAATGCGCTTAAACGTGGTGGAGTAATTATAGAAAATGCCTATCAATGGATGGATGAAACCTTATCTATTAAATCAGGTAAATTTGCAGCCATTCAAAAAATTACTGATGGTATTTCTCAAGCTGATAGTATTGTTAATGACCTCACAAGCGTGACCGAGGAAATAATCGAAACTAAGGACAATATTAAACAAATCCAGACTGAGTTTAAAACAATTCAAGATAATTTAAAAGATAAGGAGAAAACAAAATTAGAGAAAGAAAATAAAGCTAGGACTGATAGTTTAGGCCCCAATATTGCTAGAGAAAACTTATTAGAAGCACCTGAAAAAGATGTCACTACCAACTGATTTTAATTCCTGGGAACACTTTCAAGATATTTGGAAGAAAACCCACAATAAAGAAGTTCGTCAATGGTTTCGTGACCTTGACCCTGATACTTTAGATCTTGACCTAAAAATACCTCGACAAAGTTTATATTTAGCTTCATTAATTGATGATAAAGATTCGGCTTTACAATGCATTTGTAAGTGGATTTTCTTTAATTATGATATTCGTCGAGGTCAAGCTTTTACAACTCCTATTTATGGCATTCCCATTGAAGACTACAATCAATCTTTTAAATACAAGCCACAAATTACCTTATTATTTGTTGAGAATGCTCATGACGTTGAGCCTGAATATGAACCTTGTACAGGACAAATTAGTTTTAGATTAATTCAAGAAACTTCTCAAACAATTACAGAATTAGAGTTAAAATTAATGGCCACTAAAATCAAAAGTCTTTTTGCTAAACCGCGTTATAAATGGCGTAAAGGTAAGGAGATTTATTCTTACAGAGATAAGGAAAAAGGCTATGAATTGAAAGTGTATGCCAGAGCTGAACTTGATGCGAAAAACTTAATAGAGCAAGTTTTAGATATTCAAAATCATAAACCCGATTGGGACTTACTCAGAAAAAATGTTGCTCCTAATGAAACCGCCGCTTTTCCCACTATTCCTGGTACTCAAATAATTTTAGGCAAAAGTAAGAAAAAACCTCGAAGCCGTCCCATTACTGATGTTTATTTTACTGGAGCTATTTGTACTATACATGGGCTTAAACGTCCCATACCTTTAGTGGATTTAACCTATCAATTTCCCGACGCTTATCAAACCGCTTGAGGTTGCGAATAAATTTCAAAGCAGGGAGAAATCCTAGGGTTTCCAGGGGAAAATTTGCTTAAAAGTTTGCTGTAATCTGGGTGAAACACCACACACAGAGGACTTTATGAGTACGTTACGAAATTTAGCACGCGGGGCCAAAAATCAGATCGCTTTCAAGAATTTGATCGCTTACTACGACAAATATGATGAACGCCCCGACAAGGTAGGCTCTGGAACTCCCAAACCCCCTCAAGTTGAATTATATGTACATTTGTTTGGACAAGATTTTAATGCAAAGGTATTTCACAAGGTTAAAGGGACAGAATCTACCTGGAATACGAATAAAGAAAAACTTGCAGGACGTACCAAGTTAGGAGAAGGTGCATTTCCTGCTGCCGACGATATCATTTTAATAGGTGGCCGCGCTCGTCCTGCTAAGGTCGTAATCACCACTGGCTTAACTTCTAAAGGTGTAAGAAAGACTTCAGATCGCACAAAATTACCTTACCTCAGTTATGGCGGTACTTCAGGTAGTATTCCCTTTGGCCGATTAAATGGCACAGACGAAGAACTGACCGCCTACAACGCCATTGTTAATAACTTTAAAACAGCAGGAAAAATCCCCGCCGGAACCCGTGTAAGTCGCATTAAGGAGAAAATCTAGCGATGAACAGAGAGACTCCTTTCTTAATATGGACACCTCCGATTGATGAAGATTGCAATCTAGATCAAGAACTAGAAAATTTGCATCAAGCGACTGAGTTATTAGATTATGCCCTTTATACCGGAGACGAGTTTGACTGCGTTTTGGATTGTCTCAATGATCAAGGTCAAGACCCTAACGCTTACCTCGATTATGTGGCTCAAAATCTTCAATTCTTAGGCATTTGTGATTAAAACGATCAGGTAATTATGACGTTAACTTTTCGTTTTGATAGTGGAGAAAATTGGGAATCTTTGGGGAGTTTTTCTTACTCCTCAAGGCCCATTCCTGGAAAAGAAGGTCAAACAGATCCTATCGGGTTTGTGACATTACCTTTAACTTTACAAAACCATAATATAGCGGTTCGTTGTTCTGGTTATCCTGTTTACTCCTTTTACAGATATTGGGCCATGACTTATTATCTGATTGAAGATTTAATCACTCTCGATGGTCAAGGAGAATATAACAGAGTTGAAGGTAAAAAGTCCTGGATAGGAGAGACAACTATTATGACTTTTCCCCAAATGGCTACTAATTACAAGATAGGGATCGAAGTTCCATTTTGGTACGATAACTTCTTAATTGAAGTTTACGAATATACGGGCCCTGTCTCCAGTTCACAAGATGAGAAATTAGACCTATTAATTCGGAGATTATTATGATGGAACCTCAAAAAAAATGGAAAGCAGAGCGTATTATTGATGATGTAGAACACTATGGGAGAAAGTTAAAAGCAGAAAGTCATATTGCTGATTTTAACTTATCTCTAAAACCTCAATCTAATCAGTCTAATGGCAATCTAGGTTTATTGTTAGGGTCTATGTTTTGTTTCCTTCTCTTTGGATTTATAGGCTTTACTGTCCTTTCTAATCATGAACAAAAAACATCGAACCCTATTTCCCCATCCCTTGATTCCTTACCGATTGCACCTTAGTTTTTTGGCTTTAACTGTTCTATTTTTCCTTATTCCTTTACCTCAAAGCAAAACCCAACCATCTATCAGGTATTTAATTAAAGATCATGCAATATATAAGCCTTATTCTAAATATCCTAAAATCTTGGTTTTTATTGCTGACAAAAACAATAAAGGTAAGGGAAAATTGATAAGTCTTGATACCAAAAACGGGTTAATTGACGCTGAGTTTAAAGCTGTTAGCGGTGTTGGGGGGAATGAGGGTCAATCTTCTGCTGGCCCCATTCCCTCGGTAGTTAGGGTTGACTTAAAACATTATAGCGTCAACACTAAACCGCTTTATCTAAGCATCAAAGGGATTGAGGGGAACTTCTACAAAATTAACCCACACTTGGTTAAAGTTGATGGCAATACTAGAGGTGACTTTGGTATTCATTTTGATGCTAATGTTCCAGGTACGGCTGGCTGTTTGGGAATTGTAGATAGTGCCAATTGGCAGCAATTTCAACGGTTAATGACTACCTATCAACGGGCCGGATTAAGGACAATTCCTTTAATTGTTGCTTATTTCTGAGGTGTTCCCTAAAAGGGCGATCGCCCCTTAACTGTTCCCTAACTTTCAAGCCTCTAACTGTGCGATCGCCTATTAATTGTTCCCTAAATTCCATCTGGGGATTCAGTCCAAAATGCTTCTTGATTAAACCAATGAAAAGCTTGCGCAACCGTAATTAAATCAATTGAATTAGATTCTAAAAGACTATTTTCTGCTAAGGAAACAAAATAGTTAATGCGCTCATTATTTTGAGCTTGACTAATTTGTTGTTCACTCCCATCTGAGGCATAAACTTGATCAAAATAATTGACTAATTGATTAGCAACTTGTCCATTACCTGTGGCACAATCCCAAGCAACTCCATGTTCCTGTACCAGGGTGTTTAGAAAAGTGAACAGATTTTTGGGGTAATGGGGACGATAAATAGCATAATCTGAAGCTGTTTGCGAAAAATAGTCTTTAAAGCTCATAATTTGCTCTTATTTAACACTTTTATTCTAAGATATTGCTCTGACAATTAAAATATGGCCGTTATGGTATAAGTCATTACAAAAAAAACACCACTTCTGTTGAAATTCTTTACATTTCGACGAACTGTGTTACTATCTTTGGTGATTGACCTATAAATCAATCAAACCTTGGTGGAGGAGTTTACTAGGAGTGTTCAGGAGAATGTACAACCAACAACCTAATTTAAAAGGACAGAGAAGCCCCTTTGACCCCATTCGTATCGGGGTGATTGGAGTAGGAAACATGGGACAACATCATACCCGTGTGTTAAGCTTACTCAAAGATGTCGAATTTGTCGGAATTTCCGATGTTAACGTAGAAAAAGGCATAGAAACCGCCAGTAAATATCGGGTACGTTTTTTTGAAAGCTATCTTGACTTATTACCCCATGTAGATGCAGTTTGTATCGCCGTTCCTACCCGTCTTCATCATACTGTAGGCATGGATTGTCTCAAGGCAGGGGTACATACACTAATTGAAAAGCCTATTGCGGCCAGTATCGCCGAAGCGGAATCTTTAGTCAATGCCGCAGCCGAATTTAATACTATTCTACAAGTCGGTCATATTGAACGGTTTAATCCCGCTTTCCAAGAACTCAGCAAAGTCCTCAAAACCGAAGAATTACTTGCAGTAGAAGCTCATCGCATGAGTCCCTATTCCCAACGAGCAAATGATGTCTCAGTGGTCTTAGATTTAATGATCCATGATATCGATTTACTCTTAGAATTGGTAGGGGCCCCAGTGATTAAGTTGACGGCTAGTGGTAGTCGGGCGGCTGATTCGGGATATCTTGATTATGTTACCGCAACTATCGGTTTTGGTAATGGTATTGTCTCTACATTAACTGCTAGTAAGGTAACACATCGCAAAATTCGTCGCTTAGCGGCCCATTGTAAAAATTGTTTAACTGAGGCTGATTTCCTCAATAATGAAATTCTTATTCATCGTCAAACTACAGCTAGATATAGTACGGATTATGGTCAAGTCCTATATCGTCAAGATGGATTAATTGAAAAAGTTTATACTAGTAATATTGAACCTTTACACGCAGAATTAGAGCATTTTGTTAACTGTGTCCGAGGGGGTGAACAACCTTCTGTCGGAGGCGAACAAGCATTGAAAGCTTTACGTTTAGCTAGTTTGATCGAGCAAATGGCTCTTGATGGCCAAATTTGGCATGATTCTGACTTAAATTATAAATCTCTTAATCGTTCAGAGATGGCGGTTTCCTGATGTTGATCCCTCTAAATCCTTCTTCAAAAGGGGGACTTTTTTGCAGTTTCCCTCTTATTTGCCCCCCTTATTAAGGTATGGGGTTGGGGGGATCAAATATTGCAAGCAATCTCAGCTTTTGACTAATGGTTTGACTAACCAGTTGATTTCCTTGAGGACTTAAATGTATATGATCTCGGTATAAAATAGTTTTGTCCTTATTTTCTTGAAATACCTCTAAAAAGTCAATTAGAGGTATATTTTGCTCTTGCGCCCACTGAGTAAGCCTTTTTCGGGCTTTCTGTTCATAATCTTTAGGGTTATTTTCTACCTCCCGTTTTAAAGGTGTAATGGCAACTAATAAAGGAATTTGAGACTCAGTGGCGATCGCCTGAATTTGAGTTAGGGCCGTTAAATTAATTCCTACGCGATCGCCTTTTTCTCCTAAAATATTAGCCATTTCTGGAATGTCCTCAGACTTGGCAAAAACGCGCTCTAACAGTTCTGTAATAGCTGATGATGGTTGAGTATTAGGATAATGGCGATCGCGTCCTACAGGCAATCCTGTAGGTGCTGTGGCGAATAAATCATCGGTATTGAGCAATAAAATAATTATCTGAGCGTCAAACGTGCCAAAGCGTTGTAAATAGGCTAACTGATTTCGCGGCCCCCAAGAATTAGCCGAGGCATTAAGAACTTCTATTCTCTTGACAAAATCTAACTTTAATGTATTAGAAATTAGAGTAGAAATGGTATCTGATTGATCTGTCCACCAAGCCCCATTAGCAACAGAATCACCTAATAAAAAAAGTCTTAAAGTATTTTTTTCAGGATGTTTTTCGATAGGTTGACTACGCATAGAATATTGATTAATTATTATCTGTTTACCAAAACGACGTAGATTTTGATTTGGTGCTAATAAATAACCAATCTCAGTATCAGGGATATATATCAGTCGTTTACCTAACCCGAAAACAAGCCTTAAACTACCTTCTAATAAGATTAATAAAACAAAAATTACAGCAAAAATAATTAATAATAGTTTCATCATTAAACGGAAAAGTAAAAATCTTGTAGGGGTCAACGGCTGTTGACCCCTACTATTGTAAAGACTATGGGGCAAAAAATCTAATTTTTAGACTATATTGACTATTGTATTGATATTAACCATTATTGTAGAAGTTTAATAATATTAACCGAATTTGTCAGAAATTCTTGGCCCATTTTTGTCAAATCTTCGCTAACCTATTAGATAAGAGTGCCTAATCTGGCCCATATAACCCGCAAAAGGAGCTAAGCTCTATGTCTGATCTGAACCGTGGCATCATGAAATTTGAGGGTGCTGATAAACCCGTATTAATAACTGTTTCTGCTATCCTAGTTTTGAGTGCCATTACCGCCTTAATTGTCTGGGCTTTAAACGTTGCCTATAAAGTCAATTAATATCTCAGACTCATTCACCGCTCGGACATTGTTTATAATGGTTTCTGAGCTTTTTTGTAATTATTTTGTCCCACTATTTTGTTAGCTTTAGACACTTATTTACTTGCTTTAACTGAACCTGCCCCTTTACTGGGACAGGTTTGGTTAGATATACTTGCAATTACGGTGATGCTATTGTTGTCTGCCTTTTTTTCTGGGTCAGAAACTGCGATCACCGCTTTTGATAATTTTAAATTACGAGGACTCATAGAACGTCAAGGTGATCCCTCTGGGATGTATCGCTTAGTATTAGAAAATAGACAACGTTTTATTACCAGTTTGTTAGTAGGAAATAATCTAGTTAATAATTTTTCTGCTATTCTCACCAGTAATTTATTTGCCATTTGGTTAGGGAATGCGGGGTTAGGGATAGCAACAGCAGTAGTGACAGTTTTGGTGCTGATTTTTGGTGAAATTACCCCTAAATCTTTAGCCATACTTAATACTCGTCCTTTGTTTCGTCTTTCCGTTCCGTTAGTATTCCGATTATCCCAATTTTTATCGATATTAGGAATTGTTCCAATTTTTGAAATGGTTACTCAAAGAACTATTCAATTATTCCAAGGAAAATTCGAGAAAACTTCTCCTGGAGAATCGGTAAATGATCTTCAGTTGATGATTGAAATATTAGGAGGAAAAGGACAAATAGACATCTATAAACATCAGCTACTCCACAAAACATTAATGTTGGATCGTTTGATGGCAAGAGATGTGGTTAAACCTCGTATTGATATGATAACAATTTCTCATCAATCGAGTCTACAAACTTTACTTAATTTATCCTTAGAAACTGGTTATTCTCGTATTCCCGTTCAAGGAGAATCTAAGGATCATATTGTAGGTGTTGTCCATCTTAAAAAAGCTTTAGCAAAACTACAATCCGTTCCTAAAGAAATGCGTTCTGAATTAGTAGTTACAACCGCTATGGATGCGCCCATTTATGTTCCTGAAACTAAAATGGTGACAAATTTATTAAAAGAAATGCTCCAACAACGGTTTCATATTGCTATTGTTGTAGATGAATATGGAGGAACAGTTGGTTTAGTGACTCTAGAAGACATTTTAGAGGAATTAGTCGGAGAAATCTATGACGAGAGTGATTCTCCTCATATTCCCAAACGTTTATCTATAAGCGATCGCTAAAATAGTTCTTTTTTTACTCAATCTCAATTAAAATAAAGAAAATAATACAGAAAATACATTCTAATCTTTGCTATGGAAATCAAACTTATTCCCGTTTTATCAGATAATTATATTTTTCTTCTTCATGATCCTAATACTCATAGGGCCGCAGTTATTGATCCGGCTGTTTCTACCCCTGTTTTAGACTGTTTAAATGAGTTAAAATCTGAATTAGTTGCTATTTTTAATACCCATCATCATTCTGATCACGTTGGGGCCAATAAACAACTTATAGAAAAGTTTCCTAATTTGTGTGTTTATGGAGGAAAAGAAGACCAAGGGAGAATACCCGGACAACAAATATTTTTAGAAGAAGGTGATCAAATAGAATTTGCTGGTAGAGTCGCACAAATCTATTTTGTTCCTGGTCATACTCGCGCTCATATTGCTTATTATTTTGCCCCAGAATCAACAGAAAGTCCAGGAGAATTATTCTGTGGTGATACTTTATTTGCGGGAGGATGTGGCCGCTTATTTGAAGGAACTCCAGCGCAAATGGTTGATTCTTTGAGTAAGTTACGCAACTTACCTGATAATACTCGGATTTGGTGCGCTCATGAATATACGTTAAGTAATCTTAAATTTGCTTTGACGGTTGATCCTGATAATTATGACTTACAAATTCGTTATCAAGAAGTACAAAATAAAAGAAAGCAAAACATAGCAACAGTTCCTTCTTTATTAGGAGAAGAAAAGAAAACTAATCCTTTTTTAAGATGGGATCAAGTGGCTTTACAATCAACTACAGGAATGATTGATTCTGTTAAAGTTTTTGGAAAAATACGAGGAATGAAAGATAATTTCTAGAGTAGTATGGTAGAAGAATCAGAATCAATTCGCCAAAAAGTAGCACATTACCTTGATGATTTCGATAGCTCTATTAGTATTATAATAAATTTGATTCTTGTAGGGCTAATTTTTTTATCTTCAGCAATTTTTGTAATTGAAACTTATCCGATAACTACCTCTTTTGTATCTCAATTACAAACAATAGATAAGGTAATTATTTGGATTTTTACAATAGAATATTTAATTCGTTTTTGGTGTGCAGATAGTAAATTGAAGTTTATATTTAGTTCTTATTCTTTCATTGATATCCTAGCAATTTTACCCTTATTTATTGGACTAATTGATATTCGCTATATTCGGATTTTACGTTGGTTTAGAGTTTTGAGATTAATTCGATTAATTAAGTTACAAACCTCTTTACTGAAAATTCAATCGGAAGATACAATCATTTTAGTTAGAATTTTTTTGCTTTTATTTTGTTTAATTTTTATCTATGCTGGGGCGATTTATCAGATTGAACATAAAACCAATCCCCAAGTTTTTAAGGATTTTTTTGATGCTTTATATTTTTCTGTTGTCACGATGACAACTGTTGGGTTTGGGGATATAATTCCTCTCTCAAAAGAAGGAAAAATTTTAACTGTAATTATGATTTTCTCAGGAGTAATTTTCATACCTTGGCAAATTAGTATTTTAACTCAAAAAATTTTTCAAATAACTCAACAAAATGATAAAGTATGTTCTTATTGTGGACTAAAATCACATGATCGGGATGCAAATTTTTGTAAAATTTGTAGCACAAAATTATAAAAATAGACCAATTGATAATTGTAGGTTGGGTTGAACGTTCTTTGAAACCCAACACTTTAGATAAATGTAGGTCTAGGTTTTGTTCTGCAACCCAACACAGCAATATGACTGATCAAAATAATCAATTTATATGATAAAATGAAATAATAATATTAATGGAAATTAGATATATCTTATGCACAAAATACCCGTTACTGTTATCACTGGGTTTCTCGGTGCAGGTAAAACAACCCTGATTCGTCACCTCCTACAAAATAACCAAAAACGTCGTATTGCGGTTATCGTCAACGAATTTGGAGAAGTAGGAATTGATGGAGAATTACTCAGAGATTGTCAAATTTGTGATGAAGAAGACAACCCTCAAAATAATATTTTTGAATTAACCAATGGATGTTTATGTTGTACAGTTCAAGAGGAATTTTTTCCGACTATGCAGCAACTTTTGGAACGACGAGAATCTATTGATTGTATGTTAATAGAAACCTCTGGGTTAGCATTACCTAAACCCTTAGTTCAAGCTTTCCGTTGGCCCGAAATTCGTAACGGTGCTACGGTAGATGGAGTAGTAACAGTAGTAGACTGTCAAGCATTAGCATCAGGAACTTTAGTGGGAGATTTAGACGCATTAGAAGCACAAAGAAAAGCTGATCCTAATTTAGAACATGAAACCCCAATTGAAGAATTATTTGAAGATCAATTAGCTTGTGCTGACTTAGTTTTATTAACTAAAACTGACTTAGTAGAAACCTCACAATTGACTCAAATACAAGAATGGTTAAAACAAGAATTACGGCCAGGGGTAAAAGTTGTTTCTTGTTATCAAGGAGAAATTAATCCTGATATTTTATTAGGTTTTAATGCTGCAGTAGAAGATAATTTAGAAAGTCGTCCCAGTCATCATGATGAGGAAGAAGAACACGATCATGATGAGGAAATTAATTCCATTCAAGTCATTTTTGACCAAGCATTTGACCCTAAATCTTTAATTGAAACTTTAAAAAAAATAGTTGAAAACAACGAAATTTATCGTATTAAAGGCTTTGTCAATGTATCGAATAAACCCATGAGGTTAGTATTACAAGGAGTTGGCGATCGCTTTGATACATTTTATGATCGGTTATGGAAGGCCAATGAACCCCGTCAAACCCGATTAGTGTTCATTGGCTGTCAATTAGATCAAACAGAAATTCAAAGTAAGTTAAAACACCAAATTTGATACCATTAAAGGGTTCAACGACATCAACAAAAAAATCTTTAAATTGACAAAGAATTAACAATAATTTACCTTGAAAAAATGACACAAAAATCCTCTCTTGAGCCATTAACCTCTATTCCCTCTTGGTTAAAACGTCCTATCGGTAAAGCGAGTGAACTGTCTACTGTTCAGCGTATCATTAAACAACGAAATATTCATACTATTTGTGAAGAAGGTCGTTGTCCCAACAGAGGGGAATGTTATGCTCAGAAAACCGCTACTTTTCTGTTAATGGGGCCGACTTGCACTCGTTCCTGTGCTTTTTGTCAAGTAGATAAAGGTCATGCACCGATGGCATTAGACCCCGAAGAACCCGAAAAAGTAGCAGAATCTGTTAAATTGTTAGGATTACGCTATGTAGTGTTAACTTCTGTTGCACGGGATGATTTAGACGATGGAGGGGCCCAATGGTTTGTTAGGGTAATGAGTTCCATTCGTCAGAGTAACCACCAGACACAAATTGAAGTCTTAACCCCGGATTTTTGGGGAGGAAAACACCGAGAAATTGCCCAAAAACAGCGAGTTGCCACCGTAGTTGCCGCTAAACCTGCTTGTTACAATCATAATATCGAAACCGTCCAACGACTACAAGATCGAGTGCGACGAGGGGCAAAATATGACCGTTCCTTGGCTGTTTTACGGTGGGTTAAAGAGATTGATCCCACCATTCCTACTAAGTCGGGTTTAATGTTAGGTCACGGGGAAACTGAGACAGAAATTAGACAAACCTTAGAAGATTTGCGAGAAATTGGCTGCGATCGCTTGACAATTGGCCAATATATGCGTCCGTCTTTAGACCATCTTCCAGTTGAAAAATATTGGACTCCTGAAGAATTTGAGGAATTAGGAAATTTAGGGCGATCGCTTGGATTTTCTCAGGTTCGTTCGGGTCCTTTGGTTCGGAGTTCCTATCATGCGGGAGAATAAGCTAAAACCCATTCAATGTTAAATATTTTCTATTGTAGGGGCATGGCATGATTAGCTTTAAGAAAAAAACAAAATCTTGATATTGCCATGCCCAAACCTATGATTAATACTGAAATTATAATTAATTCCACAAATCATATTTGGACATGGCAAATTATAATTGATGGATAGGCACAATAATTGGTTAATGCCATGCCCCTACAGGATGGTGAGAGTGTTGGGTTTCGTTCCTCAACCCAACCTACGGACTTCAATTGACCGTTGTTCGATGCTACCCTAAAAATAAGGCACTCTCTTAAGTAAGGGTAATAACACTGATGGGTATCAAAGATAAATTTCAATTACTCCCAATTCCTCCTCTAGAAAGTCTCATTTTAGCCTCCGCAGGAGTGTTAGTAGTTGCGTATATGTTTTGGCCTCGTTCGACTAAAATTCCTTTACAGCCTTATAGTGAATTTCTCGATCAAGTAGAACAAAATCAAGTTCTGTGTGTGCGTGTTCAACCAAATCAACTGGTTTACCAACTTAAAGATCCTCTTAAGAATTTAGAAGATGCCCTCGGTAATGTGCAGAAATCAGTTTCTGGGAGTAATCAAGCACAACAATGTGATTTAATCAAAGCAGACCAGACAACCGTTTCAGACAAAATCTTTTTAACAGTTCCCCTCAATGATCCCGAATTACCCAAATTATTACGCACTAAAGGTATCCTGTTTTATGCGGTGCAACCTGAAAGCGGTTTTTGGAGTACCTTATTAGCTTGGGTGGTTCCTCCAGTGATCCTGGTTTTGGCTATGCAGTTTCTTCTCTATCGTAATGAAGATCGGGGTTCCTTAGCCTTTAGTAAAAGTAAAGCCAAAGTCTATGTCGAAGGAGAAACCGCCAAAATTACCTTTAAAGATGTGGCCGGGGCCGAAGAAGCAAAAACCGAATTAGTCGAAATAGTCGAATTTCTCAAAAATCCCCAACGATTTAGTAAAATTGGGGCCCGTATTCCTAAAGGAGTCTTATTAGTCGGCCCTCCAGGTACAGGCAAAACCTTACTCGCTAAAGCGGTTGCGGGAGAAGCAGGAGTGACATTCTTTAGTATCTCTGCATCGGAATTTGTCGAATTATTTGTCGGGACTGGGGCCGCCAGAGTGCGGGATTTATTTGATCAGGCAAAAAAACAGGCCCCTTGTATTATTTTTATTGATGAATTAGACGCGATCGGTAAATCCCGTAGCGGGGGAACTTCTCACAGTGGGGGTAATGATGAACGAGAACAAACCCTTAATCAATTACTCACAGAGATGGATGGATTTAGTGTCGGAGATGCTACTGTAATCGTTTTAGCGGCTACTAACCGCCCCGAAACCCTTGATCCGGCATTATTGCGTCCTGGCCGCTTTGATCGTCAAGTTTTGGTAGATCGACCGGATTTATCAGGAAGACTGGAAATTTTAGAGATTTATGCCAAAAAAATTCAATTAGGCGAAGATCTCAACTTAAAAGAGATTGCTACCCAAACTCAAGGGTTTGCAGGGGCAGATTTAGCTAATTTAGTCAATGAAGCGGCTTTATTAGCAGCCCGAAATCAACGAGAATACGTACTCCAAGCAGATTTTAAAGAAGCTATAGAACGGGTAGTGGCCGGATTAGAGAAAAAAAGCCGTGTCCTGAATGATCAAGAAAGGAAAGTAGTAGCTTATCATGAGGTGGGTCATGCTTTGGTGGGGGCCGTCATGCCTGGTGGGGGAAAAGTGTCTAAAATTTCTATTATTCCCCGTGGTTTGTCTGCTTTGGGTTATACTCTAAAAATGCCCACAGAAGACCGTTTTTTGATGACTGATAAGGAATTTTGTCAACAAATTGCTATGTTACTCGGTGGACGGGTGGCCGAAGAAGTTGTTTTTGGGTCGGTGACGAATGGGGCCTCCGATGATTTGCAACGGGCCACAGATATTGCTGAACGCATGGTGACTAGCTATGGGATGAGTAAGGTGTTAGGTCCTTTGGCTTATGAAAAACGTCAACAAGGGGGTTTCTTAGGGGGTAATGAAGGACATTTACGCCGTATGGTCAGTGCAGAAACGTCTAAGGCCATTGATGAAGAAGTTAAACAAATTGTAGATTCTGGCCATCAACAAGCTTTGACAATTCTTAATAATAATCGTGAGTTATTAGAAATGATTGCTCAACATTTATTAAGTACAGAAATAATTGAAGGGGAAGAATTACAACAACTACTTGATCAAGTTAAAAATTAAGTTTAACTAATTTGCCATCTCAATCAATAATGATAACAAAATCTTCTATTTTGAGAGAGTGAACAATCCATTTGACATAATTACGTTTTTGTGTTAGTCGTGGTAATTGAGTAAAGTTAGATTAAAGTGCTTCTGGGGGACTGTTAAAATCCAGAACGGACAAAAGAAATGCACAAACGTCCCTGGCCGGATTTGAACCGGCGACCTAGCGCTTCAGATTGGTGTAAGTTTCCCTACTCTCTGGACTATTCCTTCACCTTAGGTCAAACTGCCTTTAGGTGGTGGCCGTTATGTTGTAGGCTCATTGAATGCTCTGTTCACTAATTCCCCTTAACTACCTACAACCAGTCTCTGCACCTTCTCTACCAGGGACGTAGAGCTTGGCTCAAGATTACCCTATCCTTAAACTTGGACTTAGGCTTCCTTGAATTTGACCACATTCATCTCTGACGTTTCCGCACAGGATGCCCGATATTTCAGGAGGCGCTCGCTCTATCCTACTGAGCCACAGGGACAATTAGGATTAACTCCTTGTCAATTATAATATTAAAGTGTCAGTCTTCCCAATGCAATCAAACGCGATTTTATAGAGAAATCTTTTATAATAAGAATTGTTAATTTAAAATGACAATTCTCAATATTTTGTCTAGTTACAGCAGGAATCATGATTGTCTCAATCTCAACTCAGTCATCAGCACAAGATACCCAAACCCTGAAAAGGGTTTGGCAAACTCTCCATCGTGAGAGTTGTCCCTATGACTATAATTTTCATATGCATACCCTTCATTCTGATGGAAGACTTAAACCAGAGGAATTAATTCAACAAGCAATTACCATTGGACTTAAGGGCATGGCCATTACTGATCACCATTCCCTTAATGGCTATCGGGTAGCCCAAAAATGGATTGATGACATTGGCCAAACATCCCCCCAAACTCCTCTCCCTCATCTATGGACAGGGATAGAAATAACTTCTTTGTTACTAGATATAGAAGTTCATATTTTGGGTTACGGATTTGACCCCAATCATCCCATTATACAACCCTATCTCACCGGAAACTCTCCCAAAGGTACTCAAGCTTTGGCCGAGCAAGTGATTAAAGCTTTACATCAAGCCGGAGGTTTAACAGTACTAGCTCATCCCTGCCGTTATCATCGTTCTGCTGTTGAGTTAATCCCAGCGATCGCTGATTTAGGCATTGATGGAATCGAAACTTTCTATGCCTATAGTAATCCTAAGCCTTGGAAAGCTAGTCTCAAAGAAACTGAACAAATGTTGACCCTTAGCCAATTTTATGGGCTTTTTAATACCTGTGGAACGGATACCCATGGGGTCAATTTACTCCAACGAATTTAATGTCTTAATTACTATTTATGCCCATTCACTATTCAACCGTTTCCAAGTTAATTGATGGGTCGTTTCTTCCCAATGCCAACGTAATAAATGGGCCGGTTGTCCAGGGCTAATACCCCCTAAGTTAAGAGCTTTTCTCGGTGATTCTGTCCCTAACGCGATGGCGATTCCTATCGGACAAATTTGCCATTCTACTAAGTTCTTAACCCCTACTAATAAGGGTAAGGTCGTCCCCGCTAAGGTTCCATCTGCTAATCTTGCTGTTCCTTCTTTAACTTCAATTTGTCGATCATCCCAAGGGTAAACCCCATCTTCTAAACCAATAGGGGCTAAAGCATCACTCACTAAAAATACTCCAGCTTCATAAAGACTTCCTCTTAATAATAATTCTATCATGGTTGGACTGACATGATTTCCATCCGCAATTAATCCACAATAAACTTTAGGATTTATCATGGCTTCTCCTAATAATCCTGGTTTACGATGATGCAATGGGGGCATAGCATTATAAGCATGAGTCACCATTGAAGCTCCTAATTTAAAGGCTTTCTTCGCTTCTTGAGCGGTGGCTTGAGAATGACCTAAACTAACAATAATTCCTTGGGATATTAAATATGAAATGACTTCATCACTAGGATCTAATTCGGGTGCTAATGTCATGATTTTAACCAGATGACCATATTCTCCTAATACCCATTCGACAGTTTCTTTCATAGGAGTTAATAAATATTGGGCGGGATGGGCCCCCTTTTTTTCATGGTTGAGAAATGGCCCTTCTAAATGCACTCCTAAAATTTTGGCTGTTTCTTTTTTTGCTTGGCTTTGAATCGCTAAAAAGTCATCAATTACTGATAGGGATCTCTTGATATTATCCACTGATGTTGTGACTAAAGTAGGCAAAAATCCATCAATCCCTTGTTCCCATAAATATTGACAGATCTTTTGTAGGGTCGGAATATGTTTTTCTCGTAGATTGGTAAAGGCTAATCCTAATCCTCCATTAATTTGTAAATCTACTCCCCCTAAAGATAACCAATCTCCTCTGACATCGTACAAAATTTCCGTTTTCTCTGGAGAAAATATCCCACTCATTAATTCTATTTTTTCAATTATTCCTTCTTCATTTATTGAGATTTGCTGCGTCTCTTTATATCCTGGTATTTTGGCGTTAATTATCTTAATATTTTTGAGCATTCTTGACTTCCCTAATTTTCTATATTTCTTAAGTATTTAAGTAAAATTAATTGCACAGACAGGGCGGGTTTATCTAGTTTTTTGTGAGCATCATTGATTAATGTAAAAAACCCGCCCCTACATATTTTATGTAATTAATTTTGTCTACCTACTTAATAATGTAGCAAAAAATTAGGCTGTTTTTCCTTGACTTATGGGACGAATTATGAAACAATGTATATTATAATTGAAGTCTATTCTTTTATTAATTACTGTCCATGATTCTATTATTAAGCATCTTAAAATTTACTATAACATAAAAGAAGATAAAAAGATAGCTTTTGGGTCGCAAAAATCTGTTTAAAGGTAATTCATGGAATACTCCTCAAAAAACACAATTTATCGAAAGGTTGGGTAGGTTCTGATATAATATAAGCGTAGCTCTAAAAGGTAAAATCAAGCATAATGAGGGAAAATACTCCCATTATCGGAATTATCATGGGAAGTGATTCGGACTTACCCACAATGAAAAGTGCGATCGCCATTTGTGAAACATTTGGGGTATCTTGGGAAGTAGCAATTGTTTCCGCCCATCGCACCCCAGAAAAGATGGTAGAATATAGTAAAACAGCCCATTTTAGAGGAATTAAAGTCATTATAGCAGGAGCAGGAGGAGCAGCCCATTTACCGGGGATGGTAGCATCATTAACGCCCTTACCTGTGATTGGTGTTCCCGTCGCCACAAAACACTTACAAGGAGTAGACTCATTATATTCTATTGTACAGATGCCTAAAGGAATTCCCGTAGCTACAGTAGGTATTGGAAATGGGGAGAACGCTGGATTATTAGCCGTACAAATTTTAGCAGTTAATGACCCAGACTTGCTGAAAAAAGTGCAAGAATACCGTCAAAATTTAACTCAAATAGTGCAAGAAAAGCAAACTAAATTAGAAGATATAGGCTATCAAAAGTATTTGGAACAATTGTAACTTAAGTTAAATTATAAAGTAAATAGTCATTAGGATTAATTAACAAGATATCAGATGATAATCAGTCTTATAGAGTATAGTTGGGACAGGTATTTTCATCAGAAAATCTTCAAAGAGACAAAGATAAATCTATGCCAAACCAGCAATAATCCTTAATGTCGAGGTCATTTTCGAGTATTAAGCATTATTTTAGACAGATATGTAGATAAACCGTTTACAATCAAAAATGTTACCACGTATAAGGACTAAAGTAGCATGAAAACAGACGCGACAGAGAAACAAGCCCGTATGAATACAAAAGTTATCGCCCCCCCTTGGAATATCGAGGAAAGCGAGCATTTATACCGCATTCAGGGTTGGGGAGATCCTTATTTTTCTATTAACGCGGCTGGCCATATTACTGTCTCTCCTGAAGGTGATCGCGGGGGTTCCTTAGATTTATACGAATTAGTTCAAGCGTTGCGACAACGTAATATTGGCTTACCTTTACTAATTAGATTTTCTGACATTTTAGCGGATCGATTAGCCCGTTTAAATGCGAGTTTTTCTAAAGCGATCGCTCGTTATAATTATCCGAATGTTTATCGAGGGGTTTATCCTGTTAAATGTAACCAACATCGTCATATTGTTGAAGCAGTGGTACATCATGGTCGCCCCTATCATTTTGGACTAGAAGCCGGATCTAAACCTGAATTAATGATAGCATTAGCGACATTAGATCCGAGTGTTTATCCAGCCAATGATCCGGCTTTAATTATTTGCAACGGGTACAAGGATCAAGAATATTTAGAAACGGCAATGTTGGCCACTCATTTAGGTCATAAACCGATCATTGTTATTGAACAGTTAAATGAATTATATGCGACGGTTGATATTAGTAAACGATTAGGATTAAAACCAGTGCTTGGGGTTCGAGCAAAGTTAAGCACTAAAGGTTCAGGACGTTGGGGCAGTTCAACAGGCGATCGGGCTAAATTTGGTTTAACTATTCCTCAAATGATAACAGCAATTGAGTATTTGAAATCTCAAGAAATGCTTGATTGTTTACAACTGTTACATTTTCATATTGGTTCTCAAATTTCTTCAATTAATGTGTTTAAAGATGCTATTCGAGAAGCCAGTCAAGTCTATGTGCAGTTAGCTAAGGCAGGGGCTAATATGAAATATCTGGATGTAGGAGGAGGATTAGGAGTTGATTATGATGGCTCAAAAACCAATTTTTACGCCTCTAAAAACTACGATATGCAAAGTTATGCTAATGATATTGTAGCGGAAATTCAAGAAGCTTGTGAGGGTTCTAAGTTACCCGAACCTATTTTAATTAGTGAAAGTGGACGAGCGATCGCGGCTCATCAATCTGTGCTAATTTTTGATGTTCTTAATACCAGTGATGTTCCGACTATTCCTCCTCCTCCTAATGGGGGAAATGATAATTTAATTATTCGCAATCTTTGGGAAACTTATGAGTCTATTAACCTCAAAAATTACCAAGAAATGTATCATGATGCGTCTCAATATAAAGAGGAAGCGATTAGTTTATTTAATTTTGGCTATCTAAGTTTACAGGAACGCGCCAGGGCTGAACAATTATATTGGGCTTGTTGTGGTAAAATTCTAGAAATGACCCGCCATCAAGAGTATGTTCCTGATGATCTTGAAGATTTAGAGAAGATCATGGCATCGATTTATTATGTTAATTTTTCGGTGTTTCAATCTGCTCCTGATTCTTGGGCTATTGATCAATTGTTTCCTATTATGCCAATTCATCGTCTTGATGAAGAACCAGAAAAAAGGGCAATTTTAGCGGATTTAACTTGTGATAGTGATGGAAAAATAGATCAATTTATTGATCTACGAGATGTTAAATCTGTCTTAGAATTACATTCTTTAAAAGAAGATAAGAGTGGATTAAATAGTGATAATTGTTCTTCGTTACCCCCCAAAGAACCTTATTATTTAGGTATGTTTTTGGTTGGGGCCTATCAGGAAATTATGGGCAATTTCCATAACTTATTTGGGGATATTAATGTAGTGCATATCCAAATGAATCCCAAGGGCTATAAAATTGAACACGTGGTTAAGGGAGATACGATTACTGAAGTTTTAGGTTATGTTCAATATGATGCAGAAGATTTACTAGAATCTATGCGTCAGCAGACGGAACACGCTTTACAAGATAATCGAATTGATTTTGATAAATCTCAACAATTATTAAAGGATTATGAGGGTAGTCTTTCCCGTTATACCTATTTAGTTTAAGTTAGTGACCGCCGTTCTACGGCGGTTATTTTTCTAGAAAAAGTTTTTTTAACCCTCAAAAATTAAGAATTTGCGTTATACTCCATAAAATATGCGTTATGAATCGATGACGATGATAAAGATCTAAAAAATGAGGATATGAACCCCATATATTACGACTATTATTACTACTATCAACAAGGATGTAATTTAGGCCAACAAGCAATACAGGCAGAAATGACTCAAAACTTTCCTGTCGCTGCTAATTTATACGCTCAAACAATTGAACAGATCAAACATTCGATAAGTATAGCTCGGCAGGTAGGACAATTTGTTTCTGGCTATGTATATTATTCGCTAGGATTTACCTATTTTCGTGCAGCATTAATGCAGACAACTTTAGGGTTTCAAGAGTTAGCACCAAATTATTTAACTGACTCCTTGGCTAATGTAAATCAAGCGATTGCTTTGAATCCTAACTTTTTTCAATATCATTCCTTGGCAGGAGAGATACTTCTAGCACAAGGAAATACAGTAGAAGCACAGAAGGCATTTTCATTCGCTCTACAACTTAATCCGATGGATGCTAAATCTTCTTGGATGTTAAGTTTTTTATATTCAGCTAGACAGCAAACGGCAATGGCAAATCAATACTATCAAAAAGCTCATCAAATACAACCTGATGCTCCACCAATACCATCAAATTTAGGCAAGACTTCAGGTTCAAATTGGCTAGATATAATAGTCCAAGTTTCCACTATTATAAAAAATTTATCACCTTCACCAGTTACTATTTATAATTCCAACTCTCAACAAGGAAATAGCAGTACTATGTCAAATGTTACTCAAACCCATTCTGGCAGTGGTGATAATGTTGCGACATCGGAGATCCAGATTTTTTTGGCTCATGCTAGTGAGGTAGTGTGTGGGATGAGCGGAGTCTGACCACAAATAATGACGAATACATTGTAAAGAATTGTAAAAGAATATTGACAGATAGACGAAGATGTGTACTGCGGGGCGGTTCCTGGGGCTACGATCCTGATTTCTGCCGTTCTGCTTTCCGCTACATCGACGTTTCGCGCGTCAACCACCTCCTCAATAGCGGTTTTCGTCTGGTATGCCTGTTCGGTAGACCTCTTTAACCCTCTGTTCTTTTCCCCTATTGCCCTTTATCCTTCCGTCAAATTTTTTTTTCTATTGTTACATTACTTAACATAAGTTAGTTAATTGTTACAATTTGGGGATTTCACAGGCAAGATGCGGCGTGCCACAATTGATGAGAGTATAACTTATAAGTTATACTCCGAGAATGAACTGGAGTGTTGAAACTTTAAACGAAACCGTAGATGCAGAACTAGCAGCATTACCAGCAGATATGCGTGCGCGGTTTATTTGGATTAGTAAGCTGATTACGGAACATGGTTTAGAAAATGTAGGGGAACCCTATGTCAAACATATAGAAAAAGCTTTGTGGGAAATTCGTCTTAAAGGGAGAGATGGAATTTCTCGTGCTTTATATGTCACTGTCAAACCCAAACGAGTTATTGTTGTGCGAGTTTTTATTAAGAAAACTCAGAAAATTCCCAGAAAAGAAATTGAACTTGCCCTAAAAAGGGCCCAGGAGATTGAAACATGACCCAAGTTTCCCAACTGCATCAGCAATGGTTAGAAGATCCAGAATATAAAACTGCTTATGAGGGGATGGCTTTAGAATTTGAAATTGCTTCAGCGATAATTTCTGCTAGAACCCAAGCTGGTTTAACTCAGGCAGAACTAGCTCAAAGAATGTCGGCTAAACAGTCTCAAATTGCACGATGGGAAGGTGGGGAACAAAATGCTACCATCAAAACATTAATGAGGATTGCGGAAGCGACGGGAACACATCTCAAAATTTCCTTTGAAAAGTCAAATTAGGATTGTAGTAATAACTAGAAAAATCTATGATAAACACACCATTTGAACCTAATCGCTCTGTGGCCAGCTTAACATTAGGAGAACTCGAAAACTTTATTAAACAAACCATTTATCAATATAATCAACAAAAATTAACCCATTCAGAAGATGATCAACCTTTTGATGAAACTGTCCCTTCTTTTTTACAAATTGTTACCGAAAATGCCGATAAAATTCCTGATAAACTTTGGGAAACGGTTCCAGAAGACGCTTCCGAAAATTTAGATTATTATTTATATAACATTCCCTACAATATTAATTAAAGTGGTTTCAAAATGACTCAAATAACAGAAACCTTAAAATTAGAACTTTCTCAGCTTTCTGTACAAGATCGTGCTGAAATTGCTCAATTTCTTATCCAATCTCTTGATGAAAATATAGATGAAAATTTAAAACAAGCTTGGGATAATGAACTAAATCAAAGATTAGCAGAAATTGGTGAGGGAAATGTTAGGGGCGAATTAGCTGAGCAAGTATTTCTGGAATTACGAGATAGATATTAAAGATTAAAATCAACCCTGTTACTTTGTTTTAAATTGGTGGGTTACAACGCGAATAAAAAGTTATTAGTTTTTTATAAAAATCATGGCCGCGTCTAACCCACTCTACTCGATTGTTTGACGCTAATTTGGTGTATTAAGATTCGAGTTTGTTGGGTTTCGTTCCTCAAACGCCACTTCCTCTACTTGGGGAAACCCCAAGACCGGAGTGGCTCCCCAACCTACAATCTATTGTCTTATTTTAGATTACTCTAAAAAGGTTTGAACTCTACCATTAGGGGTCAAAACTAAACGAATGGTTTGATTTTCCGACAGATCAAGCTTAGAGACAAAAGAATCTCCAGGTTTAGGAAGTCCCGTACTAGCCAGATAAAGGGTAGCCGCTTTCCCTAGAGGAACAGCTTGTTTGAGAGAACCATCAGGCCCAACGATGAGACGATATTCTAAAGTTTGTTTGACATCTGCGGCCGGTTGCCAGCGTTGTTGAATATATTGTCTAGCTTCTGCCACTTGAGGGATAGCATCAAGGAGAGTGGTTTCTAGAGGAGGTTTAGTGGTGACAGACGGCTCAAACTCAGTCGAAACATTATTACCATCAACCAGCGATCGCCCAGATAATGACTTAGCCGTTAGACGGGGAGGAGGAGTAAGAGGCGCGATCGCCATAATTTGAGCGGCGGGAGTGGAAGGCCAAGGCTGCATGACCATACCTCTACCAGCAGGAGGTAAAACAGGAACCCTGCCAGCCGTAGCAGGGTCTAAAGGAGGCGCATCAACAGCATTAGGAGGTTTAGGGGGTGCTGGAGGAACCACAGGCGCAGGCGGCAAAATAGCGAGGTTAGGAGATGTAATAGGACGGGAGGAATTACGGGGTGGAGGAGTTCCTGGACTAATTTTTGAGGGTGGTGGTAAAGGATCTCGACTAGCTAAAATAGGGGCTAAGGAAGGAGAGGGCAAAGGTTTGCCAGAAGGTGGGGGAACAGGGGGTAACACATCCAAAAAGCCCACAGGTTGCTCATTCTTTTCTTGAGTAGTATTAGAGGCAGAATTAGGGTTAAGTTGACGAAACCACTGAACCCCCACTGTAGGGACTACTACTGCCAGTATAGCCACTGTAACAGCCCCTATCCACACAGATAGTCCTTTCCCTCGCCAAGAAGTGGAAGCGGGTGTGACAACGGACTGTCCTTGAGTATAGCCTTCTAAAGCGTTGAGTAGATCAAATAATTGAGAAGCACTTAGAGTAATACCAGAATGAGAAGCTTGAATTTCGAGATCGGCAAATATTAATTGATGAGTCAGAAAACCTTGGGGTTGTAACCTGGGAGGATGACTCGACAAAAAAGAAGCATTATCAAGTATATTTGTCTGATTTGAATCAATTTTTTTCTCTAAGCAAGGAGTTAAACAACTAGAGGTTTGGTATAGTAAATTCTGCACATAGGAAGACACCACATCAGTGAGTAATTCAAGTTGAAGGTGATCTCCTGACAGGTTGACTTGTTCTTTTTCGGATAGTCTAGGATCGTCAAATTTTAGTTTAAAGTGTAAGTCATCAGGAGAAGCTTTTTTTGTCCAACGAGAGAATTTAGGGCGTTTGTCCCAAATTTCTAGGGTACAGGTTGGGGGTGTATAGCGTCGGATGGCAGACTCAGAAAATAACATCATAATTTTAACAGGAATATTAGCGAGTGTAGTCTAATAAGGCTATCCACAAACGGCGATGGCCATTAGGCGCACTATAAAACAGTAAATCTACTAAAAGTTTAGAGGCAAGTTTTGATAATTGGGAAGGGGAAAGACTCTCTGATGGAGGAATACAACCTTGATAGAGATCATTAAACTTTTCTATATAATTACCAAGTAAAGTTGTTCGATAAGGATCTTTATCTTGAAATGTCACCTGTTCTAGTAATGTAACAGCACGGCGAATAAATTCTTGATTTTGTTGTGCTAAGTGACAAATCAATAAAACTTGTCCTCGTGCCTGTTCTAATTGCAATTTTTTGCCAGATCTGCCATTATTTAGAGAAGGATTTAAGATACATTCTCGCCAAAGATTAAAGGTTTGGGCGATACTCATACTTATATTGAGTTCTTGGGCGGTTGCGAGTAGGGACTCACTATTGAGGTTTGTTAAGGCTTCTAAAGCCAATAATACTAAATCTAAATGAATTTGAATCTGATCGAGTTTTAGCCCTGTAGGAGCATGACTGAGGGTTAAATCTTCCCAATAGGGAACTAAAGATGGATTTATCGCCGTATTATTCATGAATTTGCTGGTTCTGATGATAAGAATTGTATCCTTAAATATAATCTATTTTCTTCTAATTATTAGTCTTATCAACTTATTTTGTAGGTTGGGTTGAGGAACGAAACCCAACCTAACTTTAACCATGTTAACCGATAATTATTAACTATTAACTATTAACTATCAGCATAGAGATTTTGTTGGGTTTCACTATCGTTCAACCCAACCTACCTATCAATGAAATACCTTTTAATTAAAGTACCTTATGGGTATGAGAATGCTGTTTAACATTATCTTCTGTCTTCACAACATTCACCGCATTAAGAACCCGCTTTCTTTCCAAAGAATAATTAAAATCCTTCTTTAAGTTGCCTAACTCAATATGAGATTTCGCTTCATTTCTACTTTTATAAGTTCGGACTGCTGCGGTGACTCGTTCAATAAAATTATCACAAAATTGAGCAGAATCAGGAAAATCAGACGGCTTTTGTAAAGTATCTGCCATTAAAAATTCCCCTACTAATTTAGCACAAGCCCATTGATAAGAAGTAGGAATTCCCTTAAGAATCGCTTCTAAAGCGGCCGAAGGAATAGGTTCAATAATTTCAACCTCATGAAATTCTCCATCCTCTTTAAGAAAACAGGTAGCTAACCCAAAAACACAATAATCATCGACACTAATATCAGGTGCATCAAGCAGTAAGGTTGCGGTTGCCATAAACTTATCGTTCAATCCCTACAGGAATAATCAATTAAGATTTTAACAGGAATTGAGTTACAAAGGGCGATTTCACATAATATATTTGTTGAAACCATCAATTATTGTTAAAACCATCAATTGCCGTTAAAAACTTGCCCCTACCATTTACTTTGTTTGATAGACTTGTTTTATCACTAAAATTCTTACTTATAAGTACCGTGCGCAAAATTAATTGCATAGTCGGGGCGGGTTTTGATATAGTTGTAATGGTTGAGTAACAATGGTTTTAGGGGCGGGTTTATCTAGTTTTTTTGTGAGAATCATTGATTTATGTAAAAAACCCGCCCCTACAAAAACCCGCCCCTACAAATTTTGTGTAATTAATTTTATTTACCTACTTATGAATATTCGTATTGGTAACGGTTATGATATCCATCGTCTTGTATTAGGAAGACCCCTAATTTTAGGAGGAGTTGAAATCTCCCACACCGTAGGATTACTCGGTCATAGTGATGCTGATGTGCTGACTCATGCTATTATGGATGCTATGTTAGGGGCCTTAAGTTTAGGCGATATTGGCCATTATTTCCCCCCTTCTGACCCCCAATGGGCCGGGGCTAATAGTTTAATCTTATTACAACAGGTTAATCAATTAGTGCGATCGCAAGGATGGCAAATCGGGAATATTGATTCGGTAATTGTGGCAGAAAAACCGAAAATGAAGTCCCATATCCCGACAATGCGCGATAAACTCGCTCATACTTTAGAAATTGACCCTAATCAAATTGGCATTAAAGCTACCACCAATGAACAATTAGGACCCGTCGGACGAGAAGAAGGTATTGCTGTTTATGCAGTTGTTCTTTTAATTGTCGTACCGGAGAAAACCCAATCATCATTTTGAAGGAGGAAGTCCCTTCAACGAAATCAACGCATCCATTACTAATTTAGCCACAGGTGCAGCAACCGTTGACCCGAAGGTATTACCCCCTTTCGGTTCATCCACCACCACTAAAACCACGTATCTAGGGGACTGAACCGGCAAAATCGCCACAAAACTCGTAATTTTGGCATTGGGCAAATATCCACCTCTGGGGCCCGCTTTTTGGGCAGTTCCCGTTTTCCCACCAATACGATAACCCGGAATTTTAGAGACTTCTCCCGAACCACTATTAACCACTGTTTCCATCATATTAACCACCTGTTGAGTCACTTTAGGCGGGAAAATAGAGTGAGTCTCATGATTCGGTTTCCAGTGTAAATTACCGTCAACATCTACTAACCCCCGCACCAAATGAGGAGTCACCAACTTACCCCCATTGGCTAAAGCACCATGTAACTGTACTAATTTCATCGGTGTTAGAGAGAAACCCTGACCAAAAGATGTTGTTGCTTGTTCAATTCCTTGACTGGTAAAAACATCCTTACTTTTAAGATGGCCAGAGGCCTCTCCTGGGAGATCAATTCCTGTTTTTTGGTTGAGTTTTAGCTTTTGTAACCGATTATAATAGTCTTCTCGACTTAATCGCCGCATCATCTGAACCATAGCCACATTACTCGACACTTGTAAGACTTTAGCTACGTTAATGTTGCCATTTCCGGCTTTACTGGCATTGTAGATTTTCCAACCATCCACGGTTACTAACCCAGAATCATTAAATACCGAATTCGGTTCAATAACCCCTGCTTCTAAAGCTAAAGCCACATTAATCGGTTTAAAGGTTGATCCTGGCTCATAAAGGTCACTAACTGTCCAATTTTTAAATAATTCTACCTTAGACTTATAAAATTGATTGGGATTAAAGGTTGGCTCACACACTAAAGATAACAAAGAACCATCACTCGAATCCATGACAATAACGGCCCCCCGTTTAGCATTAAACTTCTTTAATTGTTGTTGTAACGCCGAACGAGCCGCCCGTTGTAAACGCATATCTAAGGTTAATTGTACCTGCCAATCATTAGACTTGAGTAAATCTTCTGGCAAAAAGGCCGGCATGATTTCCCCTAAAGCAGTACGCCGCACATATAAACTCGTTAAATCCCGTTCTAATAGGTTTTCCTGACTCAATTCCATTCCTGCTTGGCCATGGCGATCGCCATCTACATAACCAATGATATCAGCGGCCATTTGTTCTTGGGGATAAAAACGGGCATAAGCTTCATTGAGTTCTACCCCATCAAGTTTCAATTTTCGCAGACGTTGTGTCACTCCTTCAGGTAAACCGCGCGCAATAACAACCCCAGTTTTGCGCTCTTTAAACCGTTCTAAAAGTTGTTGAGGGGTTTGATTTTCCAGAATTTCTGACAATTTAGCCGCAATTTCTTCTTTGGGCAGTTTCAATTGAATTGGGTGAACATAGAGAATATATTCTAGATGATCACTAGCTAGGACATTTCCCTGACTATCAATAATTGAGCGTCGTGGGATATAAGGCCGCAAATTGACCGTTTGTTGTGAACGAGCTTTTTTTTGTAATTCAGCCCCTTGAACAATTTGTAACTGATAGAGTTTCCAGCTTAACCCCATCATACAGGCCAACAGAAACCCCCAAACCATTAAGAGTCGTAGTTTGGGTAAAGTGGTCGGTTTAGTTTTAGGGGGAGGGGAAGAAACAGAAGAAACCTGCCGCGACTGGTTCCGTTTGGCAAAAGAACGACGCTTTCTAGGAAATGAATTATTTTTTGGGGAAGGTTTGTTAAACGGAGAATTCCTCATAATTATGATTGACTTCGTTTGTAAATTAGATAAACTCGCCCGTACAATAAACCAGCCCCCTATTACTCAACTGATCACTGATTTAATAAGCAACAGGAGCTTTACCTACTAAGGGTTCTCCTTCAGTTGAAGTAGTAACAGGGGGAACCGCAATCGGAATATTAGGCGTTTGCGGTAGAAAAATTGATTGACTCGGTTGAGGGGCGGTTAAACCTGAACCAGCTTGTTCAGCTTGTTCAGCTAATTTGTGTTTTAACGTTTCATTCGTGGTTACTAAACGACGTTCGTGACCTTGTAAGGTCTCTAATTTTGTAAATTGTTTACTCCAGAGGTTGGGGGCGTAAACTGTCCAACCATAAACCCCTAATGTCAGACCTATTAACCCAAAAGTAACTACCGTCGAGCTTTTTTGTACCAGCAAAAGAAATTGAAGGGCTAAGGGAAGTTGACCGCAACGGTTAGGTAGTTGGGTAATTGTAGCACGACTGAGGGAGGAGGACTGGGAACGGCCTGTAGTCTTAGCCGATTTTCTTAAACGGGAAGGGGGTGATGTGGGTGAATAATCACGTAAAGCAGTCATAATCTCCTCAAGTAAGAACTGTTAGCCACTAGGCTTGATGATACTGACTCTTGTTATAGAATCTTAATCTCTTTTGCTCTGTGTTGACGCAGATGACTTAATGTAAGTTGCCTTGACTCAATATCCCTAAATTTTTTAGATTCCTTTCACGTTCTCTGTCTTTATCAGTATTTATGTTTTATCTTAAGCCTTCCCTTGAATAGTATCAAGTCCCCACAAAAGTCCTTAAAATTGAGTGAAGATTGACCACTGAGCCAATAACCGCGATCGCAGGAGCTTCAAATTGTTGAGCTTCCACTTGTTCAACAATGGTAGCCAATGTTGCGATCAACTGTTCTTGCTCCGGTCGAGTTCCCCAACGAACTAAGGCGATCGCGGTTTGAGAAGTTAAACCCCCTTGTTGCAATTGGTCTACAATATACCCTAAGTTGTGGAGACCCATGTAAATAACAATGGTTTCTGAGCCTTGAGCAATAGCTTGCCAATTGACTTGAGGGCGGTATTTTCCGGCAGATTCATGACCCGTGACAAAGGTGACAGAAGAACTATAATCTCGATGGGTTAAAGGAATACCCGCATAAGCTGGAGCAGCTATCCCTGAAGTAATACCAGGAACTACCTCTACGGGAATACCCGCTTTAATTAAATCTGCCATTTCTTCTCCTCCCCGACCAAAAACAAAGGGATCACCCCCTTTAAGTCGCACTATAATAGCATGGGTTTGCGCTTTTTCAATCAATAACTGGGTCGTTTCCTCTTGTAACTTAGAGTGACGGCCCCGTCGTTTTCCAGCATGAATTTTTTCGGCGCGATCGCTGATCATGGCCAAGATAGGAGGACTGACTAAAGCATCATAAACCACCACATCAGCGTTTTCTAGTAGGGTTTTCCCTTTGAGGGTCATTAACCCAGGATCACCGGGGCCGGCCCCGACGAGGTAAACTTTGCCTAATGTTGGACTCATAAACGATCAATAATCAATTGGGCTAATTCGGGAGTTGCACCTAACGGATGTGCTAACTGTAATTGGACTTGGGGTAAAGTCGTCTGTAATTGTTCGATTTGTTGGGCGATCGCCCTAATAATACCTCCAGGAAAGAGAAAATAAGGGACGATGGTGATCCGTTCTTTGCCTTGTTGGGCCAGTATAGTAATTTGTTGGGCTAAACTCGGAGCAACAGACCAATAAGCCGCCACAGCATTTAAACTTATGGCCATGGCTTTAACAGGCTCATTGCCCCCCGGATAGCGACTACCGTGAGCTAAAATAATTTTTCCTTCTTGGGTTTGAGAGGGGAACTGACGGGCAATCAGTTCGGTTAACCCTCTATTACTTCCCAAATAAGGACATAATTCTAGGGTACAGGTATGTCCTAAAACTTGTTGTGCGATCGCGATTTCTTTAGGGATATCTTCGGTGACGTGAACCCCTGGTAATAGAAATAAAGGGATAATCTTAAGGTTTTTCTGACCTCTTGTATTAACTTGCTGCGCCACCTGTTGAATTTTTATGTTCAAAGGTACTGAAGTAAGTTCCAGAGAAGCGGTTTCTACTAGGATAGGGGATAGAGGGGTGAGTACTGCAGTCTTATTGTAATTTTTTTCTAATTCTAGATAAATCATGCCCCCAAGTCTTACACTTAATTGCTGTTTAAGTAAATAAGCTAACCGTTCAAGAGCCATTTGGGGACGGGGATCACGGCTACCATGGGAAACGAGAAGATAAGCTGATGTTAAAGTCAAGGTTTTTAACTCTCTACCGCGAGAAGTCCCCCGATTTATCGGTGGGTATGTCACGATAAATCTTATTAATTATGCTAACTGAGTTTATCTTTTTGTGCCAGAAAACCGCCTCTTTAGAGGCCCGATGAAGGGCATTCGCTTTGTTAATCGGGTCTGTCCTGTCACATTTTAAGGAATCAACCGAAATAACTGTTAACTGATAACTGTTAACTGATAACTGATAACTGTGTTAAACCCGTACTGAACTTCTCCGAGGGTCGGAAAACACCACTTACCCAATTGTTAGCACTCACTACTCAAGAGTGCTAAATTGACTAAAGAAGTGATAATAGCATCAAGGATAAATATGGCAAAAATTGTTTCTTTTGGTGATGACTCTAGACGGGCCCTTGAAGAAGGAGTTAATGCCCTAGCCAATGCAGTACGGATTACATTAGGCCCCAGAGGACGTAATGTATTACTAGAGAAAAAATTTGGCGCACCCCAAATTGTTAATGATGGAATTACGGTTGCTAAAGAAATTGAACTGCCTGATCCCTTACAAAATACTGGGGCCAGACTGATCCAGGAAATTGCTTCTAAAACCAAAGAAGTGGCCGGAGATGGAACCACCACCGCAACGGTTATAGGTCAGGCCCTGATTCGGGAAGGCTTAAAAAACGTCATTGCCGGGACTAACCCCGTGGCCCTGCGTCGTGGTATTGAAAAAACCGTTGCTTATTTAGTCAAAGAAATTGAAGCATTAGCTAAACCTGTCGCTGGAGACGCGATCGCTCAAGTGGCGACAGTTTCTGCCGGAAATGATGAAGAAGTCGGTCAAATGATCTCTTTAGCCATGGATAAAGTCACCACTGATGGGGTGATCACCGTTGAAGAATCTAAATCTCTGACCACTGAATTAGAAGTAGTCGAAGGGATGCAAATTGATCGGGGCTACATTTCTCCTTATTTTATCACCGATCAAGAACGGCAACAAGTAGAACTCGATCATCCCTATGTGTTAATTACCGATAAAAAAATTAGCTCGATCGCCGATTTAGTGCCTATCTTAGAAACAGTGGCCCGTGCAGGTAGACCCCTGTTAATCATTGCTGAAGACGTAGAAGGAGAAGCTTTAGCCACTTTAGTAGTCAATAAAGCCAGAGGTGTCTTAAGTGTAGCTGCTATTAAAGCCCCTGCCTTTGGAGAACGACGTAAAGCCGTTTTACAAGATATTGCGATCATCACCGGTGGTAGTATGATTTCCGAAGAAGTTGGCCTAACCCTAGATACAGTCACTCCTGATATGTTAGGACAAGCGGTCAAAATCACTATTCAAAAGGATAATACTGTTATTGTTGCCAGCAATGAGAATAAAGCCAAAGCATCTGTTGAAAAACGGGTCGCCCAACTACGCAAACAATTAGCCGAAACTGACTCTGACTATGATACAGAGAAATTACAAGAACGGATCGCTAAGTTAGTGGGTGGAGTAGCTGTCATCAAAGTGGGGGCTGCCACTGAAACCGAACTTAAGGATCGCAAACTTCGCATTCAAGATGCTCTCAATGCCACTAAAGCGGCGGTAGAAGAAGGGATCGTTCCTGGAGGCGGTACAACTTTAATTCATTTAGCAGGTAAAGTTGCCCAGTTCAAAAAGACTCTGACCAACCCAGAGGAACAAGTGGCGGCTGATATTGTCGCTAAAGCCCTAGAAGCCCCTTTACGTCAATTAGCTAATAATGCCGGGGTAGAAGGTTCTATTATTGTGGAACGGGTACGCGAAAGCGAATTTAATATCGGTTACAACGCTGTTACCGGAGTATTTGAGGACATGATTGCGGCTGGGATCATTGATCCGGCAAAAGTAGTCCGTTCTGCTTTACAAAATGCTGCTTCTATTGCGGGCATGGTATTAACTACCGAAGCTTTAGTGGTGGAAAAACCTTCGCCTGAACCTCCTGCTGCCCCTGATATGGGTGGTATGGGTGGTATGGGTGGTATGGGTGGTATGGGTGGCATGGGTGGCATGGGTATGATGTAATCGTCTACCTTTTCCTTCAGTTTCGTTTTCCCATTACAGCAAATTGCGACTGAGTGAGAGACAAAAATTGTAGGGGCATAATATATTATGCCCCGATTTTTTTATAATGGATAGATTAACAATAATGAATAATAAACCTGTGATTCGACAAATTTGTCCTCATTGTGAGGGAAAAGGTTATATTTATATTCGAGATTGTAGTGGAGATATTCAGCGACGGGTTTAACTACCAAGAAATTGATATTGGTGATATTACTTTATCGATATAGTTATGTTCATCAAACTAGACCTCAATTATACTTTATGGAGTTACTAGAAAATATTGGACAAGCAACCGATTTGATGAGTCTCATCTATCATATTAAAATTGCCTAGATCCATTCATCATCGTCGTCATCTTCAAATACTTCAACTTCAGGGGTTAATCTAATTTCAGGTTCTGGGGGAGGAGGAGAAATTTCCGGTTCTGGTAATAACTCACTCGGAGAACTTCCATCTACCTCAGTAACGACTATTTCAGCCGCAGGAAGCCAAAAAATTTGCCCCTGGCGATCGCAGACAGCCACTGTCGCAGGAAGCCAATTTTTGAGTAAACGGGAGGAAGGTAAAGCTTGATCAGCCCCTAACCCCGTACCAATGAGTAAATAATAATTTCCTGTTGTATTATGTCTAACAATAACTGCCATAATTAATTTTAGGACTGAACTTGGGCCCCATGACTACGAGGATCACTAGAAGGAGTATTGATGGGAGCATTAAACTCAGAGGTTTGACCCGTAGAATCAGCATAAGGTAAGGTTTGATGGGCTATTAATGCCTCCACATTCGCTTCCATGACAGAAGGTGGTTGTTCTCCTATAGCTTGGGCGATCGCTTCTCCAGTGTCATTGATAAAGACAAAATGAGGGATACCATCAACCCGATAACGGAGAATTTCGGGTAACCATTTATTATTATCCACATTCAACATGACAAAATTGATTGAATTCGCATATTTTTGTTTCAATTGAGCTAATTCTGGGGCCATGGCTTGGCAACTTGTACACCAATTGGCATAAAATTCTGTGAGGGTAGGTAAACCATTCTTTAAAGCCAGTTCTATAGGGGTTGCGGCTTGAGCTTGAGATTCTAAAGAAAGGGAACCTGTTTGAGTTTGAAAGCCAAAAAATATCGCTATACTGAGGATAATGGCAGCAAAGGCAATTAAGCTATTTCTGATGCGGTTTACATTGACGACTTCAGACATAAAAAGAATTGATGGATGAGGGCTTTTACTAATTTAACACCCTGTCGGGCAGAATTTCCTTATCATCTACAGGTTAGGGATGAATACCCGACCAACAAATAAACTTGTACAACTTTTATTTATCTCTACAGAATTAACTCATGAAAAAACGAGTCACTTTAACCTTTCCCAAACGGACTGTTCATATGCCTTTGACTTATCGTTTGGCTAAGGAATTTAATATTGCTTCTAATATTATTCGCGCTCAAGTTGCCCCCAATCAAGTAGGTAAATTAGTTTTAGAATTATTAGGGGATATTGATGCTATTGAAGCAGCGATAGAATGGATGCGATCGCAAGAAATTGGAGTTTCTTTAGCTAGTCGTGAAATTGTTATTGATGAGAATATCTGTGTTGATTGTGGATTATGTACAGGAGTCTGTCCCACAGAAGCTTTAGTTCTTGATCCAGAAACGTTTAAGTTAAGTTTTAAGCGATCGCGTTGTGTGGTTTGTGAACAATGTATCCCTACTTGTCCGGTTCAAGCAATTTCTACTAACTTATAGGTAAATATTAATGATTATGCAAGCAGAAGCCACCAAAATCTATACCTCACAAGAATATCTTGAATTAGAAATTAATTCACAAGAACGATTAATAAAAGGCTAAGGCCTAATTATATAAAAACGAAGTCCGACGAGCGCGGACAGCCATTATTAGGTTGCGTAGGCAACCTTTGTTTATATAGCTTAACTCTTCAGAGTTAAGGTTTATTATTTAGCATAACTTGTCCAGTAGGAAAAAAATAGCTAATAGTAGTCATTATTAACTGATAACTATTAACTATTAACTAATTACTGAGTTTGTATATCTCCTAAATTAAATAAGAAAGGAACACTACTCTTATTATCTCCGCTCATAACTAATACTTTAGGCATTTGTGCGCCCCCTTGTTTCCACGCTTCAATAGCTTCTTTTTGTAGGACTAATTGTCCCCCTTGAGCTTTTAAAGTTTCTGCTAACAAACGTTGCGCTTCTGCCCGACCTTTAGCACGGTTAATGTCAGCTTGTGCCTCTTGTTCCGCTTCTTGAGCAATATAAACTGCTCGTTGTGCGCGTTGTTCAGCAATTTGTTTCTCTTCCACTGCACGGGAAAATTCAGGAGAAAAATTAAGGTCAATTACACTCGTATCAAGCACAATAATTCCATACTTTTCTAATCGAGAATCAAGAGCCATATCAAAGTCTTGTTTAAGTTCACTTCGTTGCGTAATTGCCTGTTCTACTGTACGCCTCGCTGCTGCAATTTTAAATGATTCTTGTGTTTGAGGAGCGACAATTTTAGAGACAATATTCTGTAAGGTTCCTTGAGTTCGACGGATATCAACTACTTTTACAGGATCAAGACGGAAATTAATGGCAAAACTTGCACTAAGATTTTGTAAATCTTTGGTGGAACTTTCGGCGGGAACTTCAAATTTCTGTACCGTAAGATCATAGACATCTACTGTAGAAATCACAGGAGGTTTAAAGTGTATTCCTTCTAATAAGACTCCATCTTGAGCTTTTCCTAAAATACTTAAAACCCCCGCTTGTCCAGGGTTAATAACAATAAATGCGTTAAAACTTATGACTACCAATAAGGCGGCAATAATTCCCCCTATTAACGGTTGTAAGCTAAGTGATGATTGACGATTCACAAAAGTGTCTCCTTGGTTTTATTCAGCTTTAATAGGACTTAGGCAAGGCCCCTATAAATTTTGTTTTTTGTAAGGGCAATTCATGAATTGCCCTTACATCATAGGGTCTTTACTTAAGTCCTGTTTAATCTTAGCGGTTATTACAAATTTCCATCGGCAGACAAAACTAACCAATTATAAGGAGTCTATAGGCAGACACAGTTACCCCATTTTATTTTTAGTATAGCTCAATATCATATAAAAAAGTAGTATGCCTTGAAAACCCGCATTCTCTCGTTGATTATTGCAAAATATTTTTATTTATTTTTTATCACCATGAACATTTTCAAGGGAATTTTGTATTTAATATTACCGTTTTTGATGCGAATTTACACATCAAATATACAAATGTGTTACATAGATATTAATAAAATTAGCTTAACTATAAAAAAAAAGTAGCTGATCTTGTAGGGTGCGTTAATGTTAATGTAAAGCATGCTGTAACCTATAATTATAGATGTAGTCAACCCAGCCTAGCAGCTATTGTTGAGGAATTAATTTAATTAAACTTCTTAAAGTAGCATTAACAGATTCCGAATTAGGAAAATATTTTTTTACATCAGGATCAAGAATAATTACCTCGTTTTGTGGTGGAAAATGTTCGATCTTTTTGGTGCCATCTTCATAATGAATAGTAACATTATGACCTTCTCGATACTGTTCATAATATTTTCCGCGAACAGGATTTTTAAGTTGGCTTAAATCATATTCTTCTCGCAAATCATCTTCTAAGTTATCCTGGATGTTATCGTTCATAATATCTCCTTTCTTTTGGTGTAACTAATCTTGCACTAATTAAACGAATCTTATTATTACGATCCGTATAAGAAACAAAGAGAAATTTGCCTTGATCTGATAAACCTATTATAAGATATCGATCATGAATCATGAATCATGAATTATCAATTATCCATTGTTGAAGAATATTGTAGGGGCATGGCATTAACCAATCATGGAACCCACAGATAAATAATAAATTGCCATGCCCAAATCCTAACAAATTATTAAACTCGTTTAATTGTGGGACGTTCAACTTTAGTTAAGAATAAATTTTTTAATCCTTGTTGACGATCTTTGGGGGGTTCTTTGCCAAAATTCCACAAACTTTCATAGAAGAAAAAAGACACCCCATCAAAAGCTTGTTGACGAGTTCTTTCCACTTGTGTTTTCATTTGTTTGAGAGATACGGGACGACCTTTTAAACCAGAAAGAACCCCAACAGCAAAGGGAATATGCGCTTTTGCTGATTGGACTTCAGGACTGGCTAATTCTCGTTGAAAGTCTGTTAAATTTTCTCGATAAACTTGTAAGACTAATTCTTCAATAATGCCCTGTTTTTCCCAACTTTGCCAGTCTAAAAGGAAACAATTTGCCGAAAATAATTGAGGGTTAGGAGAAACCGAAACAATTAGATTAGGTTTCACTGCTTTAATGGCACTATATAAAGTCTTCATATAAGCTGTAATTTTATTTGCTCGCCATTGTGTCCATTCAGTCCAAGCAGCATCATTAACCATACAATTATTACTACCCATCCTCAAAGTTTTTGGAGTAGTTGGAGGCAATTTTCCCTCATGTTCTTTTTGATAAAGACTAACGGTTACTTCATCGTAACCAAAATCAAAGGGAATGCCAAAATGATCGTCTACTTGAATACCATCTACGTCATAATTAGTGACAATTTCTGTGACCAAATTGGTAATAAATTCTTGAACTTCAGGATTTAAAGGATTAAGCCATACTCGTTTATGAACATTTCCTTCTAACCAAACTGTGCTATTATCTTGACGTTGGGTTAACCAATTAGGATGACTTTGAGCTAAATCTGAATCGGCTGGAGCCATAAAGCCAAATTCAAACCAAGGAATTACAGTCATCTGTTTTTGATGCCCTTGTTCAATCATTTCTTTGAGCATATCTCGTCCTTGTAATCCTTCTGTGGGATCTAATTTTTTGCCAATAACAGATTCAGCAACATCAGAAGGATATAAAGTATAACCCCAATTCCAAACGGTGGGATAGATAGTATTAAAATTTAAGTCTGCCAGGGTGTTAATGGCTTCTGAAACATTCTTTTGAGTAAACAAAACATCACTATCAATATTCGTTAGCCAAACGCCCCTAATTTCAGGAGGAATATTGCGAGATTGAGCCGGATATGGAAAAGTAAAAGGAATTAAAGTGAGAAAAAATCCAAACAGAATGAGAAAGATTATCCAGGCCATACGACCTCTTTGACGACTAAAATTAACAAGGGTGTTTGCCCCCATATCAAATAACTTTTGTGCCATAGTTAAGAAGTGAGTGTTCTTATCGTTACAATCTAGACAATAACTTAAAACAGTGAACAGTGAACAGTGAACAGTAAACAGTTATCAAGGATAAACACATCATTCTTTAGATTTATGGAAAAAACCCAGGGCGGGTTAAGAAAAACCCGCCCCTACGAATTTTATGTAATTAATTTTGTGTACTTACTTAACTCATAACTCTCTTTTTGCCGTCCTAGATTATGATTAATGGTGGTATTTTATAGGCTAAGTTGACTTATGGGAGAATTTTTTCAAAACGTTTCTCGTTACCCTCGTTACCTAATTAGTTTTACCTTAGGTATCTTCTTTTCTGTGTTTGGCTGGGTCAAACCTCTACTGAAAAATCCGGTTACGGCGATCGCCCTTATAGGAATGGTAGTGGGAATCTTTTCTTTACTCTTTTTTACTCTAAAAGCCATGTTAGGATTATCACCAGTGTGATTTTGTCTGATCTGACGAATTTTTGCCAGATGACCCTATTCTAAAACTTAGGGATTATTTTTAAAATGATGGCCCACAATTAAGTAATAAAGAGGGCAAAAATGGCTAATGATCGTCGAGTTTCTCGCGTTTCCTCATTAATTAAACGCGAAGTCAGTCAAATGCTTCTCTACGATATCAAAGATGATCGCGTAGGGGCTGGAATGGTTAGTGTGACTGAAGTTGATCTGTCGGGAGATATGCAGCACGCTAAAATCTTTGTCAGTATCTATGGCACAGAAGAAGCGAAAACTGAAACGATGGAAGGCTTGCGATCGTCGGCGAGTTTTGTGCGACGGGAATTAGGACAACGTATGCGTTTAAGGCGTACCCCAGAAGTGGTATTCCTTGAAGATCATTCCTTAGAAAGAGGGGATAAAATGTTACATCTTCTTAACCAAATTACCTACATTAAGGACGATGAGGAGGATTATACTAAGTTAGAAGAAGAATAACATCCCTAAAACCCCTGTGGCTGATAAATTACCCGTTTGGACTCTGAAACAACAAATTGGACAAATGATCGTGGTTCGTGCTTCTGGTTATTTGTTCGATCATCAAATTTCTTACCCCGCTTGGGAACCTCCTAACCAGACTTTGCGCCATTGGTTGGAGAACTTGAATTTAGGCGGGGTGATTCTTTTAGGAGGCAGTGCCGCAGAATTAGCCCTTAAAACGCAACAATTACAACAATGGGCAACTACTCCCCTATTGATTGCCGCAGATATTGAGGAAGGGGTGGGACAACGGTTTTCTGGGGCTACTTGGTTTCCCCCTCCTATGGCTTTAGGGGTAATTGCTCAACAAGATTTAGGCCAAGGGAAAGAATATGCTGCCCAAATGGGGGTAATTACGGCACAAGAAGCTTTAGCTATTGGTATTAATTGGATTTTAGCCCCTGTCGTTGATGTTAATAATAATCCTGATAATCCTGTTATTAATGTTCGTTCTTTTAGTGATGATCCTCAAATAGTTTCTCAGTTAGCTAGTGCGTTTATTCAAGGGGCTAATACTTATCCGGTTTTGACTACAGCTAAACATTTTCCAGGTCATGGAGATACTAGCCATGATTCTCACTTAGATTTACCTGTAATTGCTCATGAAAGTTCTCGACTAAATGAAGTAGAGTTAGTGCCTTTTAAGGAGGTCATTAAGGCTGGAGTTGATAGTGTTATGACCGGTCATTTGTTAATTGAAGCTTGGGATAAGGAACGACCTGCTACTTTATCTAAACCTATTTTAACCGATAAATTACGTCAAGAATTAGGCTTTGATAAGTTGATTGTCACTGATGCTTTAATTATGGGAGGAATTGCTAATTATGCCTCACCTGAAGAAGTCGCAGTCATTGCCATAGAAGCAGGTGCTGATATTTTATTGATGCCAAAAGACCCTGAAAAAACCATTGAAGCGATTTATCAAGCTGTAGAATCAGGACGTATTACACCTCAAAGAATTGAAGATTCTTTAAATCGAATTTGGCAAGCTAAACAAAAACTTTCTAATTATTTATCTGGTAATGGATATAATCCCTTATTATCTCTGGAACAATTATCTCAAATTAGGGCAACCCAAACAGTTAAGAATATTCTCAAAGATTCAATTCAAATAGGAGGAAAATTACCATTAAGTTTTGTTAAAAAGAAAGAAAAACGCAACTTAATTGTGGTAGATAATTTACTCAGTTGTAAGTTTTTGGAGGGACAAAAACCTGCTGTAATGATTCCTGAAAAATTAGGTTATGATTTACAATTAATCGAGCAAAATAATCTTGAATTGTTTCTCAAAGATGACCGTGTAACCTTACTACAGATTTTTATTCGAGGAAACCCTTTTCGGGGGAATGCAGGGTTAACAGATGAAGCACAAAAAGTATATAAAAAGTTAATAAAGAAAGAGAAAGTACAAGGATTAATTATTTATGGCAGTCCCTATGTGAAAGATTGGTTTTTAGAAAAAACTAAGGTTTTTAAAACTAAATTACCTTGGATTTTTTCTTATGGACAAATGGCAGACAGTCAAAAAATCGCTTGTGAGACGTTATTTGATTTATCTCAACCGACTGAACAAGTCAAAGATACACTTAATGAATTTATGTGATCAGGACTTATTCACAGATGTTATTTGTAGGGGTCAACGGCCGTTGACCCCTACTATTTAAGTACCGAAGCAAAATTAATTGCACAGCTTTCGTAATTCATAATTCATAATTCATAATTCATAATCCTTATACTTCTACTAACTTTTAACCCCAGATTGATAACGCGATCGCAATTCTAAATAAACCAATAAAGCATTAATATCAGCCGGGTTTACTCCTCCAATACGAGATGCTTGTCCCAAAGTTAAAGGACGAATCTTTGTTAATTTTTCCCTTGCTTCCATTGACAAAGTTTCTATCATCATATAGTTAATATCTGGAGGTAAATTACGATTACTATGACGAGTAATTTGGTCAATTTGAATTTGTTGGCGTTTCAAATAACCCGAATATTTAATATCAATTTCTGCCCCTTCTTTTTCCACTATGGTTAACTGAGAATTACCCAATCCATATCTTTCTAAATCTACATAATGAAAGTGAGGACGACGTAATAATTCAGCTAAAGTAACTGACCCTTTAATCTTTTGTTCAGTATCATTAACAATAACAATTCCTATCTCATCCCGTTCTTTAATTCTGGTTTCATAAAGACGTTCCTTTTCAGCAATAATATTAGCTTGTTTTTGTTCAAATAATTGCCAACGACGATCATCAATTAAGCCAATTTTTCGACCTAAAGGAGTCATTCTGTGATCAGCATTATCAGAACGCAAAATTAACCGATATTCAGAACGAGAAGTTAACATCCGATAAGGTTCTCGTAAATCTTTCGTACACAAATCATCAATTAAAGTTCCCAGATAACTATCCTCTCTAGGAAAGACAATCATCTCCTCATTTTTAACAAATTTAACCGCATTAATTCCAGCCACAATTCCTTGGGCCGCTGCTTCTTCATATCCCGTTGTTCCATTGACTTGACCCGCACAAAATAACCCCTCAATTTTTTTAGTCATCAGAGTAGGATAACATTGAGTCGCGGGTAAAAAATCATATTCCACCGCATAAGCAGGACGCAACATAACACACTTTTCTAGTCCAGGAAGGGTTCTCAACATTGCTAATTGAATGTTTTCTGGTAAACCCGTCGAAAACCCTTGTATATACAATTCTGGAATGTCCCGGCCTTCCGGTTCAATAAAAATTTGATGGCTTTCTTTATCCGCAAAACGAACAATTTTATCCTCAATAGAAGGACAATAACGAGGCCCTTTTGAGTCAATAAACCCCCCATAAATTGGGGATAGATGCAAATTATCTTTAATTAATTGATGTGTTTCGGCCGTGGTTCGAGTTAAATAACAATTCATTTGTTCCCGTTGTACCCAAACATCAGGATCAAAACTAAACCAGCGTACTTCTTCGTCTGGTGGTTGGGTTTCCATCTGGGTATAGTCAACTGATCGCTTGTCAACCCGTGCAGGAGTTCCGGTTTTGAGTCGTCCGGTTTCAAACCCTAATTGGTTGAGAGTATCAGTTAAACCAACTGCGGCAAATTCCCCGGCCCGTCCTGCTTCCATCGATTTATTACCGATCCAAATGCGTCCCCCTAAAAAGGTTCCAGTGGTCAAAATAACGGCTTTGGTGGCGAAACAACTGCCAAAATAGGTTTGCACTCCGACTATCTCATCATTACTGCCCAAAACTAAATCTGTGACCATTCCTTCTCGGATGCTCAAATTCTCTTGATTTTCAACAATTTCCTTCATAACTGCCGAATATTCTCGTTTATCGGTCTGGGCCCGTAAGGCCCAAACTGCGGGCCCCCGTGAAGCGTTGAGAACCCGTTTTTGTAGATAGGTGCGATCCGCCATTTTGCCAATTTCTCCCCCTAATGCGTCTACTTCGTGGGTTAATTGGGATTTTGCAGGGCCTCCCACTGCGGGGTTACAGGGTTGCCAAGCAATGCGATCGAGATTTAGGGTTAACATGAGGGTACGACACCCTAAACGGGACGCTGCTAAGGCTGCTTCACATCCAGAATGACCCGCACCTACCACTATGATATCAAAAGCGTCTTGGAAGTCTACGGAGGCCGTTATGGTCATGGTTGTTGAGGATCGCACAGGGAATATTTTTTAATTTTAGCGGATAATTTTGAGTCTTACAAATATTTTTTTATACTCTATTTAACACATTAACTGATGCTTTAAAGCTTTCTGTAAATCATGTCCTGGATTGGTGATAGTATGGCCAGGATTATTCGATGTTGTTTTCCATTCTTCTATATCATGATAAGTGATAATAATTGATTTAAGTAAACACTCAATCGCTACACCTCCAAGGTGCATAGCGGCTATTTTTCTCTGAGAATCACAAAGAATTTCTTGATCTTGATGACGTTGTAAAAAAGCTGACTGGTAATCTTCCATAAATTACTAAGTTAACCTTAATCAGTGTAACTAAGCTTTCTTTGCTATATTATGAGATATTTCAAGAACTCAATTATCCCTTGTCAGTATCATTGGTCTTTAAAAACCACAAATAAGTTTTTAAAATACTTAACAAATACGGAAGTATTTTAATCTATTTGACATAATTACTATTTTGTGTTATTCGTTGTAGTTGAGTAAATTTTGAGTAAACAACGTAACTCTAAGAGTTGGTTACAGGGTTGAGAGTGAATAACCGACAAAGGGAGGAAAACACGGGTATGACAGGACTCGAACCTGTAACCGACGACTTAGAAGGTCGTTGCTCTATCCATTGAGCTACACACCCATCAAATTTATTGTAACTGTTTTTTTTGCTTCAAAATACTTACTTAAATCAATAAATTAAGTATAATCAAATCTTGCTGATATTGACAAGGAAGATCCTCACTATAATGAACCTATTGTCTCTTCAAATGTTCCCTCAAAACTCAATTAATCTTTTTTGTAACATCTGGGGAAATTTAGCATAATACTGTGTATTCAGAGGCGAAGGATGAGGTAAAGGAAGTAAATTGATTTTACGCTCATATTTCTCCCCTAAACTATCGGTTGCTTTTAAAATTAGGGGTAATTTACTACTATAGCGATCGCTTTGTTCCCAAAAGCTATTAATCTCTATTTTAGAGCAATAGGGAGTAAACCATTTAAAGGCCTCGGTTCCCAGGGTAATAATTTCAGTCCCTTTCCAATGAATAATAAGTAATTGTTCGATAAATGGGCGAAACCTCTCTTTAACTTCTTTAGAATAGGCTTTATTCCCAGGAGGTTTATAGGGGACAGTATTGGTCAAAAGCGCGCGATCGCAAATGGTTTGTAATGCTTCTTTATTGGGGGCCTCTTGTTTATTAATAGACCGATAAAAGCCTTTACGTACCAAAGTTCCGGCTGCCCCAATCAAAGGTTGACCCTCATGAACTTCATCTCGTCCGAGATCCCGTCCAAAAAAACAAATCTGACTTTTGAGGTTTCCTGCATAAAGGATAGCATCATTAGGGTTTTTGTGTGCTGCTTCATACACAGGAACATCAATGGGAAAGGGTTCTCGTTGTGCTTCTTGAGAAATTTGGTCTATCAGGGTTTCGATATCAGTCATGGCTCTCCCGACATCTTGGTATAAAATGTATAATCAGCTACAATACTTAATATGGTGGGTTACGACGCGCCTTAAAAGTTATGGGTTTTTCATCAAAATTATAGCCGCGTCTAACCCACCCTACGAATTATAAGCTTTACTTATCACCACAGGTACGGGAGAGCCTCTTTTTTCCATTTCATATTATTTCTATCCTCTTGAAAGAGAAGGCTTGAAACCTCTTTTTTCGATACAATATAGGGAAGATGAGTCAGGTTGGGGGCAATGAATTCTGGTATAAAATCCATGAATTATTGCCCGCACCTAACTCATCCTATGAATAATAAAATTTTATTATCACCACAAGTACGGTAAAGTTGAAATTTAAGCGTTTTTATCTTTCTTTTTGGCTTGACCTAATTTGCGTTTGAACGCACCACCAAAAGCAAAAGCAGCACCAGCACCTAACATGGTGAGAGGTTCAGGAACCGTATGTGAAGCATTGTCAATGCCGAAGCCATCGACGATATCCGAATTATTGCCAAAGACAACAGAATCAAATTTTGTCATCCCAACAATACCGAGAAAACCCGTACCTCCACCAATTTCTGCAAAGACGCTAAGAGTTTGATCTCCTGTGCCATCGAAATTACCTGTCAGGGTTAATCCACCATCATTAACACTAATAAAATCGGCACCAAAAGCCCATGTCTTGAGAGAGGGAAACACCCATGTTATTGTATTAGAAGCAGTGCCATTACCCGCCTGGGTCGCATTATTGTAAACACCCCCAGAGACGCTGTTGTTATTAAACGAATTAGGAAGGGTAATGGGGCCAGAATTGGTGGAAACAATACCTGAATCTAGGGTAATCGATTGTGCTGAAGCAATATCATTGCTAAAAGTATCAGTGAGAATTGTATTCCATCCTGGTGGTATACTGCTTGCGATCGCCGCTTCCCAGGCAGCACGATCTGTATACACAGTAAAAGCACTAGCAGAAGATACAGCACTGAACAATAGGGTAGCGGTACCTGTGACTAAAACCAAGGAATTAACGGTATTTAGCTTCATGGGGTTGTTTTCCTCACATTAAATAAAATATAAGCTATTCGCGACATAGTAACATAGTAGAGAACTAATGTCAAATATTTTGGCCAAGTCAGACAAAAAAATTAATAATTAACTGTCTTATAGTAAAAGATTATGTTAATTTTAACAGAAATGTCGTTCATGTTATCGAATATACTAATAAGGAGATATTTAATTAATGAATTCTCAAACTGGCTTAATTTTCAAAGTCTTAATTTTTTCTTTACTGGGATCGATTTTAATTAAATATGCTGGCCCTTTAATGTCCATACCTCCTACTGATATTAATGCAGCTATTATTATTGTGAGTCTTCCTTTAATGGTTATGTTCGCTTTAATTTGGCGACTAATTTATAAATCATCTGAACTTTAATAAAATTGATTTATTTGGCGTTTTAATTATGAATTTTTCTCAATGGCTTGGCTTTAGTGTATTAATAATTATTGTTTATATTTTCTGGAGAATTCGTAATTTATTACTCTTATTATTTACCGCAGTTATTATCGCTAATGCTTTAAATCATGGGGTAAAACAATTTCAAAATTGGGGTATTAGGCGCGGTTATGCTGTTTTAATATCAATGGTTTTATTATTAGGAACTTTAGGGGGATTTTTTTGGTTGATTGTTCCTCCATTTGCCGAACAATTACCAGAATTAGTCAAATTAGTACCTAAAGGAATTGAACGTCTAATTTTAACATTAAAAGAACAGGTTTCCTATCTTGATCCAGAATTTAGACAAGCTTTACCAACTCTTGAAAATCTGACCAAACAACTCCAGCCTTTATCTCAACAAATTATAAGTCAAAGTTTATCCGTTTTTTATACGACATTAGGGATTCCTCTAAGTATTTTATTATTATTAGTTTTGAGTTTAATGTTATTAGCTAATCCCCAACCCTATCGACAGGGCTTTATTCGTTTATTTCCTTCTTTTTATCGACAACGAGTTGATCAGATTTTAGTTCAATGTGATGAGGCATTACAAGGATGGCTAATGGCTATCCTTTGTAATATGACTATTATTACAATCTTAAGTTTTATTGGTCTATCAATATTGGGAATTCCTCTTTCCTTAGCTCAAGCATTACTAGCGGGAATTTTTACCTTTATTCCCAATATTGGCCCTGCATTAAGTGTCATTCCTCCTATTGCTATCGCTCTTTTAGAAGCTCCTTGGAAATCTATTGCTGTCCTTATTCTATACATACTGATTCAACAATTAGAAAGTCATTTATTAACCCCTTTATTAATGTTTCGTCAAGCTTCATTACTCCCTGCTGTCACCTTATTAGCTCAACTATTTTTTGCTACTATTTTCGGTGTATTAGGATTATTATTAGCCTTACCCTTAGCCGTAGTCGGTCAAGTTTGGTTCAAAGAAGTATTAATTAAAGATATTTTAGATCAATGGAAACCGTATTAGCTGAGGAAAGTTTGTTGGGTTTCGTGCCTCAAACGCCACTTCCTCTACTTGGGGAAACCCCAAGACCGGAGTGGCTCCCCAACCTACAATTTATTACTATATAATGATCCTGAGTCTCCGAAACTAACAACCGTAGAATAATCCGAATAATGCGTACTATTTCCGAAATTAACGACAAAATTTGCCAAAAAAAAGCTATTGTCTGGACAGTAGAAGAACTTAAAGTACGAGTCCAAGATATCGGAGTATCCCAAGCATTTAAAGAAGTCGATGTTATTTGCACAGGAACTTTTGAACCGATGGAATCATCAGGGGCTATGCTTAATCTAGGACATACTGATCCTCCCATTAAAATTCGTCAATGTTGGATCGATGGTATTCCTGCTTATGCCGGATTTGGTGCAGTAGATTTGTATTTAGGAGCCACCGCCACCGTAGATTATGGGGCCAATGACAAAATGAGTGACCTAGAAAATCGTCAGGGAAATCGTCCAGAAAGAGGAGGGGGTCATGTAATTGAAGATTTAATTGCCGGAAAACCCGTTCCTTTGCGGGCCCTTGGCCAAGTGACAGACTGTTATCCTAGAGCATCCTTTGAAACGACTATTACTCGTAAAACTATTAATCAGTTTTATTTATATAATCCTCGTAACTTATATCAAAATTTTATTGTTGGAGTAAATGGGGGCGATCGCCCTCTTTATACTTATTTGGGGCCATTACAACCAAGATTAGGTAATGCTGTCTATTCTAATCCAGGAGCGATCGCACCTTTATTTAATGATCCTGACTTAGAGGTGATTGGGATCGGAACTCGCATTTTTTTGGGAGGAGGAATAGGATATATTGCCTGGGAAGGAACCCAACATTTTCCTTTACAAAAACGCCTTCCTAACCGAACTCCTATCGGCCCCGCAGCTACATTAGCATTAATTGGAGATGCTAAACAAATGTCTCCTCGTTGGGTTAGAGGTTGTTATTTTCTTAATTATGGCCCATCTTTGATGTTAGGGGTTGGGGTTCCTTTACCTGTTTTAACCGAAAAAGTTATCGAACATTGTGCAATTCGAGATGAAGAAATTGTGGCCCCTGTAGTAGATTTTGCTATCCCTCGTCGAGTACGTCCTACCTTTGGATTAGTCAGTTATGGACAGCTTAAAAGTGGTCGGATGACTATTGAAGGAAAAACGGTTCGGGTCGCTCCTTTAGCTAGTTTAGCCCGTTCTAGAGAAGTCGCTCAAGAACTGAAAAAATGGATAGAAGCTGGTGAATTTATGTTAACTGAACCGGTTAGTTCTTTGCCTAGCGATCGCAGTTTTATGCCTCAAGATTTATGGGGATCTCAGATTAGTTTAGAATAATTATGAATTATGAATTATGAATTATGAATTATGAATTATGAATTATGAATTATGAATTATGAATTATGAATTATGAATTATGAATTATGAATTATGAATTATGAATTATGAATTATGAATTGTTAATCATCCATATGTGGCAGTAAATAGAGTAATTCAGTGGTTAATTTTTTGGTGAAATTTTGATAAGATTGACTCAGTTGAGGATGACGATTCCAAGCGATCGCAGTGAGTAAAATTAGGACAATCAAACTTCCTGATAGATTGAAACTCATAAAATAGGGAAATTTTCGTCGAGATGCAGCACAACGAGATAACTTGAGATCACCTTTGACTGCCTGCTGCCAAGATTCACTATCACGCATGACCCAAAAACAGTAATGAAGCTCAATATCATCAATGCAATCTACATGGCTACTAGGATTTTTGGAGGATTCTTGAGACATTATTACTTGTTAACCACACTCGTCTATATAAACTACAGGAGAATTTAGACAATTCCTAAAATATTGACACAATAATTAACAAAATTTTAGACGATCTTTTGATTTGAGCAGAAAAACCCCCTGTCACTTCCCTCAATGTGCGATAAGATTTTCATATTTGTGGATGTGTGTGAGGAGAATTCAACAATGAGACAGCAACAGCAGTCAGACTATTTTGTCTGGCCCTTAAGATTTCTGGGATTTTCGTTTAAATCTTGCAGTTGGCTGATAGGATTACTTTGGGTTATCTTTTGTCTTCCAGGACAAGCAACCGAACTAAGGGTCGCTATTCAAAAAGGGGTCAATAGTGTTCGGGTAGGCAGTTCTACCACTGCCATTGTCCGAGACGCAGGAGGCAAACAATTAGGAGAATTATCCCCCTTAAATTCTTTTAACGCCACCCCAGACAGAACAGGAGTTCGCCTTGAGCAATGGCAGTCTAACCAATTAGTTATTGAACCGACACTTGATGGGGTTGTTTGGATAGGCGATCGCTGGTATCGTGGCAAGGTAAGACTCTTACGACAAGGAAATGGAGTCAGTGCCATCAATTTAGTAGATTTAGAGAAATATCTTTATAGTGTGGTCGGGGCCGAAGCTTATCCTACTTGGCCCCTAGAGGCCCTCAAATCTCAAGCGGTTGTCGCTCGTACTTATGCACTGTACAAAAGTAATACGGCCAGTAATCGTTTTTATGATCTTGATACTACCACCAAAACTCAAGTTTATAAGGGTTTAGAAACAGAACATTTAAGCACTTTTGAAGCGGTGAATGCCACTATAGCAAAAGTGTTAACCTATCAAGGTAAAATCATTCTAGCAGCCTTTCATTCTTCTTCTGGTGGTCATACGGAAAATGTTGAAGATGTGTGGAATTCTTCTTTGCCCTATTTACGCGGGGTAGTAGACTATGATCAACAGGCCCCAGTTTTTGCCTGGAGTAAGTCGTTTAGTGCAAGTCAGTTGGGGAGTCTGTTAGGAGGTGTAGGAAATGTGCGATCGCTAGTTCCTGAAAGGACAACCCCTCATGGACGTATTATTACCTTAAAAGTGGTAGGCAATAGAGGTTCTCGGCGCATTACTGATGATCAATTACGTCAAGCTCTTGATATTAAGAGTACCCTATTTACGGTTTCTACTGATAATGGTACGTTTCAAATTGATGGACGTGGTTATGGTCATGGTATTGGCCTAAGTCAATGGGGTAGTTATTATCTTGCCCAACAAGGGGTTCTTTATGATCAAATTCTCTCCCATTACTATCAAAATGCTCAATTAACTAATCTTAATTAAGGAAATTTAAGGAGGAGTTGTGACACAGGCAAGATGCCTGTGTCACAACTCCTACATGATATTTGATTCTAACAAAGAGGTTGGTTCAATAATGGACAATTGACAATTTATTTATTTCTCCGGTAATTGATATTGAGAAACGATTTTTTTAGCATATTCAGGAACATGATCATCTAATTTTTCGGGATGATTGCGTTTGACATATAAATAGTTCCGCGTAAAATGAGAATCGATGGAAAAACGAGCATATTCTAATCCTTTTGGCCCGATTTTCTCGATAACAACTCCCATTAATTTAGCTGCCCACATTGGTAAAGTAACACCCTGATCATAAGCAGGAATACTTTGTTGAACAGCTTGTTTTCTATCCCCTTTAGAGATGACAGGTTTAGTGTCTATTTGTTCCTGTACTAATTCTAACATTTCTCGTCCTGTATCATTACGAACAACGAGCCATTGCCAGCCAAATTCTGCCCCCATATAGCCTACTACTAAATCAGCCAAAGAGTTCACATAATCAAAACAACTCATACAAGAAGGGGCAAAAACATCTTTTAATTGATTAGTTTTCAAGCCAAAAAAAGGAACCAATTCAGTTGAGCCATCTTCATGTTTAAAATGAACTCTAAAGTCCTGCATAAATTCATAATGAACCACCGTATCAGGAGATTTACTTGTAGTGTCTAAGAACTTTTGTAAGCCTTCACGAGTAACATTATCTACACAGGGAGTTCCTAATACATAAAGTTTCTCTAATCCTAATTCTTTTTCTACTGCTCTTAAAGCTTGAATTTGACAACCTACCCCAATGACTAATAATCGTTTCATCCCTGATTGTTCTATCTGTTCTAAAATAGATAAATTAGGGGATAAGGTTGGTTTATTAACTCTTGCGGCTAAAACTTCTTCAGGATTTTTGGCAATAATAGGCATAGGTTGAAAGCGATCTTCTTTCGTATTTTGAACACAAACCACACCTTCAACTAAACCATCTGTTAACATTTTACAAGCAATACTACTGACAATTCCTGTCCATTGCGCCCCTTCAATTGGTTCTTTCTTTTTGGCAGCCATCATCTCTTGATGCACCCCAAAATACCAATCATCTTCATTGTCTAAATTACGAGAATATCCATGAGCAATTTCTTCAAGTTCTTTAATTTGTTGATTAAGAAAAGCACAAGCTTCTTTCACATAATGGATATAATAAGTATCACATAATCCACACTCACTACAGAGTTCTTTCGCTGGACGACGACTTCCTGGTTTGAGAGCTTTAGCTTTAGTATGAGGGGCAATTGATGACATAAAGTAAGGTAGATTTGTTATGTAAGATCAAGCATCATAGTTTAGGTTACGACATTTTGGTAACAAAAAGCGATCAATGTTAAAAGACTGTAACGAAACAGCCAGAGATTTATCTTAGGTAAATTTGCCATGAAATAGGGGATTAATTCGAGAAAATGAACCTTAATCAATTATTTTTATTTAACTCACAAAAACGTCAACAATTAAAACATAATTATCAATTGCTTAAACAAGCAGTCGAAACAGTAGGCAAAGAATTTGAGCAAAAATCCTATCTAGAATTGTTACAACCAGCAGAAGAACTGTTTACTGTTAAAATGTTTGAGGAACATTATCTAACATTTTCCGGTGAAGCTTATCATCTCAAAAAAGATGGAACCATTTGTTTTTGTCTAGATGTAGATGGCTTACCAACTTTATTCGGCATTAAACCATCTTATCATTTTTATAAACGTCGTGATGGTTCAGTTTATTACTAAAACCACTTATAAAAAATTTTGGGATAAATGTTTCTTATTTTGAGAAGATAGCGTATTCTAGAGATAATCACTTAATTAAGTTGTTTAGCGCGATCGCAATTTGAGTAACCACTATGACAGATGAAACTACCCCCACGACTCCCACTTCTGAAGCTAAACCAGCAGCTAAAAAAGAGAAACCTCCAGCTATTGAAGATAAACCCTTCACTGAATTTATGGAACAACACTTTACCCCTGCGCTAAAACAAGAATTAAATAAGCAGGGACTTAAGGATGTAGAATTATCTTTTGTTAAAGAGAAAGTGTCTATTTCTGGAGCAAATTCAGATGATAGCTGTTGGCAAGTTATTGGAACTTGGAAAAGTGGTCAACGTCAGTTTAAACTTTATTTTCCTGAAGAAAATATTAACGGACAAAAAGCCTTTTCTTATGGACTTAATGGCAAGATTCCCAGCACCATTGAATCCTTTATGATTGACGAACGTAAAACTACTTTGGATTTAATGCTTTTATATACGTTACAACGTTTGAACGGACAAAAATGGCTGACTCGTAATTAACGGGAACTTACTCACAGACCCTAACTGTAGGGGCAATTAATGAATTGTCCCTACTCATTATTAAATGATGGATCAATTAAGATGACACAATCATTATCAATTCCCCTTGATGCAACTATTATCTATCCTGAAAAAGATGGCAAACCTATGTCAGATAATACTAAACAATTTCGTTGGATAGTCGTTATTAAAGAAAATTTAGAATTATTATTTGCTGATAATCCTAATATTTTTGTCGCCGGTGATTTATTATGGTATCCCAGACAAGGAGATAATAAAATTCGTCAAGCTCCTGATATAATGATAGTTATTGGAAGACCGAAAGGAGATAGAGGTTCTTATCGACAATGGGAAGAAGATAATATGGCACCTCAAGTAGTTTTTGAGATATTATCCCCAGGAAATCGTTTATTAGAAATGGCGAAAAAGTTTAAATTTTATGAACATCATGGCATAGAAGAATATTATCTTTATGATCCTGATAAAATAGATTTACAAGGATGGTTACGTCAGGAAAATGAATTAACTGTGATTGAAGATATACAAAATTGGGTGAGTCCAAGATTAGGCATTAAATTTGAATTAAATGCAGAAACTTTAGCAATTTTTCGTCCTGATGGAGATAAATTCTTAACATTTGTAGAGTTAGGAAAATTAAGAGAACAAGAAACCAAAAGAGCAGATGAGGAAAGACAAAGAGCAGATGAGGAAAGACAAAGAGCAAATGAATTTGAATCTCAATTACAACAAGAAAAAGAACAGAGGAGAATTTTAGAAGAAAAATTGAAAGAATTAGGAATTGACCTTAATAATCTTTAAGTCACCTTTTTAACCTAAAAGAAAAACAATGACACAATCATTATCAGTTCCCCTTGATGCAACTATTATCTATCCTGAAAAAGATGGCAAACCTATGTCAGATAATACTAAACAATTTCGTTGGATAGTCGTTATTAAAGAAAATTTAGAATTATTATTTGCCGATAATCCTAATATTTTTGTCGCCGGTGATTTATTATGGTATCCCAGACAAGGAGATAATAAAATTCGTCAAGCTCCTGATATAATGATAGTTATTGGAAGACCGAAAGGAGATAGAGGTTCTTATCGACAATGGGAAGAAAATAATATGGCACCTCAAGTAGTTTTTGAGATATTATCCCCAGGAAATCGTTTATTAGAAATGGCGAAAAAGTTTAAATTTTATGAACATCATGGCATAGAAGAATATTATCTTTATGATCCTGATAAAATAGATTTACAGGGATGGTTACGTCAGGAAAATGAATTAACTGTGATTGAAGATATAGAAAATTGGGTGAGTCCAAGATTAGGCATTAAATTTGAATTAAATGCAGAAACTTTAGCAATTTTTCGTCCTGATGGAGATAAATTCTTAACATTTGTAGAATTAGGAAAGTTAAAAGAACAAGAAACCAAAAGAGCAGATGATCTTCAACAACAATTACAACAAGAAAAAGAACAGAGGAGAATGTTAGAAGAAAAATTGAAAGAATTAGGAATTGACCTTAATAATCTTTAAGTCACCTTTTTAACCTAAAAGAAAAACAATGACACAATCATTATCAGTTCCCCTTGATGCAACTATTATCTATCCTGAAAAAGATGGCAAACCTATGTCAGATAATACTAAACAATTTCGTTGGATAGTCGTTATTAAAGAGAATTTAGAATTATTATTTGCCGATAATCCTAATATTTTTGTCGCCGGTGATTTATTATGGTATCCCAGACAAGGAGATAATAAAATTCGTCAAGCTCCTGATATAATGATAGTTATTGGAAGACCGAAAGGAGATAGAGGTTCTTATCGACAATGGGAAGAAAATAATATGGCACCTCAAGTAGTTTTTGAGATATTATCCCCAGGAAATCGTTTATTAGAAATGGCGAAAAAGTTTAAATTTTATGAACATCATGGCATAGAAGAATATTATCTTTATGATCCTGATAAAATAGATTTACAGGGATGGTTACGTCAGGAAAATGAATTAACTGTGATTGAAGATATAGAAAATTGGGTGAGTCCAAGATTAGGCATTAAATTTGAATTAAATGCAGAAACTTTAGCAATTTTTCGTCCTGATGGAGATAAATTTTTAACATTTGTAGAGTTAGGAAAATTAAGAGAACAAGAAACCAAAAGAGCAGATGAGGAAAGACAAAGAGCAGATGAATTTGAATCTCAATTACAACAAGAAAAAGAACAGAGGAGAATTTTAGAAGAAAAGTTAAAAGAATTAGGAATTGACCTTAATAATATTTAAACTTTAAGTAGGGGTCAACGGCCGTTGACCCCTACCATAAACTGTTATTTTTAAGTCTATTTTTATTCTTAAGGTTTGAGGTTTCCCCCGCGAATTACCCAACCAACTACACTACTGATAGTCGCTGTTATTGTTATAATTACTATCTGTCTCCAATTCTTTAATTCTCCTACCTTTTCTGCGAGATCTGGAATTTTTAGTATTGCTCCTTCTATTATTTTAATTCTCTCGCTTACTCCATTGAGTTTAGCATCAACGGTTTTAATCTCTCCCTTAATTTCCGTTTGTCCTATTGTAAGAGTTTGACTTTTCTCACTAATTTCTTCCTTAATTTCTGTTTGTTTTATTTCAAGGGTTTTGATTTCTCCCTTGATTTCCGTTTGTCCTATTTTAAGAGTTTGACTTTTCTCGTTAATTTCTTTTTTAAGTTCTATTTGTCCTATTTCAAGAGTTTTAATTTCCTCTTTAAGTTCTGTTTGTCCTATTTCAAGGGAATTTAATCGAGTCTCAATTGTACTTAATCGAGTTTCTAAGACATTCTGACCTTTTTCTAACCTATCAAAACTACCTATAATTAAGTCTTCTAATCTTTTGAGATCACTTTCTGTTATCTTTGACATCTGGGTTATTCTCCAATATTCGACAAGTCTCCTAGAATTAACTAGAGAACTATCTTTATGATCGGTTACGGCATCTTATCTTCAGTATATGATAGGATGACCTTCAACACCATAAATCAATGTACAATTGTAATGGGAAAGAAAAAACACAAGAAAACTATACGTTCCCTGATAAAAAGAATTGATTAACCGAAAATATAGTTTAACCTTGATAAGCAAAGACATCGACTTGAATAGATTTTGTCGGTTTAGTTTCTCCTTGAATCATCAGACGGACTTTTTCAGCAGTTTCACTACTAAAAATTATCTCTCCACAACGACAACAAACTTGAGCAGGAATATTTTCAATTAAAATCAATTTTCCTTTAATCTCAAAGGTTTCATTAACAAATTTATCTTGTAATTCATCTGAACCGCAATTATAACAATTAGACATTTTTACCTCCGTTGTGAATAATTAATCCATTCGTTTTTATTAGGTTCATATAGGGTAATAATAGTCGTTCTGGGAGAATCTAAACGAGATGTTTGGATATGTAATGGTCTATTTTCTTGGGTAAATCCTAACAAAAGACAACTGGGTGTGTATTTATCATTGGGATAATCTTCAATAATTATGGCATTTTTCCCAGTATCCATAATTTCTTGTTTAGATATATTCCGTTCAACTACACGCTTCAAAGCATGGCGTGTTAAATCAAATTGTCCAGATTTTAGTTGTTGGCAAATATTATCTAATGATTTCATCTTTTTGAAAAGTCCCCTAGAATTAACGAGAGGACTATCTTTAATTATCGTTTATAGCTAATAAACATCAGCTAATTTATTTTTTCTTGCTATTCTTGGCAAGTTTGCGTTTAAAATTGGCACCCAATGCAATGGCGGTTCCTGCACCTAACATAGCCAGGGGTTCAGGTTCAGGTACGGCCTGGTACTTAAAAGTCCCTGTCGCATAACGATTAGCTGGCAAAATATCTACAGTATCTCCAATACTCGAACCAAGTGTTCCACCATAACGGCTACTACCAACAAAGGAGATGAGTCCTCCGCCATCATTAGTTGTCCAAGGCGTTGGATCATAAGAATTGCCGTTTAGATCATTTCCAGAATAGCCATAGGAAACGATAGTATAGCTACCTGGATCTAAAACTAAGGGACTCAACAGAGTTTTGAAACGACTACCGCCTTCTAAAGAACCGGGATCACTATTAGAGAAAGTCAACGTAGCTAACTTAGCAATCCCTGTATCACCACTTCTCGACCATAACTCCGTTGTTAGGGTTCCAACAATACCATTTCCAAGATCATCAAAAGCACCCAGTTCAGAAACTTTGATACTGTTATTGACATCAAAATCCATACCTAGAATACCACCAAAATCTTGATTTCCAGCCTGTCCTGATGGTACTTGATAAGCAGTAAATGAACTTGCTTGGACTGATGTAAAAGGAGTTAAAAAAGCAAGAGTAGTACCAGCCATTAATAAGCCAGGCTTTACCCCCCCCCGAAAATAGATAAGTTTTGCTAAACTAAACATGGTAGAACTCCAAAAAATGATTTACAGACAACCCTCTTTCATCAGTCTAGGCAGGAGAATAACAAAAGTAATCCGAACAAAAGACTAAATAGTGTAAGCAGTCAAACTCATTCATCCGCACAAATGCGGAATGTAGTCATAAAACTTTACATATTGAGAGTTTATCCATTGAAGATCAAGGTTAGTCAAGATTAAAAGAATACAAATCGTAACAAACGCCCTCAGAAAGCACCAAACAGTTTAATCTAGATGCTGATTAACTTTTTAACAAACATCTGGTTTTAATCAAGATGTTGCGGATATCTAGACTCCGACCAGGAGTAGATTAGCAATTTTTTCATGGGAGATAGTTGAAATCCAATGAGTGTAAAGGCAAGTGGTGGAAGCTCGTTAGCACGGCCCCAACTGTATCAAACCGTTCCTGTATCGGCAATTACCCAAGCAGAACAACAGGATCGCTTCTTAGCTAAGACGGAACTTAGTGAGTTAGTTGCCTATTTTCAATCAGGAAGCAAGCGGCTCGAAATAGCGCAAATTCTTACGAATAACTCTGATTTAATCGTTTCACAAGCAGCCAACCGTATTTTTACGGGTGGATCACCCATGGCTTATTTAGAAAAGCCTCCCGTTGAAGTGAAAGAAATGGCCATGGCCGGGGCCCCTGTTACCATGCAACGGGCCATGGAATTAGGAAAAGTTACCTACGCTGAAAGTAGCGGTGGTGGCGGAGGCTTTTTCGCCGGATTTCGCTCTATTTTTGCTTCTACAGGCCCAATTCCTGCTGGATTTCGCCCCATTAATATCTCTCGTTATGGCCCAAGCAATATGCAGAAGTCCTTACGAGATTTATCATGGTTCTTGCGTTATGTGACCTACGCCATTGTTGCGGGCGATCCTAGTATCCTCGTTGTCAATGTTCGTGGACTACGGGAAATCATTGAAAGAGCTTGTTCAACGGATGCTACCTTAGTGGCACTCCAAGAAATGCGGGCCGCCGCTAAAGATTATTTCCGACAAGATGCAGAGGCACAAGAGATTGTGACTCAGTATTTTGATGTACTGATTACGGAATTTAAAGCCCCTACTCCGGCTAATCAAGTACGTCAACGTCCTTCATCGGATCAGCAAGGGTTAGAACTGCCCCAAAGTTACTATAATGCAACCACAACCCGGCAAAAATTCGTCATGAAAACTGGCTTATCCGAGTCAGAAAAAAGCGAAATTGTCAGAGCAGCTTATCGCCAACTGTTTGAACGGGACATCAGTAAAGCGTATAGTCAGTCTGTTTCTTATTTAGAATCCCAAGTCAGAAACGGCGACATTACCATGAAGGGATTTGTCCGTCGTTTGTGCAAATCTCCTCTCTATCGTCAACAATTCTTTGAACCCTTTATCAATAGTCGCGCTCTAGAATTGGCTTTCCGTCATATTTTAGGCCGTGGCCCCAGTTCTCGTGAAGAAGTTCAAAGTTACTTTGCCATCGTTTCTAATGGTGGTTTAGGTGCGTTAGTTGATGCTTTAGTGGATTCTCAAGAGTATTCTGATTACTTTGGAGAGGAAACCGTGCCTTATTTACGGGGATTAGGGCAAGAAGCCCAAGAATGCCGTAATTGGGGGATGCAGCAAGATCTGTTTAATTATAGTGCGCCTTTCCGCAAAGTTCCTCAATTTATCACCACCTTTGCTAAATATGATCGTCCCTTACCCGATCAGCACGTTTACGGTTCAGGTAATGATCCCCTAGAAATCCAATTTGGGGCTATTTTCCCGAAAGAAACCCGTAATCCGAGCAATCGTCCCGCACCTTTTAGCAAAGATACCAAACGGATTCTGATTCACCGTGGCCCTGGGATTAATAACCAAAATAGCAATCCTCAAGCCAGAGGAGAATTTCCCGGAACCCTGGGAGCAAAAGTATTCCGTCTCAATAACGAACTCCCTGGTAGTAGTAACGGGGTGAGCGTTAAATATGGGGAAAGTTCCACTCAAGCGGTGATTCGGGCAGCTTATCGTCAAGTATTTGGACGGGATGTCTATCAAGGTCAAAACTTGACTGTGGCTGAAATTAAGCTAGAAAATGGCGATATTACCCTACGGGAGTTTATCAAAACTTTAGCTAAATCGGAAGTATTCCTCAAGACATACTGGACTCCTTACTATGTCGTTAAAGCGATCGAATTCATTCACCGTCGTCTCTTAGGTCGTCCGACTTATGGTCGTCAGGAAATGAACGCTTACTTTGATTTGGCTTCTAAGAAAGGCTTTTATGCCCTCGTTGATGCCATGATCGACAGTAAAGAGTATGAGGAAGCTTTTGGCGAGGATACGGTTCCTTATGAGCGTTATGTAACCCCTGCTGGAATTCAGGCACGCATGACCCGTCCTGGTACGTTACGGGAAGATATTGGTCAACGGGTAGATAAAGAAGTTACCCCTCGCTTTGTGGAGTTAGGGCAAGTTTCTAATAATCGTACCGAACCGGATATTAAGTTCCGTATTAATCAAGGTGTGACGGTTCAACGGGAACAAACCAAGGTCTTTAAACTGCTATCAACGGCGGATAAAGTTGGGGTACAAAATGCGATTCGCGCTGCCTATCGTCAGATTTTTGAAAGAGATCTTGATCCCTATATTATCCAATCAGAATTTACTGCTCTTGAAAGTAAACTCAGCAACGCAGAAATTAACGTTAAAGAGTTTATTGAAGGATTAGGTTGTTCTGAGTTGTATGTCAAAGAGTTCTATGCACCTTATCCTAATACAAAGGTCATTGAATTGGGGACAAAACACTTCCTCGGACGTGCGCCTCTGACTCAGAAAGAGATTCAAAAATATAATCAAATTCTGGCAACTCAAGGCATTCGCGCCTTTATTAGTGCGATGGTTAATGGTATGGAATATGTCCAAATATTCGGTGAAGATACTGTTCCTTACCGTCGTTTCCCCACCCTTCCTGCGGCGAATTTCCCCAATACGGAACGGTTATACAACAAACTCACCAAACAGGATAAAGAGTTAGTGGTTCCTAGCTTTGAACCTGTGGTTAAAATTGGTGGTTAATTTCGGTTAGTTATTAACTGATTTTTAAGCAAGTAGAGGCGCGAGCGATCGCGTCTCTGTTGTTGTTATAGTAAATAATAGTCTATTTAACGGCAAACTCGGTATAAGGGCGAATATATTCTGGTTTAAATGCAAGGACAATTTTATCTTTAGGAATTCCTGAAGCTAATAAATCGGTGGCAATACCTTCTTCTATTTCGTCTCTTTGTATCCAGATTTTATCATTAATAATTTGCAAATGAACTAAACAGCCATGAACTCTTTCTGTGTTTTCCCATCCTTCTAAGAGAATGAGATAATTATCAGAGTCTTTGTCTATAATGAGGAGTCGATTAACTTCACCTGTTGCATAGCGTAAGTTAGCATAATAGCGCAGAGATTCAATAATAATTTCTCTCATCTTCTCTAAGTTATCCATTTTAAAATGACCTCCTGAATTGCATGAAAAACTAATAATTTAAGGCGTTTATTCTCTAATAAAACTTGACAAAAAAAAGGTTTCAATCCTCCTCTTTCAAAAGGATAGAAATAAAAATATTCATTGTATAAATCTCTTTTTCCCCAACGAATAACTAGGGGATCATTAGTAATTGTCCAACAGTCTTTTTCTAGGGCAGTTCTTACGATATCATGATAAATATCTTTGGCGGGCATTTGATGATAATTATCCATAATTAAGGATAATCATTATTGTAACACATTCATATTGCCGTGAGTTTGTGGAGAAATGATGACATTTGTCTAAAGATTCCCTATTCTGGGAGTAAATAGGCCCTTAGTTGCGCCCAGAGAAGGTTAAGATTACATACAATAAGTAACGGTTTTAATGATTTCTTTGTTAGAGGATAAGCACTTTTAGGAAATTGAATGAGCAACGAAATTTATGTCAACCATCCCACTTTCGGACTGTTATATCGAGTATGTATCCTCGATGATAATCAAGAGTTATTTACCACCCTATATGCCCAACGGTTATTTTTTTTGGTAACTACAAACTCAACTAATACCGCCCTTGACCCCATTAGTCGCTCTGATGCTAGGCTATTGATAGAAAAACGTTTACGGAACCTGCGTCGTATCGGAATCTCTCAAGAATATCAAGATCTCTCCGAAATCCATAAAAAGACGTTTCAATAGGTACGTAAGCGATAGTATAGTCCTCAAAATTAAGTAGGGGTCAACGGCCGTTGACCCCTACAAGGCAAGGTTTTAGGAATAACTAATGCCAAACTACGAAAATTGCTCCTTGATATGACCATTGCCCAACGCCTTGACCAAATTCGTCAACAAATCCCCCCGTCAGTTCTTTTGATCGGGGTAACTAAGCAAGTCTCCGTATCAGCTATGAAGGAAGCTTATGAAGCAGGAGTCAGAGATTTTGCCGAAAGTCGTCTACAAGAAGCAATCCCCAAACAAGAACAACTACAAGACCTAAAACATATCTCTTGGCATTTTATTGGACATTTACAAACGAATAAAGCCAAAAAAGTCCTAGAACACTTTGATTGGATTCACTGTGTTGATAATCTAAAGCTGGCTCAACGTCTTAATCAATTAGTACAGGAGGGGGTTAACTCCCCTAAACTCTGTCTCCAGGTTAAAGTTTTACCCGACCCCAATAAATACGGTTGGCACATTCGGGAACTTTTGGACGATTTATCGGAATTAGAAAGGTGTAAACATCTGAAAATAGAAGGATTAATGACTATTTTACCATTGGGGTTATCAGAATCCGAGATTTTAGCTGCCTTTGACCAGACCAGACAATTAGCTCAAACCCTTAAACAACAGTCCTCCTTATCGATGGAACAGTTGTCAATGGGAATGTCCTCTGATTACTTATTAGCTATACAACAGGGGGCAACCATGATTCGTCTAGGACGTATTATCTTTGGGGACAGATGAAAAATTTTTTGCTCATTAATACTCTAAAATTATTATACCCATCTAAAATTCTTTTTAATTTTTTGGGGAACATATTCTCAAGTCAAAACGACTAGAGGAAAAAGCTATCCTAACTCTAAACAACTGGCTTAAACTTTCCTAGAAAGAATGCCAGTACTAATGTAAGCAATAGGGAAGATGAAGGGAAAAAAGAGACGAGAACGGTAAAATAAAACAGCGATCGCGGCTCTAAAATTCTCTTTTACTCAACCCATTAAAACTGCAATTGTGAACTGCCATCAGGTATTTAACAAACTTGTGCTTGATTAACTCCTTGTAAAAAAAAACGAGATTGCGGATATGATTTTCAAAAAGCTGAAAGATTGGGCTAACATTGACGAACCAATAGATGATGAAGATGATTCTAACGAATCCTATGAAGAAATCTATGGTAATTTAGAACCCGATAATCAAGTACAAGATACCTCAGCCGAGGATGAACAACGCAACTGGCGCAAACAAGATAGATTAAACAATTTAACCCCACAATCGAATATGCGAACTAGTAGAAGTAATAACGTTCTCGATAACGTCATCGGTATGCCTGGCATTACTAATAGTATTGCTGAAGTTGTGGTGGTTGAACCCCATTCTTTTGACGAAATGCCTGAAGTTATCCAAACTTTACGGGAACGTAAGTCTGTTGTGCTTAATCTTAACTCAATGGACCCAGAAGAAGCTCAAAGAGCGGTAGATTTTGTCGCTGGTGGAACCTATGCCATCGATGGCCATCAAGAACGCATTGGGGAGAGCATTTTCTTATTCACCCCTAGTTGTGTCAAAGTAAGTACCCTCTCAGGTACTATGCACGATGTCCCTGATGTTAACCCCATTATGCCTCGTTCTTCTTCCCCTATTTCTAGTTGGGGAGCAGATGTTAATCGTTTAGTTCAATAGTTCGGTTGTTTGAGTTCCCGTTTTAGTGATTTTACCGTTTTAACGGGAGCTTATCCCCAAATTTCTCTTTTTTTCTATTTAAACCTGGAAATTAGTGTCCATTAGATTAGGCATCATTGGTGGTGGCGTGATGGCAGAAGCAATCCTATCACGTCTTGTACAACAAGGTATTTATCAAGGGTCTGAGGTATTAGTAAGTGAACCAGAACCGAAAAGACGAGAGTTCTTAGAACAAACCTATGGGGTTCAGGTAACTTCAGATAACCCAAACACCCTGACGGCAACGGAAGCGTTACTCTTAGCCATTAAACCCCAGGTATTCGATACGGTTGTCAACCAATTAGAAATAAAGTCTCAACCTAGTTATCCTCTAATTATTTCAATTTTAGCTGGAGTCCCTTTAAGCCGTTTACAAGCGGCTTTTCCCGTATATCCGGTAGTTCGAGTTATGCCTAATACTCCGGCGACTGTGGGGGCAGGAATGAGTGCGATCTCGTCTGGGCAAACAGTTGAACCTCATCACCTAAGTTTAGCGACTTCTATTTTTACGGCGGTTGGGGAAGTTGTTACCGTACCTGAATCTTTAATGGATGGAGTGACGGGTTTATCGGGTTCGGGACCTGCTTTTGTCGCCATCATGATAGAGGCTTTGGCGGATGGAGGAGTAGCAGCAGGACTCCCCCGAACTATTGCGGCTAAACTGGCGTTACAGACGGTTTTAGGCACGGCTCAACTGATGCAAACTACTAATATCCATCCGGCCCAATTAAAAGATCAAGTAACCAGTCCAGGGGGAACCACTATTGCGGGTGTGGCCCAATTAGAACAAAGACGGTTTCGTTCGGCTATTATTGAAGCAGTTAAGGCCGCTTATCTGCGATCGCAAGAATTGGGTCATAAATTATGAATTATGAATTATGAATTATGAATTATGAATTATGAATTATAAATTAGGATTTTTAAATTAGGATTTTTAAATTAGGATTTTTAAAGTCTAGACCTCATTAAATTATGAATTGTAAATTGTAAATAATGCTTGAAAGCTTTGTATAATTCGGTTCTACCGGACTTGTTCTGTTAAATCAACGTCTAAATCACAGACCTTATGTCTGATACTATAGGGACGAAGCCTCTCTTCAGAGGCTAAATTAAACCCGCGTAGGCGGGTTTTGTTTTTATAGCTTAACCCGATCGGGTTTAAACCCATAATTTCTAATAGTTTTACATACTAGGTTCAGTAGAACCTATAATTCTAAGTTCAATTCTTATTAATTCATAATTTATAATTTACAATTCATAATTTATAATTCATAATTTATAATTCATAATTCATAATTCATAATTCATAATTCATAATTCATAATTCATAATTTATAATTTAATGATGATTTACACCTATCCGCCCCTAATTCCAGGAATTCTAAAACAACGCTACAAAAGGTTTTTAGCGGATATTGAGCTAGAATCAGGAGAAATCATTACCGCCCACTGTGCTAATACGGGGCCCATGATTGGGGTATGTACAGTCGGAAGTAGGGTTTATGTATCTAAAAGTTATAATCCTACTCGAAAATTAGCCTATAGCTGGGAAATGATTGAAGTTAATAATACTTGGGTCGGTATTAATACAGCATTGCCTAATAAAGTCATTAAACTAGCCTTAGAAAAACAATGTTTACCCGACTTAGTGGGACAATATACCCAGATTCGTTCAGAAGTTCCTTATGGTGTTGCTAAAAAAAGTCGGATTGATTTTCTTTTAACTCAAGAAAAAGGAGAATCACCTATTTATTTAGAGGTAAAAAATACGACCCTATCTCAAGGAGAAATTGCCTTATTTCCTGATACTGTCACCAGTCGGGGTCAAAAACATTTAAAAGAATTAATGGCCCTTTTACCAGAAGCAAACCCCATCATGTTGTATTTTATTAATCGGGGAGATTGCGGTTTTTTTGCCCCTGGAAATGAATTTGATCCCACTTATGGGGAATTATTTCAGGAAGCCATAGAAAAGGGGGTTAAAGTGTTACCTTGTCGATTTGATGTAACCCCTGAAGGAATTAGCTATTTAGGTTTAGCTTCCCTTAGTTTATGGTGACATACTCCCGACAGCAACCGCTTAGGCGGTATGAGAAAGGGCTTTAGCTTTTTATTAATTATCAGTTTAGCATAGCAAATCCCGTAGAACCAGGTTTATTCAACAATTCAATATTTACGGTTCTCTGGCCATTTTTCCTAAAAATTCTGTGGCCTCCTTTGCTGATAAAGGATAACTAAATAAATAGCCTTGTACTTCTTGACAGTCAATTTCTCGTAATAGCTGAAGTTGTTCTGGTGTTTCCACACCTTCGGCCACGACTCGAATATTAAATCCGCGTCCAATAGCTAAAACGGCTGAAATTAAGCCCATTTCCTCTGATGTTCCTCGAAAATCTCGAATAAACTCTTGATCTATTTTAAGAGTACGGAACGAAAATTGTTTGAGATAGCCTAAAGAAGAAAAACCGCGACCAAAATCATCTAAAGCGATACGAACCCCTAAATTTTGTAAATCTTTGAGGGTTTTACGCGCTAAATTCAAATGTTGTCTTAAGGTTAACTCAGTCACTTCTAATTCTAACCACTGAGGGTCTAATGCGGTTTCATCCAAAACTCTAGCCACAATTTCTGCTAGATTAGGTTGTTGAAACTCCCGACTACAAAGGTTAACAGCAATGGGTATGGAGGGTAAACCGTCTTTTTGCCAAGAACGATTTTGAGCGCAAGCAGTTTTCAGCACCCATTTATTAATATGTAACATTAAATCGGTCTTTTCGGCCAAAGGAATAAATTTTTGCGGAGGAATGACCCCTAAAGATGGATGTTGCCAACGTAATAAGGCTTCCATTCCTACTATTTTACCTGTTGCTAGGCTAATTTGGGGCTGATAATGTAAATAAAATTGTTTTTTCTCAATTGCTTGATGTAAGAGACTTTCTATTCTTAATAATAGAGAAGATTCATCGGTTAAATTAGGACTATAAAATTGATAATGATTCCGTCCTTGTTCTTTGGTACGATTCATCGCCGCATCAGCATTCTTCAGTAAAATCTCTGAGTTTTCTCCATCTTGAGGATAAACCGCAATACCGATACTACACTTGATTTTTAATTGATGTTCCTCGATAATAAAGGGACGTTGTAGATTATCAAAAATTCGTTGAGCGAGTTTAATTGTATCTTCTGTATTGCTAATTTGAGGTAAGAGTAAGGTAAATTCATCACTTCCCCATCTTGATACTGTATCACCAGTCCTAACACAAGATTCTAGTCTTTTTCCAAAGCTTTGTAAAACCCGATCACCAATGGTATGACCCAAGGTATTATTAATATGAGTAAAGGAGTCAATATCAAGGAATATAACCGCTAAGAGATGTTGATGACGTTGAGCATGGGCTAAAGCAATCGCTAATTGTTTATTTAATAAAAGACGGTTCGGTAAATTAGTTAAGGGATCATGTAAAGACTGATATTTCAGTTTTTCTTCTGCTTGTTTCCGTTCTAAAATATCTCGTATTACCAAACAAAAAACTTCTTGTCCTTGATAAAGTGTCTCACTAATTTTTCCAGCAACACTAATTAAAGAACCGTTACGGTGACGATGGAGAGATTCTTTAATAATATAGGGTTTTTCGGCGGTAACTAGAACTAATTCTTGTTTAATGACTTCTCGTTCTAAGGCAATTAATTCATAAAGACTTAGACCAATAATTTCGGCACTACTATAACCTAATAATTTACAATAAGCTTGATTTGCTTCAATAATATTTTTGCTTTGTCTATCGACTAATAAAATTCCTTCTGTTCCTTGTTCAAGAAACAAACGATAACGATCTTTACTCGCTCTTAATTTTTCTTCTCTTTGTTTATATTTAGTAATATCAAACAAATAAGTCATAAGGGAATTATTATCTTTTGCATAATAAATATGCTGTTCATAATAATCTTCATCTACTTTAACTTCTCGCACTAAGTAAGTTTCATCTTTTCCCGATGAATTTAAAACCAGTCCTTGTAAAATAGGATGGTCTAATTTAACCTCATTGAGATCAGGAAATTTAACTTTTGCTGTTGGGTTGATATAGGTTATTTTTTCAGGAAAATTTATCTCAATAATGGGATAAGGATTTGAATCAATTAAGGAAGAAAGATCAATTTGATGACTAGGCTTATTTGTTTGACAAACCTTGCCAAACCTCATTGTTTCTTGGTTTTCTTCCTCATCTTCAATGAAAAGTTCCTCTAAAGGCATGATCGTATGATCGTTAAGAAAAGTATCTAAATGATTAGATTCAGAAGTTTTATTCCCTAGATTATTTCCCTGTTTTAATAAATCTAATTCTTCAGAATTAGCAATCACATAGTAATTAGCTTGAGACTTACTCCCAAAGCGAACTAAATCTCCTGGTTGTAATTCATGAGATAGACAATATTTACCATTAATGGTAATTCCATTAGTGCTTCTTTTTCCTTGTAAATTTCCATCAACTATCCGGTAACAAGGTTGTTCATTTTGAACATCATTAATTCGTAAAAGGGTGGCGTGATGGCGAGAAACTTGCCGATCATACAATAAAATACTACTATTAGGATCACGACCAATAGAATAATTGCTCTGGGCTAAAGGAACAATTCTTCGTGATTTTTGGTCAGCGATTACTAAGATATGACGAACTTCTGAAACATTACTCATCACGACTCATAAAGAGTAAGGGGCTATAATTCTAATGTTCCCAAAATCTTCCCTAAATTAACATGACCTCAAGAAAAATTTTTTAACGTTTTCAAGGAAATCGGTAAGTATTAAAGTATACTTACTATCTGGAGAGTACATATGAACGACGATAATAACTTTATGTTTCAATTGGTTCGGGTATCTAACCTCTTAGAAGAACCGATTAACTTAGAAAATGGTTTAGCTGAGGCGGCTAAGCTGACAGCCCAAATTTTGAGATCTCAACGTTGTTCTATCATGTTATTTTCTGATGAATCTGACGATTCCGTCAATGACCCCTATCTGCGAGTATTTACTCATTACGGAAATTTACCTACTTCAGCTTACGCAGAAGTGACTAAACTTAATGAGGGCATTGCTGGTTACGTCGCAGCAACGAGAGAACCCCTATTAATTAAGGATCTTACTCAATCTAAGTTTGTTACTAATGCTCGTTATCTCGATGAGGGTCATAATAGTTTAATGTCTGTCCCTATTATTTTAAGTCAACAAGTAGTTGGAGTAATTAATGTTAGTATTCCTTTAGAACGACCTAGCTTTGTTGAAGATGAGTTAGATATAGTCGAAATTTTTGCTTTATTTGTTGGTAAATCTTTACAAATAGCCCAATTACAAACTATTATGCGCTCAAAATTTGTTGAAGTTGCTGTTATTAGAGATGTTATCGAAAATAATCGACAACCTGCTGTCGCACTTCATTCTAATCCGACAAAATTAGCTAAAATTGTCGCCAAATCTTTCTATAAAGAACTTGCTCAAGCTGGTTTTAGTCCCAATCAAGTTATTGCGAGCGCAACAGAAGTCCTCAACTTATTACAAGATAGTTTAGAACGTCACAAAAAACGTATTAAATAATAATTAAAGCTTATGATTCCTAGGGTGGGTTAGACGAAGCAACGATTTTGAGGGCAAACTAATAAGTTTTAGGGCGCGTCTTAACCCACTATATTAAAGATTATAGCTTATCATACATTTTCTAGCAAGATGTCGGGAGAGTCAAGGGGGCGATCGCAACTTAATTGTTCCCTAACTTCTATTTTTGTGTAATTAATTTTGTCTACTTACTTATATTGTCATTTGATTGATAATAGAATTATGCACTTGTTACTATAAATTAGGGAATGTCTGAGCCAACTTTTGATGATCAATGGAATTTTTCAGACTTAGATGAAACTATTCTGAGTTTTGAAGCGATTCAGGAAGAATTAAACTATAAACAAGCACAAGATACCTTGAGAAATTTGGTTAATCGTCTAGATTTAACTTCTCAGGAACAAATCGGTTTAGAATTTGAACTCGATCATCTAACAGAAATGTTAGAAAAATTAGAGCAATCAGTCGTACAAATTGCTGCTTTTGGTATGGTAGGTAGGGGTAAATCTTCGGTTTTAAATGCTTTATTAGGACAATCTATTTTTGCAACTGGGCCCCTTCATGGTGTAACTCAAACTATTGATACAGCTAATTGGAAGTTAGAAGAAGATCAGAGTTTACAGGGTGTACAAAGATTAGTTTTATCGGGATGGGGTAATTCTCAAATACAATTAATTGATACTCCTGGTATTGATGAAATTGATGGAAAAACGAGAGAAATGTTAGCCCATCAGATGGCTAAACAGGTAGATTTAATCTTATTTATTATTGCGGGAGATATGACAAAAGTTGAGTTTGAGGCTTTATCTCAATTACGAGAAGCGGGAAAACCGATGATTTTAGCTTTTAATAAAATTGATCAATATCCTGAAGTTGATCGCTTAGCAATTTATGAAAAAATTAGGGATGATCGAGTCAAAGAATTACTTTCTGCTGATGAAATTGTCATGATTGCGGCTTGTCCTTTAGTGACAGAGGTAACACAAGATAAAAGCGGAAATATTAAGCAACAAAGACTCAGAGGAACGCCACAGATTGAATCTTTAAAACTGAAAATTTTAGAAATTTTGCACCGAGAGGGTAAATCTTTAGTTGCTCTTAATACGATGTTATATGCTGATGAAGTTAATGAACAAATTGTCGCCAGAAAATTAGAAATTAGGGAAAATGCGGCTAATCAATTAATACAAAAAGCGGTGATGACTAAAGCAATGGCCATTGCTCTTAATCCTGTGACGGTGATAGATTTATTAACAGGGGCCGTGATAGATGTTGCCATGATTTTAAGTTTATCTCGTCTTTATGGTATCTCTATGACTCAACAAGGGGCGATCGCTCTTTTACAAAAGATTGGTGTTAGTATGGGGGGAATTAGTGCCAGTGAGTTTCTTGCTTCTTTGGGGTTAAGTTCTGTCAAAGGAATGTTAGGATTAGCTGCACCAGCAACGGGGGGATTTTCTTTGTTTCCTTATGTGTCAGTTGCTATTACTCAAGGTAGTGTGGCCGGGGTTTCTTGTTATGCGATTGGACAGGTAACAAAACGTTATTTAGCTAATGGTGCATCTTGGGGGCCAGATGGGCCGAAATCGGTGGTTAAAAGTATTTTATTGTCTTTAGATGAAACCTCGATTCTTAATCGTATTAAATGGGAATTAGGGGCTAAATTAAAACGGAGTTAGTCTTTGATATTATGGAAAATATGGTTCTATCGGACTTACTATGCTAAATTAATAATTAATGACAGACCTTATGTCTTATCCTATAAAGACTAAGTCCGCCTGCGCGGACGCTCATTCTAGGTTGCGTAGGCAACCTTTGTTTGTATAGCTTAACTCTTTAGAGTTAAGGTCTATGTTAAGCAAGGTAAAACTAGACCTATTTCTGAATTATGGGAAAGAATTAATGACCGATAATTTTAGTTCTATTATGATTTTACAATATCATCAATAGTTTTACTAAAGACGAGTAAAAATAAATCTTACAAATTTTGATATACTTCATCATCATTACGCTTACCAATTTTAAATATTCTAATTTTATCATTCTCAACTGTGTATAAAATTCGGTATTCACCTTGATCTACTCGATAACCTTTCTCATACCCTTTTAACTTTTTGCAGTCTTGAGGAAAGGGATTATCTTGCAAGGTAAATATTTTGAAAACAATCTGCTTGATAAATTTTGGTTGAAGATTTTTTAAACTTTTTCTAGCAGAAGATTCAATGATAAATGAATATTCTTTATTCATCTTCATCTCCCGATGTTAAATCTTCAATATTTAAACCTAATTCTTCTAATAATTCATCAAAAGTCACACTAGGTTGGCCTTTGCTTTCTTCAACTGCTTGACGTAATAATTCAGAATCTCTAGCATCTTCTAAAGCTTCTAAATATTCTAAATCTGCATAATTAATAATGGCAACTTTTCCTTGACCTTCTTTTTCTATAATGATTCTTTCTCCTTCAATTTCAGCTTTTTTAACTAATGCTAAGAGTTCATCAGAATTAACTGTTTCATTGACTTTTATCATAACGATTTACCTAATTTTGATTGCCTTATGTAATTTAATTATAATCTAAAATCTAAAAGGATTTATATTATTATCTGAGTCAGGTATATTTGAAGACATAAAATGTTCAACAATACTGTTGACGGATAATCAATTTTTGTAGGTTGGGTTGAGGAACGAAACCCAACATAAGCTAATACGCATTTAAAATGCGTATTAGCAAGGCAAAAGGCAAAAGGCAAAAAGAAAGAGAGTTGTAGCTATTTCCTTCAATTTAACCAATAAGCAGTTTAAATGCACAACAGCTTAGCCATCTTCCGTCATCTTACGAGATTTTAACGAAGGCAAGTCATTTCAACTAGGGAAAAACCAGGGTTTTAATCCACTCTGACGCAAGAGGGATAGCATAGGGGGTTTGTTGGGTTTCACTATCGTTCAACCCAACCCCCATTTTAACAATTTAATGGCTGTTTGGACTCGAAATTATAAGAAAGTAACTCTTTTGATAACCCTTACTGTTATAGTATTTGAGGACAGAATCAACAAGCCTCTGATAACTACTATGCTGAGCCATAAATTGCTTCCAAAACGTTTATTGAGCAAAACCTTCAAACAGTTAACTTTAGGAACCCTGGCGGCGATTTTAACGGCACTTCCCCTTCAAGCTGGCCAAAGATTGCACTTTATTTTTGGCCCCATTAATATATCTTTAGGCATTGATTCCTTGGACACCTTTGCGAGAGAAGGGGTGGTTACTCGTGAATTAGCTGATTATATGCGTCTAGCAGGGGTTGATGACGAGCAAAAAGCTTTGTTTCGAGAGGCCTTAAACACACGCGCTGACATTAATGCGGTACAAATGTCTCGTTTTCTCAACACTCCCACTGGAGAAGCTATTTTAGAAAGAGTAGGATATCTGATCTCAATTCGCGGGGGACGTAATGGTAAGTTTGCCCTACGAGGTGCAATGATCAAAGCAGCACTGGATCAAAAAGAAGGACTAACCCTACTTAATGTTCTTAATAATCTTCCGGTTAATATGCAGTTTAATTTAAAAGATATCTTGCAAACTGCTGATTATGTTGATCTTTTAGGACGGGGAACAGATTCAGTTATCGAGGAAATGAGAGAATTATCAGCCCAACAAGCCAAAAAAGAGACTCCTGTAAATTTTTCTACCCTTCCTGATATTCGTCAACCGGGCCCCTATGGGGTAGCACCTGAACGAGTTCTAACCCTCAAAGATGAGAAGCGTCAAAGAACATTTAATGTGTTATTATTCCAACCTCAAAAGTTTCCAGAAGGTAAAATTCCAGTAGTTATCATTTCTCATGGGTTAGCTTCTCGGCCCCAAGATTTTAGCGATCGCGCTAAACAGTTAGCATCTTATGGTTATTTAGTAGCTTTACCTCAACATCCTGGGAGTGATTTTCAACAGGTACAGAATATGTTAGCAGGTCTATCTAGAGAGCTATATAATGTTAATGAATTTATTGATCGTCCTTTAGATATTAGTTATGTTATTGATGAATTAGAAGTGCGTAATAATCGAGAATTTGGCGGACGTTTGGAGCTAAAAAATGTCGGAGTTATGGGTCATTCTTTCGGGGGATATGGTGCATTAGCTGTTGCGGGGGCCCCCATTGATTTTAAGAAATTAGAAGAAGTTTGTGGTAGAAGAATTTGGGGGCCAAATCTTTCTTTATTGCTTCAATGTCGAGCCTTAGAATTGCCCCGTAAAGAGTATAATTTTCGGGATGAAAGGGTGACATCTGCCCTAGTAATTAATCCGGTTACGAGTGCTATTTTCGGGTCACAAGGATTAAATCAGGTCAAAATTCCGGTTATGATCGGAGCGGGAAGTAGTGACCCTGCAACTCCTGCTGTCATTGAACAATTACAAGCATTTGTCTGGGTTAATACGGCTGATAAATATTTAGTGTTAGTAAAAGGACAAGCTCACGTTAATTTTTCTCAATTGGATGCTAGTATTAAAGCTTTGATTGATTCCTTTCCAGATTTAACCCTTCCTAAACAACAAATTCTTGATGAATATGCGAATTCTATATTAGTGGGTTTTGCTGAAGTTTATGTCTCTAAAAATGAGGCTTATCGTCCCTTTTTAACCTCAGCTTATGGACAATATATTAGTCAAGAACCGAATACTCTTTATTTAGTAGGTGCTGATGCTGATGTTCCTTTAAGTGATGTATTTAACCGCTTAAGACCAGGAAGTACCCCTGCTATTTCTTCTCCAAGAGTTTTAAATAAGAATTAACATCTAGCAAGGCAATATCTAAGAGTTGTGGTTCTACCGAACTTGTCATGTCAAATTAATAAATCAATACAGGCTAAAGCCTTATTCTATAAGCACAAAGGCTGTCTACACAGCCTAATTTTAAACCTGGGTAGCCAGGCTTAGTTCCTATAGCTTAACCCGATCGGGTTTAAGCCTGTAATTTTTAATCGTTTTACATCCTAAGTTCGGTAGAACTTAGGATGTAAAACTTATTGATAATATCTCGAATATGGTTAGTTGTAATGTCAGTTTGGTCAGATTTAGCATATATAAGAATCAGTTGTAGATCATTGCGAATGCTACGATAACGTTTAGCAAGGGTGCGAAGTCTACTTTTGAAATCATCGAAGAAAAAGATTTTAAGATCGGGGATTTCTTCAGACATCAATGTCATCCCACAGTTCAGAGATAGGATGTAATTTGCCTTCTTTAGCTTGTTGAAGGGAAGTGTTAAGACTAGCGAGGATAAGTTCGTTGGATTCGTCGTCGGGGTCAGTGGGTAACGTAATGAGATTGCGACCTATTAGCAATTGATAGAAATCATCGATTGCCATTCCACTAATTTGGGCTGCTTGTTCCAAGTGAATACGCTGTTGCTGATAAAGCATTATAGCAATTTCTTTGAGCATTTCTGCTTCAGTCATTTGCGCTGTTTGCAGAAGTTCAGTAGGGAGTTTAAGACTCATCATAATTTTATTGAGTTGAGGTTATTTTATTATATGATCAAGCAATACCTAGTCTCTATATTGAATAAAGTGAGATTGATTATCAATGGAAAGTACAGAAATAAAACACAGAATAACAGAAACTCTGGATAATCTAAATCTTGAACAATTAGCTTTAGTCGAAAAACTTTTAACCGAAATTACCGCTTATTTTAAAACTGATAAATCCTTGTAAAATGCGTTAGAAACCACATCAAATAGTGATGATCCTCTAGCACAATTAAGAAATAGTGATTTCATTGGTTGTTTTTCTGATGACCCCGACTTAGCAGAAAAATCTGAAGAAATTTATCAAAGACTTCAATGGAGCGGATTTCTTCAGAAATCAATACCATCCCATAGTCTTGATAGCAATTATCCTCATCATATTGGGAATACTGAAATTACCATAAAGATAACATGATCGTGAGAGATAAGTAACATGATTGCTGATGTATCTATTTTAGAACTTCCCAGGATTGCTTTACACGCTAAACAATTACTGCCTGAATATTCAGGAATTTACTACGTTTTAGATGAAACTAAGACCATTTGGTATATAGGAAAAGCGAAAAATCTTCGTAAACGTTGGCAAGGTCAATCTCATCATCGTATTTATCAGCTAGAGGCCCAGAAAAAGAAATATTTTACTATTTATTATGAGCAAGTAGATGATAGTCAATTAGATCATATAGAACAGCAACGTATTAGCCAATATAATCCCTATTTAAACGCTACTTCAGTCAAAACAAAAACCCTACGCCCCACTGAAACACTACTCAGAGAAACTATTGCTGCGATCGCTGATTTTGCCGTTATTTTAGGGGTAGAACCTCCGAGAAAAGAGATAGAGTCTCAAATGAGATCTCAATGGTTAGCAGAAAAAAAAGTATTGGGTTTAAATGTAATTCATATAGCTTTAAATGATGATGATTTTCAAGAAAAATTTAAACCTGAATCATTAGAAGAAGAAGAAGCACTGATCAAAAAACCATTCATGAGTCGTAAAGCTTATGCTCATAAGTGGGAAAGTGTACAATTTGCTCGACAATACAGACTTTCAGTGAATAATTATGCAATTGAAATTAATTCTTTTACATGGTTTTTGACGCAAGAAATAAGAGAATTAAAACAATATACGCAAACAACATTAGCACAGGAATCTATTAGAACATTGACCCCAGAAGCTTTAACTAAAATACAACATCAGGCAGATAATCAACAAAGTTATGCTTTGCATTTACAAAGATTAATCCCTTACACTTCAGATCTTATTCAACTACTCTTTAACGAACCCATAGATCATGAAGGCGCAAGCAAAGAATTAACCCAAATTAGTGAAGACTATAAGACAGGAAAACGAGGAGTTGGGAGTCGTTCTACACCGATTAAATCTAAATTTATTACTTCAGAATTTACAACAATTGACGAATTATTATTGAGTCGAGGAATTGAACCAAATAAATATGATCAAGGTCAAATCATTACTTTTCCTAAATTCAGAGATCGGATAGGAGTATATATCAAGACTTTTAGTGGCAATGGTCAACAGCCTTATTATAATTTAGTTGAGGGAATGCTGGATAATAAGACAACAAAAGGTGCTTATTCTCAATTTAATCTTGTTTATTTATTAGCAAATGTTGACACAAAAGCCTGGCTACTGGTTGAAGAATATTTAAAAGACTTTGCTCTACCTGCTGGTAAACTAAGTAACGGAGAAGGATTTATGACAAAATTTTATATTTCACCTAGAAAATATATTGTACCCGCGAAAGTTAATATCAAACTTGAAAAAATCGAATATAGTGCTTGGATTCCTTTTGGCTTTAATCCAGAATTTCCGTCATTAGAATTGGCTATTGAGGAAATTCGTAAACGTCTTCAAAATTCAGATTTACCAGATTTAAAAGTAAGTTTTAAACGGGAAACTATTGAAAAATAGTAATAACTGTTGCTATATTTTCCCTTGCGTTTCGTGTAGGGGTAATTCATGAATTACCCCTACAGGCATTTCTACTGTGTAAGTTATGTAGATTATCTAGTTTAAATCTGACTTAAACCGTCCTGTAAACGAGTTTTATCCCATCCTTTTTCATTTAATAATAACCAAGATTGAATTAAATCAGGTCCGTGTAATTCTCCCATTAAACCTGCTCGTAAAGAACGCATAATTAACCCCTTTTTCACATTAAATGTTTTCGTTACTTGTTTAATAATCTGTTGAGCATTTTCTGAGGTTAACTCAGGATGATTATTCAAACTTTCAAGAACAGCTTCCAGAATTTCTTTGACTCCATCTTGTTTAATTTGAGCCATTGCTTCCTCAGAATAGATAACAGTTTCTCCAAATAATAAATGACTTTCTTTCACTGCATCGGTTAAACGGGTTAAACTTGGCCCAATTAACTTCGCTAATTGTTCTAACCATGCTCTATCTTGTTCTAAATTTACCTCATATCCAGCCCCTTGCCAATAAGGAAACGCTAATTCAACTAACTCATTGGCCGGCACTTTATGAAGATATTGACTATTAATCCAGTCTAATTTATCCCAATCAAATTTAGCACCAGCTTTGTTAACTCTTTCTAAACTAAACTGTTGCGCTGCTTCAGAAATGGTAAAAATTTCTTGGGTAGAGTCGGGGGCAGTCCAACCCAATAAAGTCATATAATTAGCCATAGCTTCGGGTAAAAAGCCCATATTACGAAAGTCATCAATAGAGGTCACTCCATCCCGTTTTGAGAGTTTACGCCCTTCCTGGTTCAAAATTAGGGGAGTATGGGCAAAGTCTGGAACCTTAGCCCCTAAAGCTTCATACAATAAAATTTGTTTAGCCGTATTAGCAATATGGTCTTCACCGCGAATGACCTGAGTGATGTGCATATCAATGTCATCCACCACCACAGCTAGGTTATAAAGGGGTTGTCCGAAGGCTTCTCCTTCAGTTTCCGGCATACGGGCGATCACCATATCCCCACCGAGATCACTGCCTTTCCAAACCACTTTACCTCGGATCAGATCGTTCCAGGAAATTTCCCGATTATCGTCAATAATAAACCTAATTACCGGTTTTCGGCCTTCAGCTTCTAAGGCTAAACATTCAGCTTCCGTCAAATGACGATGACGGTTATCATAGCGAGGGGCTTGGTTTTGGGCTTTTTGTGCCTCCCGCATCTGTTCTAATTCTTCGGAGGTGCAATAACAACGATAAGCACAGCCTTTGTCAATCAGGCTTTGAATAGCTTGACGATACAAGTCAAACCGTTCTGTCTGAAAGAATGGCCCCTCATCCCAGGTTAAACCAAGCCATGTTAGACCAGATTTAATGTTTTCCGTATATTCTGGACGCGATCGCTCTTTATCTGTATCCTCAACCCGTAAAATAAAAGTACCTTGATGATGGCGGGCAAATAACCAATTAAAAATAGCGGTTCTGGCGGTTCCAATATGTAAATTTCCGGTAGGACTGGGGGCAATACGAACTCTAACTGTCACAGAATTTTCCTGATAAATATTTACACTATCTACATTTTACTTTAGAGCGCAACCTTAACTAAAGAGTTAAGCTAGATAAACAAAGGTTGCCTACGCAACCTATAGCTCGTCGGACGCTCGTTCTTGTAGAATAATGCAATAGCTGTATTATTAATTATTCCTTTAGCATAGCAAGTCTGATAGAACTGATTTAGGAGGATCAAATAGACATTTAAGTACCCTTTTTTAAGGGGGATTTAGGGGGATCAAATATCTGTAGAATTCTTTTAGAGACTTAGTATAATAACATTGATAACAATTGTGTTAAAATTTTCACAACAACTTATAGAAATTTAAAATGCAATCTCTAGACTACTCTCATATTAAAAATTTAGATGACTGGAAAAATAAAATTTTTTGTGGAGATTGTTTAGAAGTTCTACAAAATTTTCCCGACGCTTCAGTTAATCTAATTGTAACATCTCCACCCTATGCAGATAGTCGCCGCAGTACCTATGGAGGTATTCATCCTGATAATTATGTGGAATGGTTCTTACCAATAGCTAAAGAGTTACAACGAGTTTTAAGAGATGATGGAACTTTTATCTTAAATATTAAAGAAAAAGCTGTAAATTGTGAACGTCACACCTATGTTATTGAGCTTATTTTAGCTTTAAAAAAACAAGGATGGTTATGGACAGAAGAATATATTTGGCACAAAAAAAATTGTACACCTGGTAAGTGGTCTAATCGCTTTCGGGATGCTTGGGAAAGATGTTTACAATTTAATAAACAAAAGAAATTTAAAATGAATCAAGATGCGGTTATGGTTCCTACAGGTGATTGGGCAAAAACACGCCTCAATAAATTAAGTGATAATGACAAAATTAGATTTAATTCTCAAGTTGGTAGTGGGTTTGGTAAAAATATTGCTAATTGGGTTGGTCGAGAAATGGCTTATCCTACAAACGTTTTACACTTACCAACAGAATGTAGTAATAAAAGTCATAGTGCTGCATTTCCTAAGTCTTTACCGACATGGTTTATTAAATTGTTTTCTGATGAAGAAGACATCATTTTAGATCCATTTCTTGGTTCAGGAACGACTTGTGTAGCTGCTTACGAATTAAATAGAAATTATATTGGTATCGAAATTAAAGAAGAATATTATAAGATAGCATTAGCAAATCTTGATGCTGTAAAAGTACCTTTTGTACAAAACTCTTTGTTTTAAAAAATATGATGATAAATTCAATTTATGATGATTACTACGAATATTTATCTAGGGAAGTAATTACTCCTTTTTACTCTAAAAGGCTGAACAAGCTTAAATCTCTCAAGCTGACCGATGTATTAAAAAGAAAAAATCCATATTTATTTAAAGCTAAAAATATTGAGCTTGCTGGTGAGTTAGTTAAAGGTATTGTTGATGCTTTTTTATCTTCTCAAGAAGAAACAATATTTGGAGATTTACTTGAAGGTTTTGCCGTGTATATATCACGTCGATTATATGGAGGTTTTAAATCTGAATTTAAAAGTGTAGATTTAGAGTTTGAACGTAATGGTATCTATTACATAGTTGGAATTAAATCAGGAATCAATTGGGGTAATAGTGATCAAGTTGCCAAGATGCGAGATAATTTTAAACTTGCCAAAAATCTCTTAAAACAAGGTGGAATATCAGTGGAAATTCAGGCAGTTAATGGATGTATCTATGGCAAAGAGAGATCCCCACTTAAAACTAATACTGATCCAGAAAAGAACTATTATAAGTATGCTGGACAAGACTTTTGGCAATTTATTTCTGATGATGATAACTTATACCGTGAAATAATTTCTCCTATTGACCATGAAGCACGTCAGAAAGATGAAACATTTAAGAAAGCTTATGTAGCAAAAGTCAATGAAATGACACAAGATTTTATGGAGCAATTTATGACGGCTAATCAAATAGATTGGCTCAAGTTAATAGATTTTGTTTCTAAGCGACACAACGTTTAACTATAGCACTCTGAAACCTTGTTAGATAGGGATCAATGGCAAGGTTATTTTATTGCCAAAAATCACAATCTAAGATAGACTCTATATCATTAGGATAGGACCAAACATCAGGAAAAGTGACTTGTGGATAATCTTTGCGAACTCCTTTAAGTGCAAGTCGCCAAACTGTATTAAAAGAATCTTCCCAGATAGTTTTTAGACGGGGAGAATCTTCAATTTCTAATTCTAATTGTCGTCTTTGTTCATTAATTGTAATTTCCCAACCACGATAGTTATCTGGTGAGTTAACGTACAATCTTTTGAGTAAATGTTCTAAAATAACTAAAAGTCTGCTTTTGAGTTCCTTTTTTTGCGATCGCCCCAAGCTTTCAATTTCCTCGATTAAATTTTCTAAATCTAGTTGTTCAAAATTATGTGCTTTTAGTTTAGTAACTGTATCTGTTGTCCACAGCAAAAAGTCACTTTCATAAAGGGAAACTGTCATTGATCTTCCTCACATAACTCTTTTAATAGACTTTAACTCGTTCATAGTAGGGGTCAACGGCTGTCTATTTTATTATTTTTTATTTTCATTTTAAGTAGAAGGAGTCCAAAAGCGAATTTGTTTAAAATATCCCAAATCTCGATAATCTAGGGTCCAGACTTCTGCGTTATATTTTTCTGCTAAGATGATTACTGTGCCGTCTTCTAAACTTCCTTTCCAATTAACCAGTTGACGCACCAAATCATAAACTTCCGCAAATAATTCTCCTTCTATCGGAACAATAACGGTTTCTTGATAAAGAATAGTTAATAAACGCTGTGCAGCTTCCACAGACGCTTCCCTAGAAACAAATTTATATACTTCAAAAAGAATGGGTAAAGGTGTTAAGACTTCGCCAAATTCTTGCGGGAGTTGACTAAAACCTGTTTTTGCCTCTTGATGATAATTATCTTGCTTAGATACCAAAGCAATCAGAGGGCCAGCATCTAAAATTAACCGTCTCATCAAAGGTAATCTTCATTCATAGAAGCTTCAGCCGGAGCATTATCAACGATTCCCGCTAATTCAAGCAAATTAGCCCCATTTCGAGGACGTAGCTTCTCCATAAGTGCCGATTGAATCACACTAGATGGATTTTCGTTAGGATGAGCTTGTAAATAAACTTTTAAGTGATCCCACAGTTCATCAGGAATATAAAGGGTTTTTTTCATTTTGGCTAAGGTATGATATAAGTTGTACCTTTCTATTCTAAAATGAAAACTGCATAAATTAAACTCCTCCTGATTAATTGGGAATCAGAATTAAAAAAAAATCTGACTTAAATCCCAAATAAAGCAAGGAAATAAAAAAAATAGGGCAGAAAATAGCAACCCTATCAGTTTTGTTAATTTAATTCTAACCTTTTCAGTTACTTTTTATTGTCTCTCATTAAAGTAACAAATTTCTCAAACAAATAATCAGCATCATGAGGACCCGGACTTGCTTCAGGATGATATTGTACCGAGAAAAAGGGCAAAGTTTTGTGAGATAATCCGGCGACAGTGCGGTCATTCAAATTAAGATGAGTAATCTGAACATTATCATCTAAAGACTTTTCTGTTACCGCAAAACCATGATTTTGACTCGTAATTTCGACTTGTTGTTGTAACCCACAAGGTTGATTTAAACCGCGATGACCAAACTTTAACTTAAAAGTTTCGCCACCTAAAGATAACCCTAAAATTTGATGACCCATACAGATCCCAAAAGTGGGTTTTCCTGCTTTTACTAACTCTTTAGTTGTCTCTATTCCTTCAGCAACCGCCGAGGGATCACCGGGGCCATTAGAGAGAAAAATTCCATCAGGATTGTACTTTAAAATTTCTTCAGCCGAGGTACTCGCAGGAACCACAATCACCCGACAACCATAACTAGCTAAACGACGTAAAATATTACGTTTAATGCCAAAATCAAGAGCAACAACCGTTAAACTTTCTCCCTTACCTTCTTGATTTTCAGGATTAAATTCCCAATGAATATCAGTGGGAGTTGTCCACTCATAAACATCTTTAGTAGTAACTTCTTTAACTAAATTTAAACCAGCCATACTGGGGGCCAATTGAATTTTATGTAATAATTCACTTGGATCAAGAATTTCCGTCGAAATTGCCCCATTCATTGCCCCAACCGAGCGCAATTTACGAGTTAAAGCTCTCGTATCAAGTCCATAAATAGCAAGAATTTTATGACGTACTAAATAATCAGGCAAAGATTCCGTCGATCGCCAATTACTGGGACGATAAGTAACATTACGAGCAATAACCCCCTTAACTTGAGGGCCATCTGATTCTTCATCCTCTGGGTTAACCCCTGTATTGCCCAATTCAGGGTAGGTAAAGGTAACAATTTGACCACAATAACTCGGATCGGTCAAAACTTCCTGATATCCCGTCATTCCCGTATTAAATACCACTTCTCCCAAGGTAGTGCCTTTGGCCCCGAAAGACCAACCCGAAAAAGAAGTTCCGTCAGCTAATACTAAGAGGGCAGGTGTAGCGTCTGCAATTGCCATAATCATTAAGTTTTTGAACTAACACACAGATGAAACCGAACATTGAGCCTTGATAATCTCGCCATTAAGCCTTTGACTATAACCGCGAGATTTATTTGCATTAAAGTAAGATAGACTAGATGAGGCGGCCAGTTAAACCCTGACTGTTTCCTAGTCTGTTAAGACAAACTCGCCCCCAGGCTACTCCCGATCATCTTATCAGATACTCTTGGGGGTATTAAGGTAGAATCAAACTGCCAGAAAGCAGGTATAATCCCATGAGTCCCAAGAAACTGACGGATGATGATAAGCAAGAAATTCTTAAGCTTTATCGTCAAACTCCCGAAACCACATCCACTTTAGCTGACCGTTACGGGGTTAGTAGTTCAACTATTAGTCGTTTTCTCAAAAGTTATTTGTCTGAATCGGAATATGAAGACTTAATTCAGCAAAAACGCTTAGCTAGAACGAATAAACCTGATTTTCCTTCCTTTGAACTGCTGCTAGAAACTCCAGAAGAGTTAGTGCTAGAAACAATTAAACCAGAGGTTGCTGTCACTCCGACGGTGATGGAGTCCACTGTGAAAAAGGTAACTGTTGTCTCAACTCCTAAAGCTGAGACTCAACCGACTGCCATCCCTTCAGAAGTTGCGGTTAAAAAGGTAACTGTTGTCTCAACCATTAAAGCGGAAACTCAAACTATTACAACACCCCCAGAAGTTACGGTGAAAAAAATCTCTCCTGTTTTAAGTGAGGTCAAATCTTCTCTGAAACTCAAAGCAATACCAGAGGAGGATGAGTTAGAAGAAGAACTAGAGGATATCGATGTTCTGGCCTTAGAGGAGATGTTTGGAGAGGATTTATTGCAAGATGAGGATGAGGATGAGGATGAGGATGATTGGGATGAGGATGAATCAACTTATCAACCTTCTTTGGCTGGAGGTAAGATCAACATATTACCTCTGTCCATCGCTGCCTTTCCTAAAACCTGTTATTTAGTCATTGATCGTGCGGCTGAATTAATTGCAATTCCTCTGAAAGAATTTGGGCATTTAGGTCAAATTCCAGCCGAAGAAGTGCAACAAAAAACTTTACCTGTTTTTGATAATCATCGGGTAGCACGTCGTTTTTCTAACCGTTCTCAGCGTGTAATTAAAATTCCTGATGGCCGTTTATTATATAAAACTTGTTCTTATTTATACGCTAAAGGAATTACTCGTCTTTTAATTGATGGTAATATTTATACTTTGGGAATTAATGGTGACAATAAATAATTAGGCTCAAGTCTTAAGTCTCATTTTATCGTGAAGTTCCGCGTTCTAGCACAAATCAAGGACTAAAGGAATGCTCTCCCGATACGCTGGGGTAAAATGTATAATAATATACAATATCCTATTTTATTATCAATTAATGGGTTGATGTATTATAATTATCGGGTAGTATTCATGTCAATTTTTCAACATAGGGTTAATAGTCGTAAATTTATCATAGAATAAACCAAAAATTCCAAATTTAACTTATCTTTGTGGCTAAAAGAGGCCTTTTGTTGTGTTTGCTTTGAATATCTTGTTATTTTGCCATTTTGAGGATATATAAAGAAAAATATGAAGATTATTTCTTTTCCGTTACCCCTTTGTTTGACGACCGTAGCAGCATTCATTTAGTCCTTGATTTGTGGTAGAACACGGAACAATCTGATACAATGGGGCAATCTTTTTGAGTATCCTTATAAATGTATCAGTTTTTATGTTCTACTATAAGGGTCATTGGTAGTTTATTGGTATTAACTTAAGCCAAAAATGGCTTTTTGGTTAAGTTCCACAGTCAGCCGTGAAATTTATTTCACGGCTAAAACCATAAGTCCATTTTAATGGACTAAGAATTTGTGGCGTTGCTGAATCAGAGGATGAAACATCAGTTCTTTGCGTCTTTGCGCGAGATAAAAATCATACCTTAATTCAGCAACGCCGCTTAAGCTGTTAAGCATATAAATTGCCTGGCGTGGGGACATAAAAATCTATAAGCTAGACTTAATCAGGGATATAGCCCGTCGTCCTCGTCGATAATAGGCGCGTTTTTCGGGGCTTAATTGCATTAATGCCTGGGCTTCAACGGTAAATAAATCACAAGAGTCAACCCAATCTTTTCCATGAAGACCGATATAAAAGTTACTGTGTCTCCGTCGCATTTTCTTGTTTTTTCTGACTCTCCCCACATATTTTGCCAATCCTTTCTCTTTAATAATTTTTCCAGAAAATGTTGCCATTGAATAAGCTAGAGTAATCAATATAATTAAGGAAGTAAGGCGATGTCCTGTTAATTTCGTTCTTTCTAAATCATAACCACCTTTCTTAAAATCCCGAAACATTTCCTCAATACAAAATCTCTTTTTATAAGCGTCAATCGTCTCATCAATACTGGTTAAATTTGTGATAATAAACCAAGCTTCTTTTGTCTCTATTCCTCTATACTTCTTTTTCCATTTCGCCACTATATTACTGCCTATAAATCCTTTTGTTTTCGTAACTTTAACTCCTTGATAAAATAAAGACATTCCTGAAGATAATCCTAAATCTTTTAGTCGCGTCCACATTTCCTTTTCTACTTCAATATAGTTGCTTTTCTTCAATCTGAGTGCATAATAAACTCTTTTTTGTCCATGTAACCATTTTGCTAGTTCAACTGAGCAGAATTCTCTATCCCCTAAGACAACTATTTTATATTCTTTTAGAAAGAGTAATATTCGGGCTAATATACTTTTCTGTGTGTCAAAGTTACTATTACCGATGTGATCTAGCAACTCAAAATATAAGGGAATTCCTCTATTATCAATTACCAGACTTACCATCAAAATATTAATCAACCCCCATTGGGTTCTATCTATGGCAATATGTAAGACATCTCCTGTACTAAATGATTGCTTTAACCACTGTTTTATGATAGGTATCCATACTCCTTCAATTGTCAAACAAGGAATCTCGAAAAACCGTTTTAACTTTTTTCTCTTACTTTCAAATAAAATGGGACTGGGAAAATAACTAGCTAACTCATAAAACCTAATTTTCCTATATACTTGCACTAATTCTATCATGATTAACAGTATTAAATATTCCGATTTTTTCAGATACTTTGTTAAATGGTTGTTATAAATTTCTGGTAACATTTTGGGTTTAGACGGCGATCGCTAAAAAAAGAACATTTTCTTTTTACCATGTTTTGCTCTTTTCGTCATCTGGTAAGGCTTTCAGGGTTTCATGTCCCCACGCCAGATAAATTGCTAGTTGAGATTGCAGGGGAGCGCCGGAGCAAAGGGAGCACCGGAGAAGGAGTTTAAGATTTTGTACTAAACAACTAAATACCCTGTTTAAATGCGTCTTAGCTTATCCCCCAACATTAACAAGTTCTTTTGTTGTCACTTTTTGCCCTTGCATTATCATTTTAACACCCCCACTGGGAGCTAGAGTAAACCCACGACGCTCAGGTTTAACCGTTTGATTTGGGGCTAAATTTAATTCATAATTAGATAATATAGTTGCTAGAACTAATTTCATCTCTAATAGAGCCAAAGCATAGCCAATACATAAACGGTTTCCTCCCCCAAAGGGATAAAATTCATAAGCAGAATATTGACGTTCTAAAAATCTTTCTGGTTTAAATTGTTTGGAGTTAGGATATAAATCTTCACGATGATGGGTTAAATAAATACAACCAGCTAACATAATTTCAGGATCAAATTCATGTTCCATAATACTTACTGGAGAATTAGTTATCCGACCAAACGTCAGTAACCCAACCGGATAAATTCGTAAAGTTTCTTGACAAACTGCACTTAAATAGGGCAATTTTGCCATCGTCATGGGGTTAGGATTTTCTCCCAAATTTGCTAATTCTTCTAATAATTTATTTTTGACTTCTGGTAAGTGATGAACCCAATAAAAAGCCCAAGCTAAAGTGGTAGCTGTGGTTTCATGTCCTGCCACTAGTAGGATCATCATTTCATCTTTTAATTCTTGGTCGCTCATGGGTTCACCAGCTTCATCCCGTGCTACCATCATTAAACTAAGAATATCATCTCCCATTAATTCTGGATGGTTACGTCTATCTTCAATTTCTGCTGCTAATAGTGCGTAAATTTTCTTGGTCGCTTGTTTCATTTTACGCCAAGGACTGCCAGGAATCCAAGGTTTTTGTAAAAATTTAAAAAACATAAAACTGGCTTCAAAGGGAGAAGAAAGACTATCTAGCATTTCAGTAACTAACGGTTTTAATTGTTGATATCTTTCTCCTTCTTTGAGACCAAAAACAACTTGAATAATCACTTCTAATGTGATTTCTTGCATTGCTTGACGTACAATAAAAGGTTTATTTTTTTGCCATTGACTTCCTATTTTATGGGCTATATTAGAAATACTTTGAGCATAAGTTTGTAGACGTTCTCCGTGAAAAGGAGGCATTAATAATTTTCTTTCTCGTTTATGGCGATCGCCGTCTAACATGACAATAGAGCGATCGCCGAATAATGAACCTAAGAGATTATTAGTACGTCCGGCATCAAATTGTTGTGTATCTGCTGTAAATAACTCTCGAACTGCTTGAGGATGACTCACCATGACAAAAGGAGGAAACCCTGTCATATTTGCAGTGAACATATCCCCGTATTGCTTAGCATTAGTTTCAAGATAATTAAGAGGATCACTGATCCATTGTATTAATTGTAACAAAGCAGGAGTTTTTGGCCCATTAGGAAGTTTTGTCATATTGTTTATTGGAAGAATAATTTATACATTTTTTTTTATAATAGCATTTTGTTTAATAATGTGAGTGAGAAAACACATAAATACAATTTCAGTCAAAAATTAGCTTTTCTAGACCTAAATAGAAGCCAATTATTATTAGTTTAATTTACCCTATATAACCTCAAGATGAATTCCAGGGTCATTTTCAAAAGTTTTTGTATACAATACTGGTAGGGTAGATAGGACTCATCCTACCCCTATCTGTAGCGTTTGTCCTTTATCTGTAGCTAAATAATGATAGAACATCCCCTGGGATCAGTTATTCAAGGATCTCTTTCTGAGGGTTTAGAGGTTCGTTTGCATCCTGATATTTCCGTTGAACAAATGCGGGTAGGTAAATTTTTAGTAGTTCAAGGGGTGAGGTCGCGTTTTTTTTGTCTTCTGACTGATGTTTCTTTGGGAACTGCTAACCCTCGTATTATGGCAAACCCCCCCAGTTTTGAAGATACTTTTATGCGGGATGTTTTAGCAGGAAGTAGCACTTATGGAACCATAGAATTAGCTCCTATGTTGATGTTTACCCCTATTGATAGTGATAATAATTATAGTTCTAAAAACAACAAAAATAATAGTTCTTTGGCTTCATTTAAAGCCCAAACTAACAGCGAAATTGAACTTCTCCCTGTGAAAACTATTCCGTCTCATTTTAGCCAAGTTTATGAAGCTTCAGAACGAGATTTTAGATTAGTTTTTGGTTGGGAAGACGATCAAACTCGCCGTAATTTTACCATTGGTAAACCCTTAGATATGGAAGTTCCTATTTGTATTGATCTAGATCGGTTTGTTGAACGAAGTAACGGAGTTTTTGGCAAGTCAGGAACCGGTAAATCTTTTCTCACAAGATTATTAATTTCGGGTATTATTCGTAGACAAGCTGCTGTTAATTTAATGTTTGATATGCACTCAGAATATGGGTGGGAAGCGATGCGAGAAGGGAAAGACATTGCCACAGTTAAAGGGTTACGTCAATTATTTCCTGGACAAGTAGAAATTTATACTTTAGATACAGAGTCTACTAAAAGAAGAGGGGTCAAAGATGCTCAAGAATTATACCTCAGTTACAATCAAATTGAGATTGAAGATATTCGCTTAGTCGGTTATGAATTAGGCATTTCAGAAGCAAGTTTAGATAATGCTAGTATTCTCAATGCAGAATATGGCGAATCTTGGATTGTTCAATTATTAAATATGACTAATGAAGATATTAAAATATTTTGCCAAGAAAAACAAGGTCATGCGGGATCAATTATGTCCTTACAACGTAAATTAATGCGCTTACAAAACTTAAAATATTTACGCCCTGTTTGTCCCCATAATTATATTGATCAAATCCTTCAATCTTTAGATGCAGGTAAGCACGTTGTAGTAGAATTTGGTTCCCAATCTAATCTGCTATCTTATATGTTAGCTACTAATATGATTACCCGACGTATTCATGCTAATTATGTAAAAAAATCAGAGCAATTTTTACAGACTAAAAGTTCAGTTGATCGACCCAGACAATTAGTTATTACAATTGAAGAAGCCCACAGATTTCTTGATTCTAAAATTGTTCATCAAACTATCTTTGGAACTATTGCTAGGGAGATGCGGAAATATTTTGTTACTCTCTTAATTGTAGACCAAAGACCATCAGGAATTGATAATGAAGTGATGTCTCAAGTCGGTACTCGTATTACTTGTTTATTGAATGATGAAAAAGACATTGATGCGATTTTTACTGGAGTTTCTGGGGGGCAAAATTTGCGTTCAGTATTAGCTAAATTAGATTCAAAACAACAAGCTTTAATCTTAGGTCATGCAGTCCCAATGCCTGTAGTTATTAGAACTCGTGCTTATGATCAACAATTTTATACGGAAATTGGAGAAATTGACTGGTCAGAATTATCTGATGAAGCTGTTTTAGCGGCAGCAGAAAAAGCAAGAGCAGATTTAGGATTTTAATCTTAATTATTTCCAAGAATTGGTTCTACCGGACAAGTTATGCTAAATTATTACAAATAATAGACTTTAACTCGCTTAGAGTTAAGCTATACAAACAAAGGTTGCCTACGCAACCTATAGAACCCATTTGGGATCTTTCCCAGAATCTCTACACAGTCAGGATTAAGAAGAAATCATCCAATTTGCTAAAACCATCATAAGTTCAATCTTTCGATAGAGATCCCAAATGGGTTCTATAATTTAGTCCGCGCTCGTCGGACGATCGTTTTTATAGAATAAGGCTTTAGCCTTTTATTAATTATTAGTTTAGCATAGTAAGTTCTGTAGAACCGCAGATTTAGGATTTTAATCTTAATTATTTCCAAGAATTTTGGGCAAAATTATAATTAACTCAGTATAAGAATTAACTTCTGTATTAACTTTAATTTGTCCTTGATGTCCCTGCACAATAATGTCATGACTAATGGAGAGGCCTAACCCTGTCCCTTCTCCTGTAGGTTTAGTGGTAAAAAAGGGATTAAAAATTTTGTCGACTACTTCTTGAGACATTCCCATACCATTATCTCGGATACGAATCTCAATTTGTGCTTCTAAATTTTGAGTAGTTACTAGAAGACTAGGGATAAATTCTTGTCCTAAAAGTTGTTGTTTTTCATGCACTGCATAGCAAGCATTATTAATAATATTAAGTAAGACTCTGCTGATATCTTGTGGCACAATATAAAGGGATTTTATCGCCTCATCATAATGGGTTTCAAGGGTAATATTAAAAGAAGCATGTTTAACCCGCATTCCATGATAAGCTAAATTGACAGATTCAGCTAATAAAGCATTAATATCAGTGAGTTGTCTTTGACCTGCTTTTCCACGAGAGTGCATCAACATTCCCCAGACAATTTTATCTGCTCTTTTGCCATGCTCATTAATTTTCTTGGCATTTTGTTGCAAATCATGTAAAATTTCTTCAATATATTCTTGAGTTTCTGAGTCAAATTTGTCTTGATGATTGTCTAATTCTTCGATTAGTTCCTGTGTTAATTCTACTGATAATTCAGAAAAGTTATTAACAAAATTTAAAGGATTTTTTATCTCATGAGCAATACCTGCGGTTAACGCACCTAAAGAGGCTAATTTTTCTTGAGCAATAATTTGTGCTTGAGTCGTTTTTAGTTTTTCTAAAGCTATTCCTAATTCTAGATTTTTTTCTTGTAATTCTTCAGTTCTTGCTTCTACTTTTTTCTCCAAAGTCCGACTGTAATCTTCTAATTGTTCATAAAGACGAGAATTTTCAATCGAAATTGCTCCTGAACTTGATAATATTTTTAAGACTTCAACTTGTTTTTCTGTAAATGCTCCTGTAGTTAGATTATTTTCTAGATAAATAATTCCACTGAGTTTCCCTTGATGGAGTAAAGGAGTACATAAAATAGATTTAGGTTGAGTTTTTATAATATAATCATCTCTGGTAAATTTCCCTTCATTAGTAGCATCGTTTAATACTATATTTTCTTTAGTATGAACAACATAATTTACGATAGAAACAGATAATAATGGCTGTTTTATTTCAGGAGCAATGGCATTAATAGGAACAGATTGTAAAATGGTCTTAGGCTCAACATTAATAGCTCCTTCTGCTTCTATTACCCAGTTTTCTTCTTTTTCAAGAAGTAAAAAGCCTTTGGTTGCTCCTGCATTTTCTATAACAGTTTTCATCAATTTTTTTAATAATATTCCTAAAACAATTTCTCCTGAAATTGTTTGAGAAGCTCTGATAATACTAATAATATCTAAATCACTACACAGATGTTTTCCTGTAATATTAAGTGTGTTATTATTTGCCTTATTTGGTTGGATTTTAGCCAGTAATTGAGGGTATTTATCTTCTAAGTCCTTGACTTTAGCAATTGCACCCCAACGTTGATAAGCATAATGAGCATCTTGTAAATAATAACGGGCTAAATGTTGATAATTTATATTAATATAAAACTGCGCGGCTAATTCATAGGCTAAAGCTTCTTCCTGAATATAATCTTGAGCTTTAGCAACTGTAATCGCTTGATCATAATAGTCTCTAGCAGTTTGCTCTTGCTTTAATATACGAGCTAATTCAGCTTCAACTAAATAAAATTTATTAAGATAATGACTAGGATTATGTGTAGCCCAAATTTTCATTTTTTTTTGATTAATTTTAACTTTTTTTATGATCTCATTTTGCTGAAATTTTGAGACGTTGTTATATATAGCTAATTGGGCTAAAGAATTATAAAATCGAAAGGTAGGTAAACCAGGAATTATGATCGCACCTAAATGTTTTTCTGCTTCAATTGAATTTTCTATTGCTTGAGAGAAATCACTAAATAAATAACAGAGCATTAATTTGTAAAAATACAAATGAAAAATAGCTAGATTATAATGAGATTTTATATATTGCTCTAACATTATTTTCTCATTATAACTTTTTCCAATTAATTGACATTTATCCTCACATTCACCTCTTAAATTTAAGGTAACTTGATAACCCATTTTTAAGAAACATAAACTATTTTTTTGTCCTAATTTATTAGCTAATTCAATATATTTATTGAATTCTTTCATGACTTGAGTTAGTTCGGTTCCTATTCCAAATAAATAAGAACAATACATATGTCCATGCCAGGCAGCATATTCAATATTTCCTGTGTCAATACCACTTTGATATCCTAAGAGTAACGGTTGTAATAATTGTTTTAACGGTTCTTTCCAATATCTGATAGAAACAGTGACAATAAACAAGGTTTGTGCTTCCCATATTTTCGTATTCAACTTAGAAAGTAACTGTAAAGTAAGTTGACCAAATTCATAACCATTATCAAAATCTCCTATTAATTGACATAAAATTTGCCCATAACAAGCATAAGCAAAAACAGACTCAGGAGCATTACCATATTTAATGGATAAGTTAACTTGATTAGTAACAATTAAGGGAAATAATTGAGGTAATGCTAAATAAGTTGCTGTACTAACTCCTCCTAAAATTTTCATTGCAGCTAAGGCTATGGTATCACTAATTTCCTGTAAATTAATTAATGTTTTAATGGCTTTTCCTTCTAATAAGACTTTCGTTTCTTCGAGTGCAGATTTAATATCTAACTGAGTAGGAGACTGAGGTAAATTCATTCCTAATTCTTTTAAAATAGGTAGGGCAATATTGATCACGTCTAATAGTCTATTTTGAGACGTATATGCTCTGATTTTAATTTCATAAGCTTTGACTTTATCAACGATAGATTTAGCTTGTTTGAGGAGTGTTTCTAATAACTTCTCCATCTCTTCAAATTGCCCATCTAAATAAGCTGCTTCTGCTGCTTCAAGATATAATTCTAAAGTTAATTCATATTGATTTTTCCATGTTTGTTGACTTTCTAATTGTTTAATTCCTAATTGAAAATAATTTAGAGCAGGGGTATACGCGGCTGATAATTTGGCTTTTTTTCCCGCGATTAAATTTAATGTGGCTAATTTATTTTGTTCTGATTGATTTGTTATTAATTTATGACCTATATTCAAATGATTAACCATATCAAAAATTTTATCCTCTTGTTTAGTGATTGAGATATATTCAAATAAAATTTGCCCTATTTTTAAGTGAATTTCTTGTTGGTTTTCTGGTTTTATTAAAGAGTAAGCTGCTTGTTGAACTCGATCATGAGAAAATTTATAATTAATTATTAAAGTATCGGGTATAGAGTCAGACTCTCGATAATTTCCTAGTATTTTATAATTATTTTTTAAAGGAACAATTAATCCTATTTTTAAAGCATCCCAAAGATATTCTGCCGTTTTAATTTGTGAATTATTATAAACCATTGAAAGAGTTTTTAGGTCAAAATTATTGCCAATACAAGCAGCTAATTTTAAAACTTCTTGGGTTTCTGGGTGAGTATTTTTTATTCTCTTGGACATCAATTCAACGACATTATCAGTGATTTTTGTAGTTTTAATTTTATCAATATCCCATTGCCAAAGTCTTTTATTAATATCAAATAAAATTAAATTTTCCTGATATAAAGATTTTAAGAATTCTCTAATAAAAAAAGGATTACCTTGCGTTTTTTGGTTTACTAATTCTGCTAAAGTTTGAGTGATATTATTTTCACATTGAAAAGTTTCTCTAATTAGCTGATTAATTTCTCTTAAATTTAAAGTATTAAGAACAATATAATTAATAGAAGTTCCTTTAGTGCGAATTTCATTTAAAGTTAATATCAGAGGATGGGCTGGACTTACTTCATTGTCTCGGTAAGCTCCAATTAAGAACAAATATTGTTGATTAGCTGGAAGCATTAATAATTGTATTAGTTGCAAAGATGCACTATCAGCCCACTGTAAATCATCGAGAAAGATAACAAGAGGATGAGTTGATTTAGCAAAAACTTTAATAAAGCTTTGAAAGACGAAATTAAAACGATTTTGTGCTTCAGATGGAGGTAAATTAGGTACATCTAATTGTTGACCAATAATTAATTCAATTTCGGGAATTACATCAATCACAATTTGTGCATTAATGCCTAAAGCTTTTAATAAGTTTTCTCGCAATTTACTAATTTCTAGATCACTTTCTGTTAGCAATTGTCCGATTAATTCCTGAAATGCCTGAATGATGCCACTATAGGGTATATTCCGTTTTAATTTATCAAATTTTCCTGAAATAAAATATCCCTTTTTTTCAGTAATTGGTCGATAAGCTTCTTTTACTAATGCCGTTTTGCCAATTCCAGAATATCCAGAAACTAAGATCATTTCTGTTGGTCCTTGCATTGTTCTTTCAACGGCTTTCAGTAAGGTGTTAATCTGTGATTCTCTACCATAAAGTTTTTGAGGAATTTGAAATTTATCTGATATATCTCCTTCTCCTAAATTAAATATTTCACAAAAATTATGTTTTCTTAAATTATTTAAACATTTTTCTAAATCTACTTTAATTCCGTAAGCGGTTTGATATCTATCTTCTGCTGTTTTTGCTAATAATTTTATGATAATATTAGAAATTATTAAGGGAATTAATGGATTTAATTCATGGGGAGATTGAGGATATTTAGCAAGATGAAAATGAACTAACTCCATGATATCATTACTCGTAAAAGGAAGTTGATTAGTTAACATTTCATATAAAGTAACTCCCAAAGAGTAAAAATCTGTTCTATAATCAACAATTCGGTTCATTCTCCCTGTTTGTTCCGGAGAAATATAAGCTAACGTTCCTTCAATTAAATTAGGATGTTCGGGACTAATATTTTCTGATGATAGTGACGTAGCAATACCAAAATCAATCAATTTAACTTCTTCGGTTTCTAAATTATAAATAATATTTGATGGATTAATATCTTTATGAATAATATTAGCTTGATGAATTACTGATAAAGCATCAATAATTTTTAGAGAAAGTTTTAGAAATTCTGGAATAGAAAATTGATGGTTTTGTAATAATAAATTTAGAGATTGTCCACCGAAATCTTCTAAAATAATCACTAAACTATTTTGATATCTTTGAATACCATAAGTTTTGACAACTTCTGGCACATTTAATTGATTTAAAATTTCATATTCTTGTTGAAATTGAGCTAAGGTTTGAGGGGGAGGATAATTGTCTTTGAGAATTTTCAAAATAACGGGTAGTTGATCTTCTTTTCGATAACCTTTATAAACTAAAGAGTGATGACTTTCATGAATTTTAATCGTTGTTTGATAGTTTTCAATTAAGATATTCATAATCACAACCTCAAAATATTAATTAATCTAAATAGTAAGGTCAAATAACTCTCAGTAAATGATTCTTAGGGAGTTGTTCAATGGCGTAATGATAAGTACGCTGCCAACCCCAAACATAAGCAATTTTTAGGGTAATTCGTTGATAATTCATAAAGGTAATATGAGAGTCTGAAACATCAGCAATTAATTGATTTGTTGTGTCTTTTCCCCATTGTTTATAGGCAGCTTCCCACCATCTTTGACTAGGACGTTTAAATTCTGGTAAATTAAGCCATTCTTCTTCCCAATTAGAAGGTTTCCACTGTTGATTTAAGGCATTAATTAAACAAGCAATCGGATATTCTATGGTTTGGTTTCGTTGTTTTAGCCATAACCAGTATTCAATTACACTTTGTAAGGCAGCTTCAAAACCATTATAACAAAATTCTAAGGCTTCTTGTACGTCTTCTCTTTCAAAATCTACTCCAATATAACTCAGGGCATGATGATAAGGTTCTAATAACTCTTGCTGAAAATCTTCTAACATATTAATTTCACTGCTAAAATGTTGAAGGTTATAGGTTAAGATGTGGATTAGATTTTATTGGTTTTTCCTCAAAATTGTAGCCTTGTCTAAACTTAAGATGGTGGGTGACGACGCGCCTTTAAATGTATTAGTTTTTCCTGAAAATACTAGCTGCGTCTAAACTTAAGATGGTGGGTTACGACGCACCTTAAATTTTATTAGTTTTTCCTCAAAATACTAGCTGCGTCTAACCCACCCTACATTATTAAGGCTAATAAATCAGCTTCATTTAGTTGAGTAATACCTAATTTTTGAGCTTTTTCTAATTTTGATCCTGCTTCTTCTCCTACAACTAAATAATCGGTTTTACTGCTGACAGAATTGGTTACTTTTCCTCCTACTTTTTCAATTAATGTTTGAGCTTCTGTTCGTTTTAATGTGGGTAATGTCCCCGTAATTACAAAGGTTTTTCCTGCTAATGTTGATTGAATTGATATTGAAGTCTCTAAAGGCGAAACTTCATTAACCAATTGTAAACCGGCTTCTTTTAAACGTTCAATTAAAGTATTATTGTGGGTAATTTTAAACCAATCAAATACAGATTGAGCGATTTCTTCCCCAATACCATGAATTGAAGCTAAAGAAGGGATACAGGCTTGAGATAACTCGTCAACTGTGGGAAAATTATCCGCTAATAATCTAGCGGTGACACTACCCACATAACGAATACCTAAGCCATATAAAACCCGTGACCAAGGTTGCTTTTTACTAGCTTCAATGGCAGTGATTAACTTTCCGGAAGATTTTTGACCCATTCTTTCTAAAGTAAAAATTTGCTCCGGAGTTAAATGATATAAATCAGCGACCGAATTGACTAATTTATTATTAATTAATAGCATAACAATTTTTTCACCTAATCCTCTAATATCTAGGGCATCTCTTGAGGCCCAATGTATTAAACTACCTCGTAAAATTGCGCTACAATAACTATTAACACATCGCGTCACTGCTTCTGTAGCAGGACGCATGAGGAGAGAACCACATTCAGGACAATGGGTGGGCATTTTATACGGTTGGGTCTGGGGAGGGCGTAATTCTTTAACCACCCGTACTACTTCTGGTATAATTTCTCCAGCCTTACGAATGATGACTGTATCCCCCACCCGAATGTCGAGTTCAGCGATGCGCTCGCTATTATGTAAGGTGGCACGTTGTACGGTGGTTCCCGCTAGGTGAACGGGTTTCATCACGGCCATGGGGGTCACGGCTCCGGTTCTGCCCACATTAACTATGATATCTTGGACTATAGTGGGGGCTTCTTCGGCTGGATATTTTAAGGCGATCGCCCATCGAGGGAATTTTTGAGTAAATCCTAATTGTTTTTGTAACTCATAATTATTGATTTTAACTACTACTCCATCAGTCATATAAGGTAGATTTCGTCTGTTAGTTTCCCACTGATTACAATAGTTAGTTACTTCTTCAAGAGATTGACATAATTTACGATTAGGATTAACTAAAAACCCCATACTTTGTAAATAGTTTAAAGAGTCCCATTGCGTGGTTATTTGATTATTTTGAGGTAAGTGTAAGGTATAAGCAAAGAATTGTAACCGTCGGCGATCAACGATTTTGGGATCTAATTGTCTTAGGGTTCCTGCTGCCGCGTTACGAGGGTTAGCAAATAAAGCTTCTGCTGTTTGTTCTCTTTCTAAATTAATGCGATCAAATTCATCTAGGGGTAAGAAAGCTTCGCCGCGAATTTCTATTAAATTAGGAGGATTTTCTAGAGTTAATTTTAAGGGAATAGAGCGAATAGTTCGCACATTTTGAGTTATATTTTCTCCGGTGGTTCCATCTCCTCTGGTGACTCCTCTAATTAATACCCCATTTTCATAAGTTAAGGCTAAAGCTGACCCATCTATTTTTAATTCGCAAACATATTCAAATTGTTCAATATTTGGGGTTTGACGTTGCCAACGATCTTGCCATTGTCTCAATTCTTGTAGGTTAAAGGCATTTTCTAGACTATAAAGAGGTATGTTATGTTTGATAGAGGCAAATTGAGAAGCTGGACTATCTCCGACTCTTTGGGTAGGACTATGGTCGGTGATCAGGTCAGGATATTGAGTTTCAAGGTCTTGTAGTTCCCGATATAATTGATCATAAATGCTATCCTCCATAATAGGATTATCAAGGACATAATAAGCATAATTCGCTTTTTGTAGTTGTTGACGTAGTTGGTTTATACGTTGTTGTGCTTGTGAGATATTCATCCTTTTTCCCTCAAGAATCTAATTTTAATTTAGCATTTTCTTGTCAGTTTCAGGGATAGTTTAGGCAATATCTTTAATCTAATTGAATCAGATTTACGCAAAGTCTCTATAATTTGTGTCGGATTGCTTACAAAGATTATGATAATAAGCTGCTACGCAGCTAAATAAAATAAATAGCATTACCTTTATTTTTAATTAAACGGCCCCACTTAATAATAAGTTGCTCTTCGTTTAATAATTTATTTAATAACTTTTCTAACTCTTCAACTGATTCAAATATTTTATTAGCTATATATTCTTTGGCTGAATGCCACACTAATTCAATCAAATTATAACCCACATTTCGCACTTCGTTTTGTAGTATCGCTTGTAGCATACTTTTCGCCTTAATTGAGTATAAATACTTAGAGACTATAGAACCCATTTGGGATCTCTATTGAAAGATTGAACTTATGATGGTTTTAGCAAATTGGATGATTTCTTTTTAATCCTGACTGTGTAGAGATTCTGGGAAAGATCCCAAATGGGTTCTATAGAGATAAGAAAAAAGAAATTTTTTAGGCCAACAAGACATTTTTGTTGTATATATTGAGGATATAACTAAAAGCACAGATTGTTTGTATGCTATCCCTCGACTTACCGCAAAATTCTACTTCTGGGTCTATTGTTAATAATTATCGAATCTTGGTAGTTGAAGATGAAGACGTAATTCGGGATATGATTGTTCTTGCTTTAGAAGAAGAAGGGTATGAGGTACTATCTATAAGTGATGGACGCGCTGCCTTAAATCTATTACAGCAAGAAGAAGAAACTAAGACTATTGGGTCAGGCTTTGATTTAGTATTACTCGATTTAATGTTACCTCAGATCAACGGCTTAGATATTTGTCGTTGTCTGCGTTATCAAAACAATATTGTCCCGATTCTAATTTTAAGTGCAAAAGCAAGTGAAACAGACAGGGTACTTGGTTTAGAAGTAGGTGCAGATGATTATTTAACAAAACCTTTTAGTATGAGAGAATTAGTGGCTCGTTGTCGTGCCTTAATTCGTCGTCAAGGTTTTACTAATATGTCGTCAGCACCTATTCGTAAGTTCCGCGATATTGCCATTTATACTCAAGAATGTCGGGTGATCGCTCATGGGGAAGAAGTTAATCTCTCTCCTAAAGAATATCGTCTCTTAGAGCTATTTATGAGTTATCCTCGCCGTGTTTGGTCACGAGAGCAGTTAATTGAGCAAATTTGGGGGCCAGACTTCTTAGGGGATACAAAAACCGTTGATGTTCATATTCGTTGGTTACGGGAGAAATTAGAAAAAGATCCCAGTCAACCGGAATATTTAATCACCGTACGAGGTTTTGGTTATCGTTTTGGTTGATCTACAATACTAGGAATATATTGAGAATTTAGGTGGCAGTCAACTTTGATTTTCTTTATCCTGGGTTTACTGCTAGGACTTGGGGTTGCTTGGTGGAACAATCATCGTCTTAAGTCACAATTAGGCAAAATTTTGACTATAGCACCAGATACACCCGATTTATTGCCCTCTTTGTCTATTACTTCTGTCATTAGGCGAGAAATTTTCTATCTTCAACAGAAGTATGACGAACAAACACAAGAATTACATTGTCAACAAGATTTATTAGCTTATTGTCCTCTGGCTTTTTTACGGATAGATGATCAAAATCAATTGTTATGGTGTAATAAACAAGCTCAAACCCTACTACAAATTGATCGTTGGCAACCAGATCAACTTCGCTTAGTCTTGCATTTAGTACGTTCTTATGAACTTGATCAACTGATTGAATTTACCCGTCAGACTCAAACCTCTCAAGTTAAGGAATGGGCCTTTTATCCTAACCCTTCCGTCTCTCAAGGGTCTTCAGAGAGTCCCCATGTCCCTCAACGTTCCATTGCGCTGAAAGCTTATAGTTTACCCCTTCCCCAAGGACAAATAGGGGTTTTTATTGAAAATCAACAGCCTTTGAGAGAATTATCCCGTTCCCGCGATCGCGCTTTTTCTGATCTGACTCATGAACTACGAACCCCCTTAACTTCTATTTCTTTAGTAGCTGAAACTTTACAAAATCGGTTACAAAACCCTGAACGTCGTTGGGCCCAACAACTGTTAAAAGAAACAAAGCGTTTAAGCAATTTAGTGGAAGATTGGCTAGATTTAAGTCAATTGGCCGAAAATGCTCATCAAACTCTGACTTATGAATTATTAGATTTACAAATATTAATTAGGTCAGCTTGGGAAATATTAGAACCCATTGCTGAAGGAAAACAAGTCACTCTAGACTATCAAGGAATAGAACAGATTAGTTTTTCTGGCGATCGCTCTCGTCTGATACAAGTATTTTTGAATTTATTAGATAATAGCCTTAAACATAGTCCCCCTCAAAAGGAGATTCTGGTAATGGCCACAGAGCAGGAGCTAAAAATCATTACAATTGATATAATTGATCATGGGTCTGGTTTTTCAGATGAGGATTTACCCTACGTTTTTGATCGGTTATATAGAGGTGATCTGTCTCGTACTCGTCAAGGGTTTTCTGAGCAATCACCCCGTCAAGGAAGTGGTTTAGGACTAGCCATTACTCAAGAGATTATAATTGCTCATGGTGGGTCTATTGTGGCGAGAAATCATCCATCAACGGGTGGAGCTTGGATACAAGTGATACTGCCTATTAATCAAGGGTAGGAAAAATCGGGTTTTTAATATCAGGTGCAAGATCTCATTGTAACTTAATTAAACAACAATTAGTCAAGATAGCAGAAGTAAATAAATGAGAATAATACAGACTAAAGGTAAAATACACAAAGGAGAATTAAGAGTCAAAGCACCCCCAGAATTTAGTGATGGAGAAGTCGATCTAGTTATTATTGCTAAAAATGAACTAGACGACTTTGAGGAAATGTGTCAACTGGCTAAAAGTAATGGCTATGAATCCTTAGACAAAAAAATGGAATTGATTCAACAAGTTAAATTAGAAATGTTGGCAGAAAAAGGAAGAACTAAATAATGTCTAATCTTAAACGTTATAAGTATAAAAGCTACATCTCCTGATTTTATTATTCCTTCTAAAGTAAAAGTAGTGAACATATCAAACAGGAAATATCCCGATAATACCTATTTTGCTCGCTGTCTCAAGCGATTAGAACAAGAAGTTCTACGGATGGGAACCTTAGTTGAAGAGTCTTTTCGTCTGAGTCATCAAGCTTTGTTTGAACAGAATCTTGATGTAGTTGTTAAAATTAGTGAACTTGATCGACAAATTGACCGTTATTATCGTCAAATAGAACTAGATTGCTCAACTTTGATGACCTTACAATCTCCTGTAGCTCAAGATCTGCGTCTTTTGAGTGCTTTTATGCAGTTGGTGCGAGATTTAGAGCGTATTGGAGATTATGCCCAAGACTTGAGCGAAATTGCTGTTAAACTGGTAACTTATCCCCCTCATGATTGTTTAGGGCAGATGGCTATTATGTCTAATTATGCTCAAATGATGTTAGCAGCTAGTCTGGTGGCCTTAGCAGAGTTAGATGGTGATGGGGGAAAACGGGTTAAACAGATGGATGATACAGTAGATGATGCTTACGAGCATCTTTATCAAATATTAGCCTATCAGCGCAATATTCCAGGAGTCATTGAACCTTTCATCTTACTTGCTCTTGTGATTCGTCACTTAGAAAGAATGGCTGATCACGCAACTAATATTGCTCAGCGAGTGTCTTATATTGTTACTGGACATCGGGGTTAACGAAGTCAGAAGTTAGAAGTCAGAAGACAGATTAATCTGATGATTTACTTAGTTTTATTGATTCTTAACATTAAGATAACTGAATCATAACTTTTATCTTTTATCGTCTAGAAATAGTTGGACTGATAGTTATTTAAGTCCGGTTCACAAATCAACCGCATCTGAGATAAACTATAACAGTGACGATTTCTCTCAACTTTTTTGTAAAAGAAACGTCATAGTGAACTAGACAATTAAAAAGGGATTGATTCAGTTGAATCCCTATCATTGAGAAGTGACGATTAATCCTACTGAATGACTTAAAACAGTAATAGTTTAAAGTTCATACCTGAAATAATAGGATGCTTTTACTAAATTGTTTTATAGTAATGATATATTTTATCCGTTAGGGATAAAGTTCCCAATTTTTCAGTAAGATTGGTTAGAATTGAAGAATTCTTTTTTGAAGAATTCGCTTGATATTATCGGTGTGAGGATTGTATTGTATGTCCAGGTTATTTCAAGAATTTCTTAAGAAAACACCCATTGCTTTGGGTTTTTCTCTGTTAGTCGCTCAAAGTGCGATCGCCTCTCCTAATCCTGAAATTCAGGATTCTCAAGAACAACTTGTAAGTAGTGAAGTCGCTTCTCCCGAAGAAGCATTAGGAGTTGTTCGTAGTCGTCCTGAATTAAAAACTCCCTTAAACCGCACTGAAACGAAGAAGTTTGATAATTCAGTGGCCGGTGAACCCATGTCCCAAGTAACCAGTATTTCTGAGTTACGGGATGTTTCACCCACGGACTGGGCCTATGAAGCGTTACGCAGTTTAGTTGAGCGTTACGGATGTATTGTGGGTTATCCTGACCGGACATTCAGGGGCAACCGGGCCACCTCTCGTTGGGAATTTGCGGCCGGTTTAAACGCTTGTTTAAATACCATTGAACGCTTGTTACAAGAAAACGTAGCAGTGTTACGGGAAGATATTGAAAAGCTCAAACGTTTAGCTCAAGAATTTGAGGCTGAATTAACCGCATTGGGAGCAAGAGTTAGTAATCTAGAAGAAAGGGTAGCGTTTCTTGAAGATCATCAATTTTCCACTACCACCAAATTAAGAGGGGAAGTCCTATTTTCCGTATCTGGTGCGTCAGGGGAAAGAGCCTTAGACTTCCGGGAACAAAATTTATTCAATCAAGGAAGACTTCCTAATGGCAGACGACGCATTGATGATAACGCGAATCTTGGTTATCGGGTTCGTTTAAATATCAATACCAGTTTTACCGGAAAAGACTTCTTAACTACTCGTCTGCAAGCGGGTAGTGTTTTTGACTATTCTGACCCTACTGGAACGCAAATGGCTCGTCTTTCCTACGATACCACTAGCAACCTTCGTAACACCAGTAACGTCATTGTTGATAACTTGTGGTATCGGTTCCCCATTGGTAACTTCACGGGTTATGTCGGAGGTACTGGACTTGATGTTGACGATATTTTTGATGTGGGCAACCCCTTCTTAAATGCTTCAGGAACAGGGACTTTATCTCGTTTCCTTCGTTATGATCCTCTCACCGCGCGGGGGAATGAAGGGATTGGGGGCGGTTTTGCCTATAAATTTGCTGATTGGGTGACGGTACGGGGTCTTTATTTAGCCCCCAGTAATACAGGTAATGATCCAGCTTTAGGAAGAGGTTTGTTTAATGGTAATTTTAGTGCGGGGGGTCAGTTAGGGATTTATCCTACTCAGAGCTTGGCCTTTAACTTTACTTTTATGCACCATTATTTCACTGCCGACTATGTCAATCCCAACCCCAACAATCCCAACCCCAACCGTCTCAATACGACTTTTGGTACAGGAAGTTATGTTGAACCGAATAACCGAACTGCGGCTGGTGTTAATAGTCGCCGACTCGGAGTTGGGATAGGCCGAGATCCCTTCTTAGGCGCGCCAACTATTATGGATGCCTATGGACTCAATGGTAACTGGCGCATTAACCAAACTTTTAACTTGACCGGTTGGGTTGGTTATGGTTTGGCCCGTGCGCAAGGTCTTGATGCCAATGGTCAAAGTCGTCGCGGTTTTGGGGCTGATATCTGGACTTGGATGGCTGCTCTTAATATCGTAGATTTAGGGAAAGAGGGGGCTGTCTTGAGTTTTGCTGGTGGTTCTACCACCAATTCTCGTCGGATTGATGCCTTACCTGGAGATTTAACGGTTCCTGACCAAGATACTCCTTACATTTTTGAAACCCAGTATCAGTATCCTCTGACTAAAAACATTCTATTGACTCCTGGGGTTTATGTAATCATCAATCCTGATGGTAACAATAGCAATAATAGTATTTGGGTAGGGGCATTGCGGACTACCTTCAGGTTCTAAGTCTGAATCATCTCTCAATTTGATATTTTCTGTAGGGGTCAACGGCCGTTGACCCCTAAAATTTATACTTTGTTCAAAATAACAATCCACAAATAAGCTAAGACGCATTTAAAATGGTTATAGAGGGTTTTGGTACAAAAGTTCAAATCTTTCTCCCTTGCTCCCTGCTCCCTTGCTCCCTGCTCCCTGCTCCCTGCTCCCTTGCTCCCTGCTCCCTTGCTCCCTTGCAATCTCAACTACCAATTTAGATGCGTGACAGCTTATTGCCCGCGATTCATAAGGCAGTTCTGTTGGCGGGTTCCCCGACATAAAGAAACTTCCGTCCCACCGATAAATCGGGGGACTTCTCGCGGAAGAAAGTTAAAAATTGATTAAAGGAATACGTGCTGTGGGACGTTGAACATCACCTAAAGTAGCATCATGTTGTTCTAATACTGAATTTAGGGCATCTGTTTTAGCTTCATAGGAATTTTTGTCAAATTTATATCCCGAAGTCACTCCATCGACCGGTGTATATTGTCCCCCAACACCACCTAAACCTTCTACTAGAGTTCTCGTTTCAGTTCCCCCTAAATCTTGTACTGTTCCTGTATAAATTTCTAAGGGTTTGGGGTCAGTAATAATTTCTTCTTGCGCTAAAGTAGGAACCGTTGAAAACATTACCCCCACTCCCAGGGTAAGTAATCCCATCACAATGTTAGTTGAGTGTGTTAAACTATGAGAAAAATTCATAATCTTTACCAAAATTTCAGCATAAACTTTAAGGTGAATATCTCACCCAACTCCTCACAAGATTTTTCACAACACCACACACTTAATAACGCTAAAATTGAGTCAGGTTTTCCTGTCTAATAATAAGCCAGGAAAAAACAAAAATTGTCTCAATTTTTACCAATCACCTCTATTATCGAGAAGATTCATTAATGAGACTATTAAAATAAACAAAAATTTGACAGGACATAGACAAAACTAATAAAAATAGAGTTTTTATAGGGTCAATTCGTGAATTGACCCTATAGATATACTAATGTATTGCTTGATAGTTCATACTAACTGGTTGCTTCGGCAGGTTTTTGGGTAGTACCATAAATTCTGCGAGAAGAGGAACTGGTAGTTTCTGAATCTTCTAGGGGAGTAAACTCAATATGGTTGAGCAGGGTAGTAACGAACGCAAACAATAGGAAAGGAAAAGATAAGACAATAACCAGTCCCACCACGGCTAAAGCGTAAATTTGACGGGTACTACTCCATAAACCTAAAGCACTGGCCAAGCTTAAGAAAATAACAATTAACCAAACGATAATTTGCCCGTAGACATCCCCAAAAGTCAGGGTGCATACCATACGGTATTTTTGAGTCTTGTTGTCCATCATTGGAAATTTCCAAAATTAGCTTCTTCTGATGTTCTACGTTAAGACTATGACGGGACGTAAGACTATATTTAAAGATTTTTTCTAAAGTTTTGTTATATAACTTTACAATTAACTTGATTTGTGTCACACAATTCTGTATCAAAAAGATGGGAACCTCAATTCTGATAAAATTCCAAGTCTTTAGGGAAAGATCTCAAAGATCGTAATAACCTAGACAGTAGACAAATGTATAAATCTACCGAGGAGGTTATTTCCCTTATGCTAGGAGACTCAATTATCGGAAATCGGGACTATACCCTGATGATCGACAAAAGTAGCAGCATGGCTACCTCTGATGAGGCTAATGGCAAGACTCGTTGGGAAATTGCTCAGGAGTCTACCTTCATGTTGGCGCAAAAATGCGAAGAAATAGATCCTGATGGGATCACCATCTATTTATTTTCTAGTCGCTTCAGACGGTATGACAATGTAACCTCAACTAAGGTAACGAAGATTTACGAAGAAAATGAACCTATGGGACAGACGGACTTAGCTGAAGTTCTTCAAGATGCCTTTGACAATTATTTTGAGCGTAAAGCAGTCGGAACAGCGCAACCCAATGGAGAAACCTTCTTAATAATTACTGATGGGGAACCCACTGATCGTAAAGCCGTTATCGATATTATTATTGATGCGACTCAAAAAATTGATCGAGACGAGGAATTAGCTATTTCTCTAATTCAAGTCGGTAAAGATAAGAAAGCAACAGCATTCTTTAAAGCTTTAGATGATCAATTACAAGCTGCTGGAGCTAAATTTGATATCGTTGATACTGTTACGGTTGATGATATGAAAGGTATGTCCTTAACCGATGTGTTATTCAAGGCCATCACCGATTAAGTTAAGTCTCAAGCTACAAATATAGGAACCCGCAAAGGAGAATTTTTATTGAGTAGAGACGTTTTTAAACAACGTCTCTATTATTGTTTGTGCTGCTAAACGTCCTGTTTCGGCTGCACCATTCATATAACCATAGTAATTTGCACTAAATTGTTCTCCAGCAAATATTAAATTCTCAACCCTTACTTTTTGAGTTTCGACAGGATTTTCAGAGTCTATATACATCCACTCTTGAAATTCAGTATACTGTCCTGGTTTAAAATTAGTATAAGCCCCTTGAATTAATCTTTCATTTTGCCAAGCAGTTCGCCAAAAATCCCCTGTTGCTGCTTCTTTAACCCCAGAAATGACAGAATCTAATTGTTTAATTAATGTATTTCCTAATACTCTTCCTGTCATTTTAATGGTGGAAGTTGCTTCATTTCCTCCGAGAAAAAAGGTTAATAAAGGTTCTGAAGGAGGAGTTAAAGAGGTAGTAGATTCCCAAATTTCTGAAGTACCTAAATCTGTCCATGCTTCTTTAATGAACCCTGTTTCTTGTTGCCAAACAGCATGAGTAAACTTCGCAAAAACTTTCTCATTATTACCTAGATCAACGGTTTGAATAAAACGTTTTAAGGAGTCAGGAAGACTGACCTGTATATTAACTTTTCTTAGGGTAGTAAGGGGAATTGCTAAAATCACATAATCTGCTAAGACATGACTATTATCTTGAAAAGTTAGCTTAAATTGATTTGCTTCTGATTGAATTTTTATTAATTGTTTATAGGTTTTAATTTGCTCTGAATTCAGAGATTTTACTAACTCATTAATTAATGCTCCTGTTCCCCCTGAAATACAATAAATTTCATCGCTATTTCCTAATACATTAACTTCTTTATTTTCAACTTTTGGTAAGTTATTAATTAACTGTAAAGCAGATGAATTTTGAGGTTCTACTCCATATTCAGTACGAATAGAATTTTCTAATAAATTCTGAACCACAGGATGAGAAATTTTACCCCTATGTTTATCTAAATATTGAGTAACTGAAAGAGCATCTAATGAAGGAGCATATTGACCAAAATTTTCTTCTAATAAAGCAGAATCTTGGGCAATTTGTTGAGAAATAGGGTTTAAAAGATTTGCTAATTCTGCTTCTGGCCATACCTTTCTCTTAAAATAATAACCCACTTTTGGATAAGGTAACTCTAAATTTCTTTCTATCTAAAATGCAAAAAGAGGACTCCCGCTACACCGCCTAAGCGGTTAGCGGTGAGATGAATTTTTGCCAACAAATAAACCGACCGTAGGGAGTCCTTATTTCTTAGGGGAATTTTGGTTTTCAACATAATTTTTAAGTTGTTCAACAGTTACGCCACCACAACTTGCCACAAAATAAGAGCCTGTCCAAAAATAAGGTTTTCCATAAAAGTATTTCTTAGACAAGTCAGGGTTTTCTTTTCGTATCAACCTACTACTAACAGTTTTTAAATTACCGATTAAAGTAGATAAAGGTTTATCGGGTTTGTAGTCAATGAGCAAATGAACATGGTCGGACTCGCCATTAAATTCTAGTAATTCACAATCCCATTTATTTAAAGTGTCTTTAAAGATTTCTTGAAGTCTAGACAGTATAGGTTCACTGATAGCCTGTTTTCTGTATTTAACGACAAAAACAATATGAGCGTTAAGTCTGTAGACCGATCTAAATCCATGATTGTAAGCGTTTGACATATTAAAGCGTTAAGTGTTACACTGGCTAATGTAACACAACAGGTCGAAAGCCGTGTTAAATGTCTTAAAAGTCAGAATTTATCCAAATCAGCCACAAGAAATTGCCTTAAATCGAAATTTAGGCTGTGCAAGATTTGTGTATAATTTTTACTTAAATAAGACTAACAATCAGTATCAAGAAACTGGGATTGGGATGACTTATTGCCAAATGGCAAAAGACCTAACTCAGCTAAAAAAGCTCCCTGATTTTGAATGGTTGCAAGAATCAACGGCTGCCACCTTACAACAGGCACTCAAAAACTTAGAAGCTGCTTTTAAAAATTTCTTTTCTAAAAGGGCTAAATTTCCTAAGTTTAAGAGTAAATATAAACAACAATCAATCCGTTACCCTGAAGGTTGTTCTCTTAATAACAACGGTTTAAAGCTCCCAAAACTGGGGATTGTTAAAGCTAAACTTTCAAAAGAGATTTTAGGAAAGATTAAGTCAGTGACAGTTTCAAAAACAAGTACAGGTAAATATTTTGCCTCTATTTTATTTGAATCTGACGATTTAATCATCAATAAAACCTCTAAAGTCTCAGGAATTGATTTAGGCTTATCTAGCCTAGTGACAGTCTTTGATGGTGAAACAACTTATAAGGTTGACCCAATTAAACCAACTAGAAAATATGCCAAACGATTAAAAAGGAGACAACAGAAATTATCTCGTAGAACCAAGGGTTCTAACAACCGTAGAAAAGCGATTAAAGAAGTCGCTCTTGTTCACGAAAAAATTACTAATACTAGACAAGATTTTCTCCACAAACTCTCAAGAAAGCTCGTTGACGAAAACCAAGTCATTGTAGCAGAAAACCTTTGTATAAAAGGATTAGCGCGTACCAAATTAGCTAAATCAATACTTGATGCTGGATTTGGTATGTTACTAAACTTCTTAAGCTACAAGCTAGAAAGAGAGGGGGGGAAACTTGTTCAAGTTGACAGATTTTATCCAAGTACAAAAACCTGTTCTTGCTGCGGATTCAAAAATAATTTGATAAATTTAAGCATCAGAGATTGGGTTTGTCCTAATTGTCAAACTCACCATGACCGAGACGAAAACGCAGCTAAAAATATCAGAGCAGAAGGATTAAGAATACTGTCAATAAATACCGCCGGACAGACGGAATTTTAAGCCTGTGGAGAGTGAATAAGACTCGCTGGTACTTGTATTAGAAAGCATCGCTCGTTGAATCAGGAATCTCCCGCTACACCCCCCAAGCGGTTAGCGGCGAGAGTGTCAAGACATCTACTCCTAATTCTTGAGCTAAAGTCAGTAAATCTTCGTGATCAGAATTGATAAATGAACCACCAAGATCTAAAATAGTGTCTTTTTTTGCACCTATTTTGATACTATGAACTCTACCTCCTAATCGTTCTTTTCCTTCATAAACATTTGCTATTAATCCTACTTTTTTGAGTTGATAAGCCGCGTTTAATCCTGCTATTCCTCCTCCTATAATCGCAATTGATGGAGAATTTTTACCATAGGTTTTAGAATAATTAGATAGGGCTAATGAAGTTATTAAACCACCTCCAGTAAGGGCAATATTTTTGAGAAATTTACGTCTTTTATAAATTGTAAATAATCCAGAAGGTTTATTTATATTTGCTTGCTTTAATAGACGTACTAAATAAGAGAATAAATGAGTTCGTGCCATAATTTATCTAATTTTTGACCTGTTGTAAAGGATTTAATCTCCATTCTAACCAACTAAATAAACGAGAAGATAGTAAGGTTAAAATTAAGTAAATTATAGCCACAGCCGTATAAATTTCAAAGGCTCGATAAGTGGTGGCTACCATTAATTGGCCTTGACGAAATAATTCCTCAAAACCAATCACTGCCACTAAACTTGTATCTTTGAGTATGGTAATAAATTCATTGCCTAATGGTGGTAAAATATAACGAAAGGCTTGAGGAAAAATTACATAACGCATGGTTTGTGTTGGGGTCATACCTAAAGATTTAGCCGCTTCTCCTTGTCCTTTAGGAACTGATTGAATACCCCCTCGTATAATCTCCGCTAAATAAGCAGAAGCATTCAAACTTAAGGCCATAACTGCGGCAGGAAAACGGGCAATATTAAAAGTAAATCCTAATTGTTGAAATAAGGCAGGTAAACCAAAATAAATCATAAAAATTTGCACTAATAATGGTGTCCCTCGAAAACCATCAATATAGAATCTTGCTAACCAACGTAAAACCTCATAATTAGACAGACGCGCTAAGGCTAATAATGCTCCTCCAACCATTCCTAAAAATACAGAAAATGCGGTTAATTCTAAAGTAATTATCGCACCTTTAATCAAATTTAAAATCAGTTGATTAAAATTAATTGATGATTCCTCATTCTCCTGTAAACTAGGAGCAATAAGCGGCAAAGATGAGGGTGAACCCGCAAACCATTTTTGATAAATAACTTGATATTTTCCTTGATCAATTAATGTTTGTAAACTATTATTAATAATCTGAATATAGGGTGATTTGTGTGGTAAGGCAATCCCATAATATTCTTCAGTAAGTAACTCACTAACTACTTTAATCCCTTGTAAATTGCCTGTTTTGATGGCATATAAAGTGACAGGCGCATCATTAACTACTGCATCAACATTACCATTAACTAATTCTTGAAGGGCTAAAGGTGCATTATCAAAAGTTGTAATTTTTGCCCCTGGAATTGTTTTCACTTTATTGGCTCCAGTTGTACTAATTTGTACAGCAATTCTTTGATTGTCTAAATCGGCAAAACTTTTTATATTGCTATTATTTTCTTGAACCGCAATGGCTAATCCTGCTTTAAAATAAGGACGAGAAAAAGCAATAGTTTTAGCTCGTTCAGGGGTAATAGTCATACCACTAATTGCCCCATCAACTGTTCCAGATTGTAAGGCCGGAATAATGCCATCAAATGGTAAACTTTCAAACTTAACTTTTAAGCCAGATTCTTGACCAATAGCCCTCATTAAATCAATATCAAATCCTTCTAATTCACCTCCCGTTTTAGCTGCCATTTCAAAGGGAGGAAAAGTTGGCTCAGTTGCTATTACTAAAGTGTTAGCATTAGCACCAGTTAATTGACTATAAAAAATTAAAATAATAATTAATAGACAACTAATAAATCCTAGCCATACTTGATTTGACTGTTTTAAGAGAATCATTTAACTTAACCAATGAGCAAACTCCGTCACAAAGCGATCGCTTAAAATCGCCTCTCGAATCTGTTGAGTAAATCTGATTAACTCGGCAATATTGTGTAATGATAAAAGAATATACCCTAACATCTCCCGTGACCGTATCAAATGATTCAAATAAGCTCTTGTAAAGGTTTGACAGGTATAACAAGCACAACTATCATCTAGAGGGGTAAAATCTTCCCGAAATGGAGCATTTTTCAGGTTCCAACGCTCACCTTTTACTAAAGCTGTACCATGACGACCAAAACGAGTAGGAATCACACAATCAAATAAATCTATCCCAGACGCGATCGCCATAGCCATTTCTTTATAAGTCCCCACCCCCATCAAATAACGGGGTTTCTCAAAAGGTAACAAAGGGGCGGTAAATTGGACAATTTCTCGAACTAAGGCGGGGTCTTCCCCCACACTGACCCCCCCAATGGCATAACCAGGCAAATTTAACTCTTTTAAAGCATTTACGGCCTTTTGTCGTAATTCTGGATAGGTTCCCCCTTGCACAATACCAAATAAAGCTTGTGTATCGGGACGTTGATGGGCAGTGATACACCGTTCTAACCAACGATAGGTGCGTTCTGTAGCAGCAGCTACCGTTGCATAATCAGCATCTCCCGGAGGACATTCATCAAAGGCCATAATCACATCGGCCCCCAAAGCATTTTGAATCTGGATGGAACGTTCAGGGGTTAATTCAATGATGCGTCCATCTCTAGGAGAACGAAACGTCACCCCAAATTCTTTAATTTTTCGTAATGCACTCAAACTAAAGACCTGAAACCCTCCAGAATCAGTTAAAACTGGGCCGTTCCAACCCATAAACCGATGCAGTCCCCCAGCTTGTTGAATAATGCTTTCTCCAGGTTGTAGATGGAGATGATAAGTATTGGCTAAAATCATCTGGGCCCCAGTCGTTTCGAGTTGAGCAGGAGTGAGTCCTTTAACGGTCGCTAGGGTTCCCACAGGCATAAATCGGGGCGTTTCCACCAATCCATGAGGTGTATGCCAAACCCCTACTCTAGCTTTCGTTTGGGAGCAATGGCCCCGAAGGTCAAATGAAAATACCACAATAAATTATGAATTATGAATTATAAGGACTAATCAAACTAGCAGAGATCGCCAAGACAGCTTAAAGTGCGATCGCTTTTTTGTTGAGTGCGATCGCTCTTATTTTTGTAGATCACACTACCAAACTTTTGGTTGAAACTCAGCATCGTTAAGAATAGCGACATTTTCTCCCGATTGTACCAACACAAATAAACCTTGACGATAAGCATATTTATCTGCACCTTCTTCTATTTCAATTCCTGCCACCGCCCCATATACTTGCTTTTCGTTATACTCAGGGAAGAATTGGCGAAATTTGCTTAAATCATCGCTCAATTCTTTAACATCATCCACACCTAAACTACTCTTAACTTCTACTACTAAAACATGATCTTCATTAGTCACTAAGACATCAATTTCTAACGTTTTACCATCCAGACGTTTTTTGACTCGTTGACTAACTTGATGAACGGGAATACCTCTATTAAAAAATAAAGTTTCACAGGCAGGAGCCACCATTTTTTCCACAAAACGCCCCCATTTACCGCCTAAAGCTCCTATTTGCTTACTAACTTCTTGAATTTTGCGATCTGTTTCTTGAAAGCGTCGCTCCGTTTCTTTTTGGGCTGTCACTAATTCAGCTAATAATTGCCATACATCATCTGCGGTAGTTGTCATAATTTTTCTTGTTGCGAACTTTTTACTTCGTTCATTATATCTTAATTTATCTCTTCTGTTAACTCGTTTTAAATCTTTTTTAAACTGAGTAGTCGTGACAATCTGGCGTGGGGACATAAAAATCTATAAGCTAGACTTAATCAGGGATATAGCCCGTCGTCCTCGTCGATAATAGGCGCGTTTTTCGGGGCTTAATTGCATTAATGCCTGGGCTTCAACGGTAAATAAATCACAAGAGTCAACCCAATCTTTTCCATGAAGACCGATATAAAAGTTACTGTGTCTCCGTCGCATTTTCTTGTTTTTTCTGACTCTCCCCACATATTTTGCCAATCCTTTCTCTTTAATAATTTTTCCAGAAAATGTTGCCATTGAATAAGCTAGAGTAATCAATATAATTAAGGAAGTAAGGCGATGTCCTGTTAATTTCGTTCTTTCTAAATCATAACCACCTTTCTTAAAATCCCGAAACATTTCCTCAATACAAAATCTCTTTTTATAAGCGTCAATCGTCTCATCAATACTGGTTAAATTTGTGATAATAAACCAAGCTTCTTTTGTCTCTATTCCTCTATACTTCTTTTTCCATTTCGCCACTATATTACTGCCTATAAATCCTTTTGTTTTCGTAACTTTAACTCCTTGATAAAATAAAGACATTCCTGAAGATAATCCTAAATCTTTTAGTCGCGTCCACATTTCCTTTTCTACTTCAATATAGTTGCTTTTCTTCAATCTGAGTGCATAATAAACTCTTTTTTGTCCATGTAACCATTTTGCTAGTTCAACTGAGCAGAATTCTCTATCCCCTAAGACAACTATTTTATATTCTTTTAGAAAGAGTAATATTCGGGCTAATATACTTTTCTGTGTGTCAAAGTTACTATTACCGATGTGATCTAGCAACTCAAAATATAAGGGAATTCCTCTATTATCAATTACCAGACTTACCATCAAAATATTAATCAACCCCCATTGGGTTCTATCTATGGCAATATGTAAGACATCTCCTGTACTAAATGATTGCTTTAACCACTGTTTTATGATAGGTATCCATACTCCTTCAATTGTCAAACAAGGAATCTCGAAAAACCGTTTTAACTTTTTTCTCTTACTTTCAAATAAAATGGGACTGGGAAAATAACTAGCTAACTCATAAAACCTAATTTTCCTATATACTTGCACTAATTCTATCATGATTAACAGTATTAAATATTCCGATTTTTTCAGATACTTTGTTAAATGGTTGTTATAAATTTCTGGTAACATTTTGGGTTTAGACGGCGATCGCTAAAAAAAGAACATTTTCTTTTTACCATGTTTTGCTCTTTTCGTCATCTGGTAAGGCTTTCAGGGTTTCATGTCCCCACGCCAGCTCATGAGGTACAGTAGCAGCAATGAGCAAACCAGTTACGAATATCCTGTTGAGTTACTTGAGCCATAGCAGGCTGTTACATTTTACCTCATTATGAACGGAGAGCCTGTAACGCCTCTTTAATACTGAGGGGAATTCCCCTCAGTAAATAATTAACTGTTGTGACCGTTGCTGGTTTGACTCATTAAGTATTGCCAAATGCGTTGTATTTCTTCTTGACTTTGCCGTTGATAAACTGCTAAGTCTCGCATAATCTCAACTGTTTCAGCTAACTTAAGATTTAAGTCAATCACTTGATTGTCTAATCTTTCAAGGGTTTCTTCATGACGTACGATCACTTCTTCATGACGTGCGATCGCTTCTTCTTGACGTGCGATCGCTTCTTCTTGACGAGTGATCGCCGCTTCGTGACGGGTAGTATATTTAGCTGCCGTAGCAAATAAAGCTTCAATTTGGCTTAGTCTTTCTTCTGGTGTCATCGGATATACTTTAGGAGTGTTTTAAGTGGGGGTCAGTTTGACCCCGTTTTTATTATTACCGCTAATTCTAGGTTTTAACACAACATCTAAATAGTTTAGATAATTATTTAGATATATAAATAGTTTAGATAATAGTTTATATATATAAAATAATTTAGATGATACCTTAGATATATAAAAAGTTTAGATTTTATACTATATATCTAAACTACTATCTAAAGGTTTATATGCCCATAATCACATTCAGTATCAATAAAAATCAAGAGGAATTTTTAAAAACTTACGTTGAAAATAATGAATCTTTAAACTTGACGGCGAAACGACTCCTTTTAGAAATGTTGGAATCTTATGAATTAACTGATAATGCTCGGAATCCTAACTGGGAAGAACGGTTAACTTCCTTAGAGTCAACTGTTCAGGATTTAGCTAAGGTTTTGTCTGAGTTGACAAATAAAGATGAGTTTTTTCTTGAAGCTCCTCAACCACTGGAGGAAATGTTAAGTAAATTTCCAGAAGGAAGAACCGCTAACGATGCTAAAGAATTTGTGCGTCGAGTTATCGCGGATAATCGGGTGCAGCCGGAGAAGAAAACAAAAAAGGAAACGGCTGAAGCTTTCTCATGAGGTACAGTGACAGCGATAGCTAAATCCAACAGCGATCGCTAAACCCAAACAGCGATCGCCAAATCCACACAGCGATCGCTTGGTACAACCCAATTTTCTAACAAACGATCACAAGAAGAACGCGATCGCTTATTGGAATCCAAGCATCGCCAGTTTGAATCACAAATAGAATTGCTTATGGGACAAGTTAGAGCGGTTGAGTTTTATTTAGCCAAAACGGGAACAGGATTTGTCCCCTATGACACCTCTCGGAAAAAAAACTAATGTACTTTTTAATTGACATTGGAATTGTGATTATTAGTTTTTGTGTCTTATGGTTTGTCCGTATTGTTGTAGGAGCTTTTTTACCTTTTTGACAGTTAATTGATGATTTATTTTGACTGTCAATTGACTGTCAAAATGAAGTTAATTTTAGTTAATCAAAGGCTTTAACAAAATCTAACATTTTACTGAAAGTCTTGATTTAACAAGGTTTGAGAGAAAGCGGGTGAGGGGAATCGAACCCCTATCATTAGCTTGGAAGGCTAAGGTTTTACCACTAAACTACACCCGCGTTGATTTTCCTTTTCATCAACCTATACTAGCATAACACAAGTTTCAACAATTTGACAAAATCTTTGTCAGAATTTTTTAACTATCTTGGCCAAGATAACATAAAAGTCCTAATTGGTCTGGATGCACTTTTACAAGAACAGATAAACTTTATTATCGAGGATATTTGTCCATCAAGTCTCTAACTTGTTCTGCATGATAAGAACTACGGGTTAGAGGAGAAGATACTACCTGTAAAAACCCAATAGATTCGCCAAATTTTCGCCACGCATCAAACTGAGTGGGATGGATAAAGTCTTGTACCCCTAAATGTTTAGGAGAGGGTTGTAAATATTGACCCAGGGTAAGAATATCACAATCAACTTGGCGTAATTCTGTCATTACTTGACGCACTTCTGCATCTGTTTCTCCTAATCCTACCATTAAGCCGGATTTAGTGTAAATTTCAGGGGTTAATTGTTTGCATCGTTGCAATAACTCCAGCGATCGCCCATAATCTCCTTGAGGACGTACCTGACGATATAAACGGGGAATAGTTTCTGTATTATGATTGAGAACTTCGGGTTTAGCTGACAAAATAGTCGCTAATGCGTCCCAATTGCCGCATAAATCAGGAATTAAGACCTCAATGGTTGTTTTTAGGGAAAATTTCCGAATTTCTGCAATACAGCGCACAAATTGAGAGGCCCCCCCATCGGATAAATCATCTCGGTTGACAGAAGTAATGACCACATGATTAAGATTAAGACGGCGTACAGCTTCCGCTAGGTTGAGGGGTTCGAGAGGGTCTAAGGCTTTCGGTTTTTTCTCAAAATCAATGTCACAATAGGGACAAGCACGGGTACAAGCGGGCCCCATAATTAAAAAGGTAGCGGTTCCGGCGTTGAAACATTCCCCAATATTAGGACAAGATGCCTCTTCACAGACCGTATTTAAGCCTAAATCTCGCAATATCTCTTTGACACTGCCGACTCGTTGCCATTGTGGTGCTTTTACTCGTAGCCATTCCGGTTTAACCGTCACGCCTTGTTGACTCCTGTGATGGTATTATCTTTACTTAGTTTATCTCAAAGAGCGTGTTAATATAGATTAGATGTTTATTGCTTACGGGATGTAGCGCAGCTTGGTAGCGCACTTCGTTCGGGACGAAGGGGCCGCAGGTTCAAATCCTGTCATCCCGATTATTACATAGTCTAGGATGCGCCTGTTTTTACTCAGGGCTTTCTACAAAAAATTTAACACTTAACACCCTGTAAACATCCTAGACTTTTAACTGTACTGTTGGAAAGTTGGAATTTTTAGTACGCCGTCGGGTAAAAGTTGAAAGTTATGCTTCAAATTTTTAAACAATACTTGTCAATGATAGTTAAGGCTTATAATCTATTTTTAGCAATATGATGCTCATCAAGGCTACGTCTCAGCATCATTTTAATAACTGCTTCACGATTAATATTTAATTCCGTTGCCATTGTATCAAGTTCGTTTACCATAGATTGAGGAAGATCAATATTCGTTATTATCAAATTTTGCTTTCTTCTTGGTATCATTTCATGAGGGGTTCCTACTCGCGTTGTCGAAACATCAAAATAGCGATCAATGATTTCTTCCCCTGCTTCAATTTTTTCTTCAAGTTCATCAATTGAAATATTGTTCATAAAGTTTACTTTCTTGTTTGGTACTTTTCCAATAGGTAACTAACCAGATATATTCTCCCTCCTCATCATAACGAATTTCATAGATAACAGACAATAAATTATTATTACAATAACCAATGGCAATAAATTGTTCTGGATCATCATTTTTCATCCTCTCTACATAAGAGACTGTAAAAATAACTGCTATTTCTTCGAGAAAATACCCTCTTTTTTGTTTGAGTAGCTGGCTTTTTTGATCATCCCAATCAAAGCGCATAATTATTTCTATGATCCGTTATGATTTAAGTAAGATAGGCAATGCTCACCCTACATTATTATTAGCACAATGATGCTTTTTGATCAATTTTTGGGTACACTAGATTAAAGCATGATCGTAGGTTGGGTTGAACGGAGTGAAACCCAACAAATCAATGTTAAAAAATGGGGGAAGATAATGTCAGATAACAAGTAACATAAATATGATGTTGGGTTGAGGAACGAAACCCAACCTACGCTCTCAATAGACATCTCCAAAATCACAGATTTGACCCCGATGCTACAAGGGTTTGAGGTTAATTTCTGGAGATGTCTAATTCATGTTTGACATTACCTCAAAATCAGTGACTTAAGCTAAAATAGTCAAACCTTGAAAATAATCTGCTAATTGACGATCATGATCATGACTGAGATTTCCTAATGGTAATTCATCCGGTAAAAAAGCCTCAACCTCCAGAACTTCTAAAGTATCTTTAACAGAGAATGTACCCGTTACATTAGCTTCCATTAAAACAGAAATAGAATGAATTCTGGGATCTCTATCAGGAGAAGAATAAACCCCAACTAAACGACGAATTTCTAATAATTCTAAGCCCGTTTCTTCCCTTAATTCCCGTTTAACAGTCGTAGTGATATCTTCCCCCCAATCCACAATACCCCCAGGAAGTCCCCACTGCCCCGTATCTTGCCGTCGAATTAAGACAATGCGACCATCAGGAAGAACGGGAATAATCGTGGCCCCCGTAATCGGGTGACGGAAGACTATCCCCATAATCGTTTTAATATATCGCCATAACTGACTCATAAATCAACAATTACCTTTAAGTTTGCTCAATTTGAGCGATAGCCCTGGCAATGGCTTGACGAATCTGCTCAAAACCAGTTCCTCCGTAACTATTACGGGCCGCTACCACTTGTTTAGGGGCAATGGCTTCATAAATATCACTTTCAAACTTAGGATGGAGTTGTTGCCACTCCTCTAAAGTTAAATCTTTGAGCAGTTTACCGGCCGCAGTGCTAGTTTTAACCACTTTGCCCACCAAATTATAAGCTTCTCGGAAAGGAACCCCTCGCGCCGCTAAATAGTCCGCTACATCCGTTGCATTAGAAAAATCTTCCGCAACCGCTTGGGCCAAACGTTCCTGACGGAATTTGATCCCTTCCCCTAATAAAATGGTCATGGCTTCTAGACAACCTTTAACGGTTTTAACCCCGTCAAAAATCGCTTCCTTATCTTCCTGTAAGTCTTTATTATAGGCCAGGGGTAAACCCTTCATTAAGACTAACATACCTTGCAAATGACCAAAGACACGCCCTGCTTTCCCTCGTACTAATTCAGGAACATCAGGATTTTTCTTTTGTGGCATAATACTTGAGCCAGTTGCGCAACTATCCGTCAGACTAATGAAACTAAACTCATGGGAAGACCAGAGAATCATTTCTTCACTCAAACGACTCAAATGTACCATAATTAAACTGGCCGCATTGAGAAATTCAATAGCAAAATCGCGATCGCTAACCCCATCTAAACTATTACCATAAACGCCACCAAACCCCAATAATTCGGCACTGTAATGACGATCAATGGGAAAAGTGGTTCCGGCTAAGGCCCCACAGCCCAAAGGCGAAATATTGGTTCTAGCGTAAATTTCTCCTAAACGTTCCCAGTCCCGTTGAGCCATCTGGAAATAAGCCAGTAAATGATGAGCTAAACTGATAGGCTGGGCCCGTTGTAAATGAGTATAACCAGGAATCAGGGTCTCTACATGAGTTTGGGAATGATTGAGTAAAACTCCTTGAAATTCCCGTAACTGAGTGCGAATATCCTTAATTTGCTCCCGTAGGTAAAGACGGATATCAGTCCCTACCTGATCATTACGCGATCGCGCGGTATGGAGTTTTTTACCTACATCTCCCACAAGTTCAGTCAAACGACGTTCAACCGCAAAGTGAACATCTTCTTGATCGATGCCGGGGGTAAACTGGCCTTGACGATATTCTTGACGAATTTGCTCTAATCCTGTTACCAGTTGTTGAGCTTCTTCCGGGGCAATAATACCCGTATGAGCCAGCATTTTTGCATGAGCGATTGATCCAGTCAAATCATATTCAATCAGTTCAATATCAAAGCCAATACTAGCGTTAAACTGAACAATGGCAGGATGTAAACTGCCTTCAAAGCGATCGCTCCAAGTCTTTTGTTGTATCACGGCAAATCCTTAAAACAGTTCAAATCAACAAGGGTTTAAGAACCCGTAAAAGTACGAAAAACCCATCCAAAAAAAAAGCCAATCCCCAGGGCCCAAACTTGTCCCGATTTAATAAAGTTTTGCCAAGATTTTTGTAATTTTTCAAGAATCTGGGGATCTTCAATCTTTTGGGCTAAGAAATGGCCCGACTCTACCAGAGGATTAGTTACTAAAGAGAAATGATCGTGTAACCAAGACCAATCAACAACACCGAGACTGATAGTTGGGTCAAACAACAGCATTTAGAGATATCTCCTACCATTTGAAGTTTATTCAGATGACTTTATCCGCATCACGACTAAAGTCATATCATCATTGTTATTATGACCTGAACCGATAAAATGCTCGATTTTCTTAAATAAATAATCTAGAATCTCTTGGGGATTTTCGTATTGCTGACATCCGTCCTGGAAGGTTTGAACCAGATTTTCTTCATCAAAACGACCGCCCTGTTGGTTCACAGCATCGGTTAACCCGTCGGTATAATAGATAATTATATCCCCAGAAGCTAATTGTATTTGGGCATCTTCGTATTGAGAATCAGGATCTAACCCGATTAACATTCCATCCGTATCGAGTTTTTGAATCGTCTGAGTCGCTGCTTGCCATAACAGAGGCGGATTATGGGCCGCATTGCTAAAAGATAGACAAGCGGTTTGGGGGTCATATTCAGAATAAAACAGAGTGACAAAACGGTGAGAATTGTCTAAATCTGCGTACATGACTCGATTAAGATGTTGGAGAATCTTAGCCGGAGAGTGACGGTTTAACACTTCTGCTCTGAGCATTCCCCTAGTCATGGTCATAATTAGACCTGCAGGGACTCCTTTACCCATAACATCCCCAATAACGATGCTCCAAGGCACACAAGCGGCCGGTTCATCAGCTTTGTTTGGCGACTCTTGACGCAGTTGATCGTAATTAGTGGGAATAAAATCGTAATAGTCCCCACCGACTCGATTAGCTGTTTGACAACGAGCAGCCAGTTCTACTCCTTTAATAGTGGGACATTGACGGGGTAATAAGCGTAACTGAATTTCTGAGGCAATTTCGAGTTCTCGATCTTGTCGTTCTTTGGAACGTAATTCTACAGTTAATTCGTTATTGGCAATGGCCACAGCCGTTTGATCAGCGATTAATTGTAGTAACTTACGGCGAGTTTGAGTCCAAATATATTCTGGATCGGTACTAAAAACATAGAGCCGACCTCGTTCACCATTTTTAACTAAAATTGGGGTACTATAAAGACGAATTTTTGTGCCTAAAAGATGACGAATTTGTTCATCTAAGGAACTTAATAAATCGGGGGTGTCCTCTTGAGTATTGGTTTGACCAATAATGCGAGCGATCGCTTGACGGATTTCTTGAGCGATCTGATGATCTTGGCAATGTAGCTGTTCTAGGGATAGCTGACCCTTAGTTTTATACAAAATCAAAGCACTGCCATCCGCATCGGTAACTCTGGCTGCCATTAAGGGAGTCAATTCCAAAAACTGATTCAAGTTATTAAAACTCCGTAGGGCAAACCCCAAGGAACTTAATAAATTTTGAATTTTATTTTGTTCTCGATAGAGACTCGCAACCAGTTCTTTAAGCGCGAAAACGGGAGTGGCTTCATTATTGAGACCACGCATTGGAAATTTAGTGGTGGGTGAGGGCTGGCGAGGAATAGGCACAGCAGTTATGACATCAGACGGTGAAAACATGAATTGACAACCGACGTTAGTTTCTTAATGCTTAACCGGAGAAGGTTAGAGAAGACCTATCGCCTAGCTAAATTTAACAGTATAGTCTATTTCTAAATTTTGACATTACTGATTTTTTTAGTTAGGAAACTCTCTTACTCCAATCAGGGCTGGCTAATGATAGCGTTAATTTGTCATTATGCCAAGGTATTGCTGGAAAAATTTTAGAATTGCGCTAATAATGGTTTTTGGGGTCGTGATGCGTAGGGGCGGGTTTATTGAGTTTTTTGGTGAGAATCATGGATTTATGTAAAAAACCCGCCCCTACATATTTTATATAATTAATTTTGTCTACTTACTTACTTACAAAAAGAGCGGCAAAACACATTGTGTTTTGCCGCTACAGGATTTTAGTCAAATAAATAAATAAGTTTTTTAAGTAGAAGTATCAGATTTTGAAGATTCTACCATTTCACCTATTTTAAAAGCATCTTCTAAATGACCATTGCTGGTAGAATTATCATCAAAAAGATTATCCCAATCTTCTGTTGATTCATTAAAAGTATCAGTTACTTTGTCCTCAGAATCAGTTTGCAACATTTTCAGAAACTCATCATTAGTTAGGGGATTTTCTTCTGCCAAGATATCAGCAAAAGGATCATTAAGATCACTAGGGATTAATTCGTTTTCTGGTTCAAATAAATCAGCAAAGGGATCTTTGTCTTGTTCTTTTTCTGAAACTGTTTCGGTGAAATTCTCTATCCCCATGCTTTTTTCTTCTGAAGTTGGCAGCATTTCCAAAAAGTCTAAATCTTCTTTGCTTTCCTCTTCCTTAAACAAGTCAATAAAAGAGTCATTTGTGGTGTCGGCCGTCAATTCTGAAGAAAGGTCTTCAATATGCTCGTCTGGTTGTTCCCCAAAAAAGTCGGCAATAGCCAAATTTTCAGAAGCATCAGAGGAAACTGATTCATTTTCCCGGAAATTCGAGAAATCCATATCCATCTGCTCAGTTTCTTCGGAAACAAAGGCTAATTCTTCCAGATTATTCTCTGGTTGTTCCCCAAAAAAGTCAGCATTAGCCAAGTCTTCGGAAGCATCAGAGGAAACTGGCTCATTTTCCCGGAAATTCGAGAAATCCATATCCATCTGCTCAGTTTCTTTGGAAACAAAGGCTAATTCTTCCAGGTTATTCTCTGATTGTTCCCCAAAAAAGTCACCACTAGCCAAGTCTTTTGAGGCTATTTCGGGAGTTTCTGGAAAAAAGAATTCATCGGAGATTTCAACCTCACCCATTTCTGGGAAAGTTTGAGTTGATTCGGCGGTATTGTTAGCCTCTAAAATGTTCTCCCCTTCGTCTGAGACAGATTCATCAATAGGTTCATCTTCTCTAACTTCTTCTTGATTTGCTAAAGCAGCTAACCCCGCAAACCCCGCAACGACTCCCATCGCTCCCCCTACTCCCATCATGACATTTGTCGCGCTCATGCTGTCTGAAGTCGATTCAGAAGAAAATGAAGGGGTTGGTTGTAAGGCTTGAATTTTTTCTTCGTGAGCTTGTTGTAATTCAAGAATTTGTCCTTGATAAGCAGATTCAATATCTCGCAGTTGAGTTTGATGAGCTTGTTCTATTTCTCTAAGTTGGTTTTGATGAGCCGATTGTAAGGCTGCAATCTCTTGTTGATTAATTTGCTGTAATTCTTGAATTTGCTCTTGATAAGCTTGAATTTGACCAAGGCTTTCTTCTATGGTTTGTCCATGGACTTGAAGCGTCTGAAGTTCCTGAATACGGGTTTGATAAGATTGTTCAATCTCCTGAATACGGGTTTGATAAGATTGTTCAATGTTTTGGATACGAACTTGATAGGATTGTTCAGTCTCGTGAATACTCCCTTCCAGTTGTGTTTTCACCCTGGCGAGTTCTTCTAGTTCTTGTTGATGGTTTTTCTCTATCTCTTGTACTAGATGACGATGGGAAGTTTCAATCTTTTGCAGATCCGACGGAGATTGTTGTAATTGTTGCAGTTGTGCTTCACTTTCGGCTAGAGCTTTCTCTGTACGTGCTAATTTACTTTCTGCGTTTTGTAGCTTCCGTTGGGAAGACTGAACCCAGAAGAAACCCCCGATAGCCCCAATAATTAACCCTATAACCATAGCAATAACAGGATTCATAGATTGTCTCCACAATTTAGGTAAGTCATTTTCAATATGCCCAATGTCCTCGCCTGAATTAACAGGCGATCGCCAATCTCGTTCAATTTTATCAGAAATTTGGGTTTAAAATCTCGTCACTTCGGCTTACTTCGACTTACTTTGACTGCGCTCAGTACGAGTCTCTCAGTACAAATCCCTCAGTGCATCGCCATTTTCCTGGGAGATTCCTATAGGAACTACTCGACAAGTTGGTTCTACCGAACTTGTCATGTAAAATTAATAAATCAATACAGGCTAAAGCCTTATTCTATAAGCACAAAGGCTGTCTACACAGCCTAATTTTAAGCCTGGGTGGCCAGGCTTAGTTCCTATAGCTTAACCCTGAGCGGGTTTAAGCCTGTAATTTGTAATCCTTTTACATCCTACTAAGTTCGGTAGAACCGCATAATTTAACCGACAAACTACTCTTAAATAAACACTTCATTTGTCCAATTTCCATGTAAACCATAGGGAATATGATGTTTAAGATGTAAGGTGGCAAGAGGACTTTTTTCTAAATTTTGTCCATCTAAAATAACCAGATCCGAACGATGACGAATCCCATCATAAACCAGGGTTAATACCCATCCTTCATCTTCTGATGTCCCATTAGGTTTAGGAACAAAAATCGGTTCACCAACATAACCTTGAGGCGCAAAAGAATGCACTTGTCTTTCTTTGGTTTTTACATCAAGTTTAAGAATAGCTTGCAAGGGAGCATTTCCTAGAGAATTATGAGTAGTTCCCAGGTATAAATAACGGTAATCTCGTCCTATTTTATCGGGATGAAGATTAGGAAATTCACAAGAACGATTTTCTAATAATTTATTCTGCACTGTATTCTTGTTTAAATCAATAGTAAATCGCCATAATTTACCTGGATCTAAGGTATCAAAATCTACTTTTTGATAATTATCTTCAGGTTTCATTTGCGGCAAAGAAGCATAACAAATAGAGTCTAAATAAATAGTTTTTCCTTCTTCAAAAGCATTAGCATGATGAAAAACAAAACCTGCTTGAGTTTCTATTATTCTTATATCTTCATAGGGAGGAGTTCGTGGAATAATAATTAAGCGAGTGGGTTGGTTAGGATGAAAATCAACACATTCTCCTGCCCCACAAAATCCTAAGATATAGGGTAAAGGATTAAAGGTGACAGAATTTTGTAAAAATATACAATAATGGGATGTAATAGCAAAATCATGGATAAAACAAAAGCCAGGAATACTATGGGAATGACTCCGCAATAATTCACCACTTTTGGCAAATTCATAGACAGTTATTTTACTAGAAAATCCTGGTTTAATAGAGTAGTTAACTAAACAAGGTTGTCCATTATCTAACTCACAAGTAGGATCAATACAAGGATGAGCAGAAATAGAATCACCAGGGTTTAATGTTCCGTCTAAATAATCTAATCCAAGAGTTTCTAAAGTAGCTGGATCTAGTCTATAGGGTTCAGCCGCTTCCCAAAGTGCTAGTAATTTATCTCCCCAATATATAATATTAGTATTTGCAATATTTTTGATTTTTATATCCAGAAAATTATTAAACCATCCTCCAGGTTTTTGACTACCAAATACTCCCCGATAGAGCATTTTTCCTGCTTTTTGTTCTTTAACATAACCTTCAGTCTGAACAAAACGATTACGAAAATGAACTTTTCCATCAGATAGAAATGAGATTGCACAAATCATCCCATCTCCATCAAAAGGATGTTTTAATGGTATTCCTTGAACGTCTAATAAACCCGGGCCATTACGGAATAAAGTTCCTTGTAATTCGGGGGGAATTTCCCCATCAATATCATCAATGAAATAATCATATTCATGGGGTTGAGATTGATAACCTTGTTTCCATTGTTCAAGGTTATAGGATCTTTCATTTTCGTTTTTTGTTAATAAATTTGTCATAAGTAATAGTTAATAGTTTACCAATTATTAATTATACATTATTTATCGCTCCTGATTGGTAATAAAATCAGGAATTAATTCGGGTATAATTGACTCTCCAATAGATGCACCTAAAGTATGATTTTCATAAACTTCTGAAGGAGACATTATTTTGCCTTTAGCTTCTTTTTCTTGAGTTTGAGGATCAGTATTAGGTAGCCAACGAATTAAAGGTAAGGGCAATAAAGTTGATAAATTGGTAATCATGACCAATAACCAAAGCTTATCAAAATTTGTTTCTGTGACTCCTAATAAATGAGTTAATAATGCTCCTAATTCATGAGATAATAAGGCTGATAAATTAGTAAAAGACATTAATAAAGCAAAGAGAGTTGCTTCAATTCCTTTAGGACATAATCTGGCAGATAAAACTAAAACTGGTAAAAAAGCAATTTGACCAGCAACAGACAGAATAAGACTATCCCCTAAACTAAACCAATGATCATCAATTCCTATTAGTCTATTGGTATGAGTAACTAATAATAAGGTTGTCATACCTAATCCAGAAGAAATGATGATACTCCAGCCGAGAATTATTCTAAAAGAAACAGTTTTAAGGAATCTTTGATAAACCCAAATTCCTAATAATGCCGCCAAACTACTGACTAAACGAACTCGTCCTAAAAATTCTGGTTGAAAGCCTAATTCATTGGTAGTAAAATAAAAGAAAGCTGACTCAGAATTAGGAGTTGCTTGCCAGATAAAAATAAACAAAGTAGGCAAGAGAATAGATTTTTGGGTTATGGCTTGCCAAAGTTGTTTACTTTGTTCTTTAATGGGGAAAGAATAAGCAGAAGAATTTGTTGAATTTTTAGCAATAGGTTCCTCCGAAATTAACCAGGAAGAAGCACAAACAATAAAGGGGAAAATTGCGGTAATTTCAAAAACAGTTTGATTACTGAAATGTTGTAATAACCACCCACTTAAATAAGCCGTGATTAGACCTCCCACAGCAGACATTCCCCAAGCTAATGATTGTAGGGAACCTGCTTTGTCTAAAGATTCTTTACGGGCCCTTTCTACTACTAAAGAGTCTACAATAACATCGCTAATAGCTACAGATATAGACGTTAATAAAAGAGTTAAAGTCGCTGACCAAACATTATGAACGACAGTTGCTAAAATTATCCAAGATAAACTGCCCAATAATCCCGAAAGTATCATATAAGAACGACGACGATAGCCAAATAAAGGCAAACCGTCCGAAAGAAAGCCAAAAACAGGTTTTATAATCCAAGGGATAGCCGCAACCCCAATTAATGCCCCCATTTGGGCGGGAGTTAACCCTAAATCATCTTTGAGAAAGAAACTAACTGCTAAACGGGCTAAACCGAGGATTCCTTGCACAAAATAAACGTTAAGGATAGCTAATAGTTCAGGAGTTGGTTCATTCCCAAACAGAAGGCTATTTTTTACGATATTTTTCAGAGATTTGAGCTTTAGTTCTATTGAACTCATGAAGATAAGTAAAGTTTTATTGCTTTACTTATCATAGACGATTAGCAAAAAGAAACCAAAACCGACAAAGAAAACTGCTTTTAAAAGGGGATTTAGGGGGATCAATTATAGAAAAATCTCCCTAGAGAGTCTAGAGAGATGTTAACAAAATAGGAGTTAAATGAAGGTTATAAGACAGATTAGAAATAAATGGTACCGCCCCATCTTTGGTCAAGTCTGGGGGCAATTAGCATATAACCTGCCACATCCTCGACATCTTGTTTAGTCCAGTTTCTCAACTCAGGATAGATATCAGGGCGACTCACATTAGGATGTAATTCCTTATAGTCATCTTCGCCATCATAACTGGTAGGGTTTTCTAAGTAATCAATCAAAGCTAACAAATTATCACGGGGAGGTTCTGCTTTCCCTAAATCAGCGAGTCCTAAACTCACATTATTGTTAGTTTTTGTTTTACCTTGTAGATGACATTGAGTACATTCTTGAATGAACAGTCTATTACCATTAGTATATTGTTCAGCTTTAAAGACAGTCTTTGATCCTGACTCATTTAAAGGAATGGTAAGAGTATCTTCAGTCAATACTATGGCGTTGGCTGGATTAAGTTGAAATTGCAAAAAGAAAAATACTGTTGCGATCGCAACTAAAAAGAATCGTTTCACTATTGTTCTCCTCAAAGTGATTGATTTTGTCATGATAAATCGTGTAATCGGCCCCATCTCAATCTGAATAGACCCAAGGGCGTAAGTCTAAACAAGATTGAAAGTTATCATTAACTATCATGCCATCCCTGGACACACTTTATTGAAAAAGCTTATTAGATAAAACTTATAGGATGGGTTAGCCCAGCGTAACCCATCACCAGAAGACGATAAATGATGGGTTACGGCACGCGGGTTCCCTAAATTTCAGCAATCTTCCTTCAGCCTTGCCAACCCATCCTACAATCTGTTGGTTTGTAAATTCTGTTGCTGATGATTTTTAGCCATTCCAGGGGCCTTTTGTTACAGTTCTTGACAAAGCTAGGTAACAAAGGTTATCTCAGTGATACCATGCCCTAAAACACCTTTTTGAAGGAATAACATTACCATGGCAGAAGAACTTCAAGGACAACTACCTAAATTCGGTGGTAGCACTGGCGGCTTACTCTCGAAAGCTGAGCGTGAAGAAAAATACGCTATCACCTGGACAAGCTCTACAGAGCAAGTCTTTGAGATGCCTACAGGTGGAGCCGCTATCATGAATGAAGGCGACAATCTCCTGTATTTAGCTCGTAAAGAGCAATGTCTGGCCTTGGGAACTCAGTTACGTACTAAGTTCAAACCCAAAATCGACAACTATAAAATTTACCGGGTCTATCCCAGTGGAGAAGTACAATATCTTCATCCTGCCGATGGAGTATTTCCCGAAAAAGTCAATCAAGGCCGGGAATTTAACGGCAAGAAAGACAGAAATATTGGTAGCAACCCTGAACCTGTTACCCTCAAATTCTCCGGTAAAGCACCTTGTGACGTTTAATTTTTTACGTCCCCTAACTTCTTGATGAGATAGGGAGTGTGGGGAGGTTTGGGGACTATGGGAGATTTGGGCAAAAAATCCCTCTCTCTCTTGTCTCCCTTTCTCCTTCCTCTCCTTGTCCGATCTCTTAACATTAGCTCTTAACCATGATTTTTCCCGATTTTGAGCAGTTTTCTGCTTTAGCTGAACAAGGCAATTTTATTCCGGTGTATCAAGAATGGGTGGCTGATTTGGAAACCCCTGTTTCTTCCTGGTATAAAGTATGTGGCGATCGCCCTTATAGTTTTTTATTAGAATCGGTGGAAGGGGGAGAAAATCTCGGACGTTACAGTTTTTTGGGTTGTGATCCGGTTTGGATATTAGAAACTAGAGGTCATACTACTACCCAGACTCATCGAGATGGCACTGTTAAAGTGTTTGAAGGCAACCCCTTTGAGATCTTAACTGAGTGTATTGGCCCTATTGTTCCCGTCACTTTACCTGAACTCCCATCAGGTATCGGCGGTTTGTTCGGTTTTTGGGGTTATGAACTAATTCAATGGATCGAGTCAAGAGTCCCTGTTTATCCCCTAAAAGATGAAGATTTGCCCGATGGGGTCTGGATGCAAGTTGATAATCTGATTATTTTTGATCAGGTAAAACGGAAAATTTGGGCGATCGCCTATGGAGATTTACGAGATACTACTGTTAGTCGAGAAGATGCTTATCAAGACGCTTGCGATCGCGTGACGAAATTGGTGTTGAAGTTACAACTTCCTTTACCCATAGAAGCCAAAATATTAGAATTAAACCAGAAATCGCCTGAAGTTGAGCCTTTAGTGTATGAAAGTAATACTCAGCGATCGCAATTTTGTGATAATGTCCGTCGCGCTAAGGACTACATCAGGGCCGGAGATATCTTTCAGGTGGTCATTTCTCAACGTTTACGGGCTATTTATAGTGATAATCCTTTTAATCTCTATCGTTCCCTCAGATTGATCAATCCTTCTCCTTACATGGCTTATTATAATTTTGGGGATTGGCAAATTATCGGGTCAAGTCCCGAAATTATGGTTAAAGCGGAACAAACGGACGAAAATCACATTAAAACAACTCTAAGACCCATTGCCGGAACTCGAAGACGGGGTAAAACCGTCACAGAAGATCAAGCATTAGCTCAAGATTTACTGCAAGATCCCAAAGAAATCGCTGAACACGTGATGTTAGTGGATTTAGGGCGTAATGATTTGGGCCGGGTATGTCTCGAAGGAAGTGTCACGGTTGACGAATTAATGGTCATTGAGCGATACTCTCATGTGATGCACATCGTTAGTAACGTTATCGGAGAATTAGCCCCTAATAAGACTGCCTGGGACTTACTGAAGGCTTGTTTTCCGGCCGGAACTGTCAGTGGTGCGCCCAAAATTCGGGCCATGGAAATTATCCATGAACTTGAACCGGAACGACGAGGCCCCTATTCAGGAATTTATGGTTATTATGATTTTGAAAGACAACTTAATACGGCCATAACTATTCGTACTATGGTAGTCAGATCTCTAGGAGGCAATCAACATCAGGTGTTTGTTCAAGCAGGGGCCGGTTTAGTGGCTGATTCTGATCCCGAAACGGAATACGAAGAAACCATCAGTAAAGCCAGAGGACTTCTAGAAGCCATAAGACGTTTAACTTAAGGTTATAATATAAAGCCAAAGGTCGCCATTTATTTGAGCTGACTATGGTGGTGTGAGGAAAAACCATGATCACAGATCGTTCCCAACGTAAACGGGAAACCAAATTACTATTACCATTGGTAGTTACGTCTAAGCCTAAACCTAAGTCTATTTTATCCCATCGTTCCCTAATTTGGTGGGGAACTGGTGTTTTGATGGTGGGATTAGGGGGAAGTTGTCTTACGGGGTGGTTTTGGGTACAAAGACATTTATCTCCCCTCGTAGAAGCAGAATTAAGTAATTTTCTCAATCGTCCTGTTAAAATGGGTTCGGTGGAGTATTTTTCTTTGGGTCAAGTTAATTTTGGGGAGACTAAAATTTCAACGACTCCCACTGATAAAGCTCAAGTTTCTATGAAAGGATTAAGGGTGAGTTATAATCCTCTTAAGTTATTATTGAAACAGAAATTAGATATAGTTGTTACTGCGATTGAACCGGATATTTATTTAGAACAAGGAACCAAAGGAAATTGGTTATTGACTGAGTTTGATCCGGTTAATGCTAATCATCCGGTTGCTCTCAAGTCTTTACGGCTTAAAAATGCTAAGACTATTGTAGTGGCTCGTGGGAATAATGGACAAAAAAATTCCCCGGTTACGTTGCAAAACTTATCTAGTCAAACGGATTTTATTAATAATAATCAAGAAATTAAATTTGAGGTCAATGCTAATCTAACTCAAGGGGGACAATTTAATGTTTCTGGAGTAGCTAAACCGACAACAGGAAATACTAATTTGTTGGTGCGAGGAAATGGACTTAAAGTTAGTGAGGTAGGTAATTTATTTGCCCTGCCTGTGATACTTAAATCAGGTGAATTAGATACCAATTTAGAAGTTAGTTTAAGAAGTAATCAATTACCTTTATTACGGGGTATAGGGACGTTACATCAGGTTACAGCTAAGGTTTCCTCTTTACCCCATACTGTCCAAACAACTGGAGAATTACGTTTTAAAGAGACTGAAATTAATTTTAATCAAGTAGCTACTAATTTTGGTGCTATTAATAGTATTGTAAGTGGTACTATTGATTTAAGAAAAGGTTATAATATAACTGCTCAAACTAAGCCGATAACTATCTCTAATCTTTTTAAGACTTTAAATCATAAACCGCCTAAAGTTGCTCTTTCTGGGGAAATTAAATCAACTTTACAAGTAACAGGAAGTATTGATAAACCTAACTTTGATTTAGGGGTTGCGACAACTAAACCTACACAAGTTGATCGGGTTAATTTTAAGCAAATTAATGCTCAATTAAACTTTAATAATCATAATTTATTTATTAATAATATTCAAGCATTCCCCACCATAGGAGGTAAAATAAACGGAACAGGAAAACTATCTTTAACTGTTAAAAATGCGCCTAAATTTGACCTTAATATTCAAGGAGAAAATGTACCGACAACTACATTAGTTCGTCTTTATAATGTTACCTTACCCCTAGAAATAGGAACCACAAATGCACAGATTAACTTATCAGGAATTGTCAATAAACCGGATAGTTTACAAGGTCAAGGTAAGGCTGATTTTCAGGTAGCAGGGGGAACCATTCAATCGAATAATATAAGTATAAGTCAGGGCAGTTGGCAAGGAATATTACAAGCAGAAAATATTAATTTAAAAAATCTAAATGTATCTTTACCCGATAAATTAAATCAAGGTAAATTAGCAGGCACTTTTAATGTATCTGGTCAAGTAAAATTAGCAAATATTAATAATATTAAAGCTGACGGTAACGCCAAACTTGTTTTAAATCAGGGACATATTACTGCTAATAATTTACAGTTAAGTCAAGGAAATTGGCAAACTAATTTAGGTATTCAAGGAATTAAATTCAAAGAAATTTTACCTACAGTACCCCAAAATTTGAATGGAAATATTAACGGTAATTTAGTTGTAAGTGGCAAAATCAATAATAGTTTAGAGAATATTAAAGCAAAAGGTAAAGCAGGTTTAGACTTAGAAAAAGGTCAAATACAAGCATCTAATATAAACTTAACTGACGGTAAGTGGTCAACTCAACTAAGCACTTCAGATATTCCTATTACTCAGTTATTTACCCATAGTCCTCCTACTTTAAACGGAACATTAAATAGTCAATTAAACTTATCAGGTAATGTAACAGGTTCTTTAGACAGTATTCAAGGTCAGGGAATAGCCAAATTAGCTATATCTCAAGGAATTATTACAGCACAAAAGATAACTTTAAATCAAGGAAAATTCATCACAATTTTATCTCCTCAAAACATTGATTTAAAAAAAATATCTGCCAACTTAACAGGTAAATTAAACGGAAACGTTACAATTATTGGTCAATTAGATAAATTAAATCCTGAGAATTTACAAGCTAAAGGACAATTAAATTTTAGTCAAGGAATCCCATCCATTCGACAAACTTTAACCACTAATTTTAATTGGAACGGACAACGTTTAACCTTAGAAAATATCAAATCTCTTGGACTATCGGCCCAAGGTTGGGCCGAAGTCGAAAAAACAGATAAATTACCCCAAATAAAAGGATTTTTTCTAGAAATAGCCGCAAAAAGCTTTGATTTAACCGCTTTACCCCTTGATTTATCCTCTGTCATCCCCAACTTAAACTATTCGGGAAAAATGGACTTTGAGGGAACAGTCACAGGAACCCCCAAAACCCCGACTATAGAAGGGAAATTAGCCTTAATTAACTTAAAAGTCGGAGAATTACAGTTTGAACCCGTTTTAACGGGAAATATTGCCGGAGAACCCACACAAGGAGTTAAACTAGCATTAGCAGGACGTAACGACCAATTAAACCTAGAATTAGCCAAAAATTGGCAACCTGTCACCTTTAGTATTAAACAAGGTCAGCAGTCAGTTACAGGAATTCGTCAAACTCAAGAATTTCAAGTAGAAGCTAAGCAAATTTCCCTTGATTTCCTGCAAAATTTAGCTAAAACGATTACAAAAACGCAAAATAACCTTGTATCCTCTAATTATCTCCTCTCTCAACCCGTATCAGGGGAATTATCGGGTAAATTTGTCTGGGATATTCAAACAGGGGCCATTACCGGAAAACAAGTGGCGATCGCCAATCCTGTTGTGGGAACCCTCAAAGGGAAAGAATTTACCGGAAACATTCATTATGGAAATGGTAGCGTTACCCTTAAAAATGGTCAATGGCAAGCGAAAAACAGTCAATATCAACTTAACGGACAGTTTACCTCAACCGCTAACGGCCCCCTCATCAATGCAGAAGTGGCCATTAATCAAGGAAACTTGCAAGATATTTTAGAGACATTGCAGATTTTTGACTTAGATGACTTAAAAAGAGGGTTAACCCCCCCCGTATACGGAAAAGCTGCCGATCTCTATGGAAATGCTTCCCCAAACTCTCCCTTAATCGAAGTAGGAAAAGCAGACTTAAACAATCGTTTGGATTATTTTAAACGTTTTAGTGCAACATGGGATGAAGACAAGAAAAACCGCAAAAAAACCGCACCTTTACCCGAATTAAGGGAATTACAAGGAGAATTCACCGGTCAAGTTGCCCTAAAAATGACCCCCCAATTAGGAATACAAGCGAACTTTGATCTTCAGGGACAGCAGTGGAAATGGGGACAATATCAGATAGATCAAATGACTGCCAAGGGTGACTGGACAAAAGGGAAGTTGACCCTAGAACCCGTCAGTGTACAAGTCGGTAACAGTTTAGTCGGATTTGCGGGCCAGATCACGGAAAAAACCCAAAAAGGGGAGTTAACCGTGCAAAATATCTCTTTAGAGAAGATTTCAGACTTATTAGCGGTTCCTCCTCCTCTGAATTTTGGGGGACAACTCAATGCAACTTTGACCCTTGGGGGAAGTCGTGAGAACCCTCAAGGACGAGGAAAACTGGTCATTGACCAAGCAAGTATTAACGAAACCTCTCTTAATTCTACTCAAGGTGAGTTTATTTACAGTGAAGGAAGATTTAATTTTTCTGTTCATAGTGTGTTAGGAAGACGAACTAATCCGTTAACATTAGAAGGCACATTTCCCTATCAATTACCCTTTGCTAAAGTTAAGCCCAAAAATGATAATTTTGCTCTTAAATTTCAGGCACAAAATGAAGATTTAAGCTTATTAAATGTGTTAACTAAAGGACAAGTTGCCTGGTTAGGTGGTCAGGGAGAAGTACAACTTAATGTATCAGGAAAGGTTGAGCCAAAATGGGGTATTCCTTATGAATTAGAGGCAAATGGTATAGCCTGGGTAGAAAATGCCACCATTGCTGCTCAGATGATGCCTCAAGCCCCTTTAACCAAAGTTCAGGGCAAAATTTTCTTAAATCTTGATCGTCTTACCGTAGAGAGTTTAACGGGGCAATTTAGCGGTGGAAAGGTTGCAGTAACAGGTTCTTTACCATTACTACAAAGTATTCCAGAAACCAATCCTTTAACGATACAATTTGATGATTTAGCGTTGAATCTTCCTCAAAGATATCGAGGGGGAGTAACAGGGTTTCTTAACATTACCGGAAGTGCATTAACTCCTAAAATTGGGGGCAATATAGGGTTATTTGAGGGAGAGATTTTCTTAGGGGATGAAAAAGAGGAAAACAAGAATCAAGGAGAATTATTAGCAAAGACAGAATTTGCTGATTTAAGATTGACATTAGGGGAAAATATTGTAGTGAGTCGTCCCCCAATTTTAAACTTTTTAGCAACAGGAAGTTTAACTGTTAATGGAACCTTAAATAAACCCCTTCCCGAAGGAATTATTAATCTTAATAGTGGGTTAATTAATTTATTTGCAACTCAGTTAAGATTAGCAGGAGGAAAAGATAATACAGCCCAATTTTTCTCAGAGAAAGGACTTGATCCTTATTTGAATGTTCGCTTATTCACTGCGGCCACAGAAACCAGTCGTAATAGGGTGAATATTAATCCAAATTCTGCCGAAATTAATGAACCTTTTAGTGCGAATAGTGATAGTTTACAAACGGTTCGTATTCAAGCATACGTCAAAGGATATGCGAGTCAATTAACAGATAAAATTGAACTCACCAGTCAACCTCAACGAACCCCAGAAGAAATTATTACTTTATTAGGGGGAAATTTCCTCAATACTTTAGGACAAGGAGAGACAACATTAGGATTAGCAAATTTAGCCGGAACTGCCGTCTTAGGGGCAGTACAAGGGGCAATTGGAGAAGCATTAGGATTAAATGAATTTCGTATTTTTCCTACTACTTTAATTAATGAAAAAGATCTGGTTGACTCTTCTTCTCTTGGGGTTGCTGCGGAAGCTGGAGTAGATTTAACTAATAATTTATCCTTGTCTATTCAGAAAATTTTAAATACAGATCGTCCCCCGGAATTAGGGATTAAGTACCGCATTAATAAAAGTACAACTATTAGAGGATCGAGTAATTTTTCTAATGATAGTCGAGGAAGTATTCAATTTGAACGAAGATTTTAAATAAATAATTCTCCTACGTTACAATAAAATATTTCATAACTTTAATAATGTAGTAAGCTGTTATAAGACGTTAAAACGATTTTTAAAAACCAATAAAAGGTTTCAAAATTAGATAGTATATAATTGATTTAACCAATTAATAAATTTTTTAGTGATCGCGTTATCATATTTTAAAACTTTAGCAGTTATAGCTTGTCCCATTGGCATTCCTGGTTGTTTTTGCCATGCTAACCAAGTATGAATAAACGCTTTAGATCTATCTTGTATAGGATAACAATTAATATTGAGTTTTTCAAGTTCATTTAAGATATTATTAGCTTGAGGATGTAATGGATCATCGTTAGGAATGAGATAAGAAACAAAATCTTCTAATTCTCCTGTTAGTTGATTATTAGGCATGATCCAAACCCCAATTTTAGGTAGTTCTGATTGTTCATAAATCCAACCTTCAGGAGATGGAGTTTTAGGAATATTTGTATAACCTACTAATTTTAGTTTATCACTAATTGCTTGCCATCTTGCCTGTAAATCTTGATCAGCATCAACAACTATTCCTAGTGTTTTTAAATGAGGTTCTTTTAGTCTAACAGGTAATCCTGATAATAAGGCTTCTACTCCTGTAGTTTGATCTTTATCAGGTAGTTCTACAGAAAAAGTTTGAGGTATATTGTATTGTTTACATAATGCCTAAATAACGTGTCTATCGTTTTCTCCTTCTACTAAAAGTTGTTGCGGTTCAGGTTGAGAGGGTGTCTTTTTTCTTGTCATTAACGTACCTCAATACCTTGACGAACAGCAATAGAAATCTCATCAGCTTTATATTCTACAGCCCTGATTTTACCGTATTTATTATCAAGTCTAAACAGTTTACCAACTGATTTATCTTCTATGTCTTGTAATGCTTCTTGGAAAGCAGAAATACAGTCCCAACTATGGGTAGTAGCAAAGATTTGTACATTTAATTCTTGGGCAGTTTGTATCAGTAAACGCCACATATCAATTTGTGCTTCATAATGTAATCCTGTTTCGATTTCATCGATTAATAATACTCCATTTTCTGAAGTAACAGTAAACATTGCTAAGGTCAGTATTTTATTGATTCCTTCTCCTAAACTACCCAAAGGAATTAACTGATCTTGATCTTTAAGTTTTAAGCGAATTTGATTAATTCCTTGACTAACAGTAAATCCTATACGTTCTATGTCAGGATGAATTATATTTAATGCTTCTATTATTCTTTTTTCTTTCAGAGTCATGCTGATTTGATCCCATAATTTTGCTACTTCTTCATGGCTTTTTTGTCTAGTTGAAACTAATTGAGAAAGACTGACTGATTGAGATTTGTTATCATTTTTTATTGGTAAATCTCTTTTAATTAAAGATGATTCTAGGTAGTTTGACAACTCAGGATTTTCATCAAGTTCGAGGGCAAGAGGTCTAAACTTAACTTCTCCAGTTTTATTATTAAAAATGCCAATAAATTCACCGTAAATATCTGTGTTTTCTTGTTTATTATAAATCAAATAAAAATAAAAACTACCATTATTTGAAACAATATTAACTACCTTTGGATTTTCTTCTTTACTGTAAATAGAAATTTGATTATTCCGATCAAAATTATAAAATAAATAATCTGTTAAGTAATTAATGGATAAACTTTTCTTCTTGACAAATATACCACTATTAACAGTCTCTTCTTCAATAACGTTAATAAATTCATTTCTACTTTGAAAAATATCAGCAAAAGCTTGTTCTATATTTTTGCTTGTTTGTTGATTAGTTAAAAGATAAATCGCTTCTAAAAAAGTAGTTTTACCATTGTTATTATTACCAACAATTAAATTAACTTGTGCTAAACCATTAACAGAAAAATCTTCAAAACAGCGATAATTTTTAATTGTTAAATCTCGTAACATCTTTGCTCCCTCTTTGCGTCTTTGCGCGAAATTATAATCTAAAATAAGTCTACAATCTGACAGTTAAAATCGGGTAATAAGGGGCTAGTTAATTGGTCTGAACCATACAAAGTCATCACTTTTATTAAAATTCCCTGATCACGGCGATAAACTTCTATTAATTGTTGCTGACGGTCAATAATCCAATATTCATAAACTCCTTGAATTGAATACAATTTTAACTTAGTTTGGCGATCTCTTTTGATATCTTTTTCAGAAGTTGATAAAACTTCTATTATTAATTCTGGGGCCACTGTAAGATGACCGGAATTATCTGTAAATTTAGTAAGCTTTTCATTACTAACCCAAATTACATCAGGAATCACTGCATCGGTTTCAGAAAAGATAATTCCTGGGGTAATAAATGCTTTACCTAATCTTTTTTGACGTGACCAACTTCTTAATTCTGCATAAATATTACCATACTTAGCTGAGAATCACCAAGTAAATACCAAAGAAAGGTATGAGTATCTAGAAGAAATTTCATGTTACATATATTCCTGTAAATCTTCTAATGGTTCATCAAAATCATCAGACATAATAATTTGTCCTTTCCAACTACTATAACCATGATCATTTTCTATTTCTTCACTTGGTTTTTTAATATTTGGGTACTTTTATAGTAAATATTCAGCATAGTGTAAAAGTTCAGTTTTAAGAGATTCTGGCATATTAATCAGAACTTTCCATAAAGCAATGTCAGTATTCATAATTTTTCTTTATTAACGGATAAATAATTAGGAGATCCTATACTATAATAAAGATAATTATAAATCAGAAGCTTTAGAATATGAAGCTTGGGAAGAAAAGTTAAATAAGTTTATTAATCGTTCTGTTTATGTGAATAACCTTTATCAGATGAAGCGATTAATAGAGAAAATATTTATACTAGAGAAGAAAAAATGTTATGAATTATGTATTAAAGTTTCCATTCAATAATCTTCGTCTTGGACCTTCGCTAATTAAATCTATTTTTAGTTTATAGTTATTTCTTTCGAGTTTTGTTTGTATATTTATTAAATCTTGATCCGTAATTAGATAGTTTATGTAAGCTTCTAAAGCAATATCTATAATACTAATAATTTTATCAGATTCTATTGTTAAATGTCTTTTAACATATTTTACTGCTTTTGCATCATCGGTCATCACTTTACATCCTAGACGATAAGCTATAGCAAAACAAGATAATTCTCCTTTACTAGCTTTTCTAGATTCTGGAATATTTGCCATGATAATTAAATCATTAATTTCTAAAGGATAAAGTATAATGTCTTTGCTATCTATGAGTGACATAAAAAAATTATAACTATTTTCGTGTCCTTTATTAAGTCCTAATTCAAATTCTTCTTGTATGGAATCAGTAGTTATTACGGAATATTTTAATTGTTTGAGTAGATTCCAACATTCAGCATACATAAAATGAATAATCGCACAAGAATCAATAACGACCAATTTATCCACTACTTAGTCGCCTCCATAAATACTCTTAAATCACTTAGTAATTCATTTCCTTCTTCTATTGGTAAATTGAGCATTTCTAAGAGTTTCTGATAGGTTATGTCATTTTTACGATAAGCTTCAGTTGCTAGTTCAATAAAATACCAAGATAATCCTTTATGAATAAGTTTCATAATTCTTTCTTTTGAACCTATAGATAAATCATCAGAAATTTCTGGATCAAATTTATCTGTTTTTTTAATAATTAATCTTTGATCATTATATAACCTATGTTTGAGTTCTGCATCAATCCATTTGATATCATGCAGTCTGATAATAACAACTTTTGAACTGACTGAAAAATCTGAACACATTTGTTTAATTAAAGTAAGCCATTCTCCATAATTATTTTGAAGTCTATAGTATTTATGTATAGCTTTTTCTGGAACTAAAAAATAACCAGCAAAACTATTTGCTCTCCATTCTCTTTCTTTATGATTATTATTGTTCGTTTTGAAATAAGTCATTTCTTGTTCTAATGAAGAATCAAATAAAGCATGACAATATTCATGAGCAGCGGAAAAATTTTGACGATATAAATCATCGATGTAATTAATTAAAATACAGTGTCCAGCTTCAGGATGTTTAATATATAAACCAGAAATATTTTGATCTTCTAATTTACGTTTAAAAACATGAACACCTTGTTGTCTTATTAGTTGAAAAATGTCAGTAATAGGAGAATTTCCAATCTGCAATCTTTTTCTTTCTAAATAAGCTCCTTCTTGACCTTGCTGTTGATAATAATTATGGTGAATTATGTTACTATAATCTGGTAATTCTTCACTTACTTTTTGTGATATTAGACCTTCCAAAAAGTATTCATATTCACAAAATCTAATAAATTCTTGAATAGCAAGTCTATCATTTTTTGATAAAGATGAGTTTAAGCGAAAAAGTTCTTGAATTTGAGACTCTGCTGACGGATAATCTCCTGTAATAAAATATCTAAAATCTCTTTGATATAATGTAGCTAATCTTAAAATTTGATCGCCTGTTGCTTGTTTTTCTCCATTTTCTAACTTTATATATTCATTTTTACTGATTTTTAAGATACCAGCAACTTCAGAAGGCTCAATTAATAAGCTTTCTCTTGCTTCTCGTAGTTTTTTACCTAATAGTCTGTAGTCAAATGACATGGCATTAGGGAATTGAACTATCCCACGAATGACTATTTTATTATATACCTTCAAAGCGAAAGGTGGGCATTGCCCACCCTACGGAGTTATTTACCAACGACAAAATTAACTAATTTTCCAGGGACAACAATCACCTTTTTAACCTCTGCATCCTCTAAATAACGCTTACCTACTTCTGACTCACGGGCTAACTTTTCTAACTCATCTTTAGTCGCACTTGCTGATACTTGAATAGTTCCTCTTGTCTTACCCATAATTTGAATAACTAAGGTAATTTCATCTACTACCAAAGCATCAGGATCAAGCTGTGGCCAACTTGCTAAATGAATCGACTTTTTATATCCCAAATTATGCCATAATTCCTCAGCAATATGAGGGGCAAAAGGTGACAATAAAATTAATAAGGTTTCTATCCCTTCTTGATAGACCGCAGAATCAAAAGATTTAGCATCATTTAGGGCATTACTTAACTTCATTAACTCCGAAACTGCGGTATTAAATTGATAGTCTCCTTCTAAGTCTTCGGATATCTCTTTAATAGCAGTATGTATCGCCCATCTTAAGTCTTTTTCAACTTTAGTTAACTCAGGGTTTTTCTTGACTTTATGATGTTTGTTTTCTCCATATTCAACTACTAATCGCCATACCCGATTTAAAAAGCGAAATTGTCCTTCTACTCCCGCATCATTCCATTCTAAATCTTTCTCAGGAGGTGCAGTAAATAAAATAAACATTCGCGCTGTATCTGCCCCATATTTGCCTAAAACTTGTTGTGGATCGACCCCATTATATTTAGATTTAGACATCTTCTCAAAGAAGAAAGATAAAATTTCTCCTGTTTCACGATCACGGTAATTATCATCTTTATAGACGACATTTTCCAAGGGGACATATTTACCTGTTTGCGGATTTTTGTAAGTTAAAGCTTGTACCATTCCCTGTGTCAAAAGACGTTTAAAAGGTTCATCTACATTTACTAAACCTCTGTCTCGCAATACTTTAGTAAAAAAGCGGGAATATAACAGGTGTAAAATAGCGTGTTCAATACCACCAACATATTGATCTACACCCATCCAATCATTGGCTTTTTCTAACTTAAAAGCTTCTTGATCATTGACTGCATCCGTATATCTTAAATAATACCAAGATGAATCAATAAATGTGTCCATTGTATCGGTTTCACGCTTTGCAGGTTCCCCACAACTAGGACAAGAAACATTGATCCAATCTTCCAATTTTGCCAAAGGAGAAGTCCCCCGTCCCGTAAATTCGACATTTTCGGGCAATTTAACGGGTAAATCTGCATCAGGAACCGCAATGCTACCGCAACTAGGACAATGAACCACAGGAATGGGACAACCCCAATAACGCTGACGAGAAATCAACCAATCTCGCAAACGGTACTGTATTCTAGCTTTACCGTAACCCTCTTTTTCTGCATACTCAATAATGGCGGTTTTGCTCTCTGTAGACTTCATTCCATCAAATTTACCGGAATTAACCATAATTCCTGGTTCTGTATACGCTTCGGTTAATTTGGGGTTGGTTTCTTTGCTGTCTTCAGGAACAATAACCACTTTAATAGTAAGTTTGTTCTTATTTGCAAACTTAAAATCACGGGTATCATGGGCCGGAACTCCCATCACTGCACCTGTACCATATTCATAAAGGACATAATCAGCGATTAAAATGGGGATTTCTTGACCATTAAAGGGATTTATGGCAGTTCCTCCGGTTAAGATACCCCGTTTAGGTTTATCCTCTGCGGTTCGTTCTATTTCGCTTTCGCTTGCTACTTCTTTGATGAATGCGTCTACTGCTTTTTGTTGCTTAGCAGTGGTAACTTTAGGGGTTAAAGGATGTTCTGGGGCTAAAACGACGTAAGTTACGCCATAAACCGTATCAGGACGGGTGGTAAAGACGGCAATCTTCTCCTCACTCCCTTTGATGGGAAATTCCAAATATGCACCGACAGACTTACCGATCCAGTTTTCCTGCATTAATTTAACACGGTCGGGCCATCCTGGTAATTTATCGAGGTCGTTTAATAATTGTTCTGCATAATCAGTAATTTTAAAGAACCACTGACGCAATAGTTTCCGTTCTACTTTAGCACCCGATCGCCAGGAATAACCCTCACTGTCTACTTGTTCATTCGCTAAGACGGTTTGATCGATGGGGTCCCAGTTAACAGCCGCTTCTTTTTGATAAGCTAACCCTGCTTGATAAAATTGTAAAAATAGCCATTGTGTCCATTTGTAATAGTCTGGGGAACAGGTGGCCACTTCTCGATCCCAGTCAATAGACAGTCCCAATGTTTGTAGTTGTTGTTTCATTTGGGCAATATTTTTATACGTCCATTCTGCGGGGGGAATACCGCGATCGATGGCAGCATTTTCGGCAGGAAGTCCAAACGCATCCCAACCCATCGGATGTAAGACGCGATACCCTTGCAGACGCTTGAGACGGGCGATAACATCAGTAATGACATAGTTGCGAACATGACCCATGTGTAGGTTTCCTGAAGGGTAGGGAAACATGGATAAGGCGTAAAATTTGGGTTTATCGCTGTTTTCTGGGGTTTTGTCTAACCCTTGTTTAACCCAGTCTTCTTGCCATTTTTGTTCGATCGCTGCTGCGTTATATTGGGACTCCACGAATGTCTACTCCACTGCTATTTTCTTGATTAATTATCCCTGATTGTTGGGTAATGTGTCGGAAGGTGAGGGGGTGAGGGGGTGATGGGGTAATGAGGTAAGGAGAACTGATTTATTGCTTGTTTTCGGGAGGGGATAAGCGATCGAGGATCTCAGTCATCCTAGCTTGTCTTTCATCTATCTGATCAAAGCGTCGGTAAAAATCTGATTGTACTTCATAAAAATCTGACATAGAACGGGTTAATTGTCCTAATAGCTGATAGATACCCCTTCTATCTTTTTGCCACTCCTCCCTGTCTTTTTGCCATTCTTTTTGGAATGAGGCAAAATTGTCAGTTAATGCTTCAATTGCACGGGCGTTTGATTCAATCAATTTCTTTAAATCATCATCAGACATGGTTTAATCTCCGTTATATTGGGACTCTATTATCAATTATCCCTGATCCTTGGTTAATCTGTCGGGGGTTGGGATGTGATCGCTTTCCAGAAGTTATTTTTTAGACTTGTTAGTTTTAGTACGACTACGGGAATACTAGAAATGAGACTTTAGTTCATTCCGTAGGGATGATGATCATCAAAATGAATTCCAACATTGATAACCAACAGTCAAAACCCAACAGTCAAAAGCAAAAAGCCACCAATAAAAATTACTATCCAGTCTGGTTTCCTTATCCTCATTGTTGGCTTAAAACTATAATTCTCTTATTATCTTTTTGTTTAATTATTTTTTTATTAAGAATTATTGGAGTCATTAGTGGAGTGGCAATTTTAGCAATGATAGGAAATTCTAAAGACAAAATATTATTGAATTTGCCAATTATCCTTTGGGCGTGTTTTTTAGGTCTACTATTTCCAGTGTTTTTATTAGCCCATATTTATCAATTACTTTGGAGTAATCCTAACCCTAAATTGCCCTCATGGATGCCAAACTATCGAAGTTTAGGCGAGGGTATTTGGGGTTGGTTTGTCTCAATTTTTGCTGTCTTAATGGGTGTACTTATACTTTTTTCATTGGATCCTCATGTTTTTTCATCGTCTTATCAAAATTCAGAATTATCAGATACGCAAGTGACCATCTTATCCATTAGTTGGGTGTTTACATCTGCTTATCTTTACCATTTTCGTCGGTTGATTTGTAATTCTTTCAAATGGCTTAAGAAACCTAAACAACAATAATTGTGTCAAGTTAATCTAACAATAAGAACAGGGCATAATGGTATTATGCCCCTACAGTAATTATCATAATTTGTAGGTATTTAACACTGTTAAAACTCATTCCCCTGATTGTGATTTTTGTCAAATTAACCTAACAATAATCACAGGGCATAATGGTATTATGCCCCTACAGTAATTATGATATTTTGTAGGGATTTAACACTGTTAAATCCGATTTTATACCTATTTGTTGGGTTTCGTTCCTCAACCCAACCTACAATACTATTATTTCCTATCAGTCCAATAGTTAGGTTTTCGGTGAAGGTTCATAACAGCAATAACAAAAATTTCTTTTTCTTTAAGTTGATATACAATACCGTAGGGAAAAGCAACAACTCGACATCTCCGAGTATTTTTTGATAGTTGAGGCCAAGCTTGAGGAAATTTTTCAATACGATCTAAAGTTCGTTGGATTTCTAAGATAAACTGACCTCCTAATACTTGACTAATACTATCATAATAACTAACTGCTTCTTCTAATTCCTGCTTTGCTTTGGGATGAAATTCAAAAATCATGATTGTCTTTTTAAATTAAGTTCTTTAAATACTTGTTCTTTACTGATCATTTGAATTTCACCTTTTTCTATTTCTTCTATTCTTTTTTCTGCTTCTTCTACCCAAGCTTTATCAATTTCTTCTTGATTTTCATTATCTAAACTTTTCAGTAAATGTTCAGCTAACATTACTTTTGAACTAGGTGATAAGGCTAATGCTGCACTAAATATATCATCATAGGTTTTAGTATCCATTTTTTGTTTCCTCGATGAATTAGCTATTAGACTAACATACTATGTTATTCTAGCACAAATTTTTGTAAACTGTAAAGCTTTAATAGAAGTGTCAGCATCTAAATGTAACTTTAACTTAGTCATTATAGATAGATTCAATAATTTTATCAGTAGCGATCACAGCATCAATTTCTTGACGATGACTTTCATAAAATGCCATTATGTTAATAACTTGTTCTTCATTTATTCCATATTCATCAGCAACTTGTTTAGGTGTTAATCTCCAATTTTGTATAGCAATAACTAAAGTTTTTACTTGTATATTTGTGCCTCGTAATTTAGGAATCATTTCACCTTCTATATTACGACAATAGACAATATCTGGAAAATTAGGATCATCTAATTTTTGCTTTAAACTGCCAATTTTTTCTGCAATTGCCCAAATAATTAGATTATCTAATGTTATGCCTTGATCAGTAGCATATTTTTCTGCTTCTTGTTGTAATTGAGGGGGTAATTTAAGGGAATATGGGAGCATAATTCATAAATGCCTCAAAGTTGATATCTTGAGTATAACGCAAAACTTTATTACCACTAATAATAATATCCTCTAAATATAACCGAATACTACGAGACATAAATCGCTTCTTGTTTAACGGTTTGACGAATTGGAGACTTTAGCATATTGTGAGTTACTAAATCTACTTTAGTACCTAAACAATCTTCTAAATAAAATTTTAAATCCATATAGCGATCAAATGTAACTTTTTCCGTAAACTCTACTAAAATATCAACATCACTATTAACAGTTGCCTCGTTTCTAACAACTGATCCAAAAATTGCTAAAGATTTAATACCATAATCTTCTATAATTTGGTAATTTATTTTTAGGATATTAAGTACCTTATCTCGTTCCATAATCATCATTGTCGGTTAAAATTTTAGCTAAATCTGAAGCAATTTCTACGACTTCCTCAATGGTGTTACCTTCAGCAACTAATCCTTGTATTTGTTCGGTAGTTGCCACAAAATACTCTTGTCCTTTTTCTTCAAATTTCTCTATTTTTAACGTGATTAGAGTTTTCATAAAACCTCAAGTAGATAAATTAATCCTCCTGATTCAAAGATAAACTAAGTTGTTGAATTTCTTTTAAAGTTAATCCTGTTACTTTAGCAATATCCTCCATATTCATGTTATTTTTGAGCATATTTAAAGCTATTTTTCGGATAGCTTTGATTTCACCTTCATGGAAAATTTTTTCATAGATAACTGATTCGTGCATAAGATTAATTTTTACTTTGATTGTTCTTGGTTATTCAAAGATAAACTAATTTGCTGAATTTGTTCTAAGGTTAGTCCTGTTAGCTTAACAATATCCTCCAGATTCATGTTATTTTGAAGCATATTTAAAGCTATTTTTCTAATTGCTTTTTGTTCTCCTTTCTTTTCACCTTTTTTTTCTCCTTGAATTTCACCTTCATGGAAAATTTCTTGATAAATAACTGATTCGCGCATGATATCACTCCTAAGAATTCGTTGAATACTCTCTTGATCTAATTTTAACCCAGATAGAATAGCAGTGGAGGCACTAATATCACCTTGTCTTTGTCGGTTAGGAATATCGTCAATAATAGAGGCAATTTGAGTTAATGTTTCTGTAGGGTTATCGGTACGACTGAGAACAGCAAATGGTAATAAACCAGGAGTTTCCATAAAAATAGTTGTCGGTTCTTCCCAAAGACGAATAATCTGGAATTGATGACGTAAATTAGTTAACTCAAAGGTATTTTGATACACTAATTCTGAATTACTGGGTTTTAGATAAATTACCACCTGATACATTTCCTTATTGGGATAACGACGATACACCCGTAAACGATAGTCAGTCATCCTAAAGGGTATATCTTCATCCGGTGAGGTTTGAAACTCAATATGCAGGACAATTTCTTCTGATTGCAAAAAAATGAGAGAATCTGCTCTAATAGGATTTAATGAGAGTTCTGTGGGTTTTAATTCTGTGAGTTCAATGGGTTTATTTAGTAACCAGTTAGCAAAGTCACTACTAAATCTTTCTGCTAGAAATTTACAAACATTATCATACATTGGAAACAAAAAAATATAATTTTATTTAATTTTACTCAATAAAGATAAACAAATTATATATCAAAAACTTGTTTAACAGTTAACTTTAAATCAGGAAAAAGCAAAGATTTAATATCTTGTTCTTCTGTAAATTCTGTCACTTCATAAAACCCAGAAACTAACAATAATACTGATACTTTTTTTGCCTCTGGATCAATAATCCAATATTCAGGTATTTCTCTAACCGCATATTCAGAACGCTTATAACGATAGTCATCATCTGAATTTCCTGGACTAACAATTTCCACTGCTAACATAGGAGGAGATTCTAAAACTGCTGTAGACATTTCTCGAATATCTTGACATTGACTTTCCGACAAAATAATTAAATCAGGAATTCTTGATTTATTCTTAGAAGTTCTGACACCGACTGTTCCTGGCATAACTTTCCACTGCTGTTTTAATTTGTCAATTTCTTGCTCTAAAATATTAAAAATTAAATGTAATATCAAAACATGAAAACCACTAGCAGTTGGAATAAGTTTTAACTCTCCATTAACTAATTCATACTTGTTGTCTGTCCCATCATCATAGTTGAGATATTCTTCAAAAGAATAAGTTTTAGTTAGTATTTGAACCATTTTTCCTTGACTCCTATTATGATTATTAAAGGAATACAGATGTAGGTAATAATTAAATTATAACAACTTTATAACAAAATCAAAGTGGCACAGGCATCTTGCCTGTTATCTATTATATAATAAATAAAATAGTCAACCTGATATGACTTATGACTTCTGCTAAAGTAAATCAACCACTAACTGAATACAATTTATACGACCAAGACTTTCCTAAGACTCAATAAATAAACTAGGTGCAACCTTAAAATATACTCCTAATTTTTTTGCTTGTTCAACACTAATTGTTTGTTGACCATTAACTAGGGCTGAAATCAACTCACGGTCAGAACCAATCACTTCGACTAAATGTGCTTGTTGAGTCTCACTAGATTCTAAAAGATGTTGTAAAATTTCATGGGGTGGGAGGTGGCTCCAATCTTCTAACGAATAATATTGTTCTTCATAGTCTTCTATTAATTTGACCAGTAAGCGAAATAAGGTTGTTTCTTCTGGAGTACGGTTATCTTTCTTGGAAATCAGGTTTTCGGCAACAGTTAAGTAGTCCTGATATTCAGCCTCTGTCTCAATTATCTTCGGAATAATCTTCGTTTCCTCTAAAAGTTTTAGGTAACTTTTTTTATTGAAAGTAAGGGTCATTCTTCCATTGCTCCTTATCATATTCTGCATGAGTTAAAAAATATTTAAAATAGACGACTTGTTCTTGATAATCAATATCGAGAATCAGACGATATGTATTCCCTTTAATATTCAAAACAGTGAAATTTCCTACCGATTCAGCATCTTTATAAGCTTGTTGCAGTTCAATAAGGTTTTTCCATTGAGCTTTTTTGATAGTTTGGCAAAAGGCTTTGACAATTTTAGTCACTTCGGGGTATTTTGATGCTGCCTGTTTGAGTTTACCTGCTGAAATTAAGTGCATAAAAGCAAAGCCTCCCAATCCTCAGATTATACCTCTGGCTTGGGTCGTCAAACAACATACTTGACCCACAAGATACCATTAAACAAGGCAATAACCTCATTTTTAATGATACTAATCCAACAATATTAAACTAACTAGGATTGGCCCACATTAAGGTCTGACCATATTCGACAGGTTCCCCATTAGCGACTACAATTTCCATAATTTGGCCCGTTACTTCGGCCTCTATTTCATTCATTAACTTCATCGCTTCAATAATACAAACCGTTTGGCCATTACCTATGCGATCGCCTACTTCGACAAAAGCAGCCTCATCAGGTGCCGGAGCGCGATAAAATGTACCTACCATCGGCGAAGTAATAGCCACCCATTTTTTCTCCACTGGAGAAGGGGTAGGGGGTTCAACAGGGGTGGCGGTTATCACAGAGGGAGGAGGGGTTGTAGGCGTGACTACCACTGGTGCTGGTGTCGCTATAGAAGGCAAAGAAGGAGTCACATTACCCCCTCGACGAATCTTTAATTCAAAAGTATCCGTTTTTAAGGTGACTTCCTCAATATCCGTCTGAGCGATCGCCCCTAATAATTCTCGAAGTTCATTGAAGTTGATCGACACAAATTATCCATCCCATAATGTGAGCAAAAACCGTGATTCATGACAATTAAACCCCAAGAGGTTATTCTCGTCCTAAATAAGAACCATCGCGGGTATCTACTTTAATTTTTTCCCCAGTGGTAATAAACAGAGGAACCATAATTTGGGCCCCAGTTTCTACGATAGCGGGTTTCGATCCCCCGGTAGCAGTATCTCCTTTAAGTCCTGGATCTGTTTCAGTAACTTCTAGGATAACGGAAGTAGGCATTTGAACTTCTAATACCTGCTCATTCCAGAAAACGATGTCTACGTTCATTTCTGGTTTAACGTACTTTACCGCATCCCCCATTGTTTCAGGAGATAGGGTACGTTCTTCAAAAGTTTCCATATCCATAAAGACGTACTGTTCACCTTCTTTATAGGTATGCTGCATAGTACGTTTTTCTAACGTAGCTTGGGGGACGGTTTCCCCTGCACGGAAGGTACGTTCCACTACGCTTCCGGTTTGGGCATTTTTTAATTTAGTGCGGACAAACGCAGATCCTTTACCTGGTTTGACGTGCAAGAATTCGATGACCCGCCACACAGACCCATCTATAACAATGGTGACACCGCTCCGAAAATCGTTACTAGAAATCATGAAATGCTATGAGACCCTAGAAATGTCATGATTAATTGTACAGGAGATTGGGAACTAGCAATAAACTTTAATTAACATTAACATTTCCCGATTGAAACAGACGGCCAATAATCTCCTCTATGGGTGGATCAGTGACATTAAGATCAATTACGTCTAATTGGGATAAAATTTTGGCGAGGGTTGTGGTTAGTTTGTCTCGTTGAACTAAAAACCGCACCTCTGGTCCTTCTAATACTTCTATTTCTCCATATTGGGCTAACTCTTGAGAAGATAAAGGATTGGCTAATTCTACTTTGATTTCTCGATAAGGAGCAAATCTTTCTACAAGTTGTTCTAAACTGCCGTCATAGATTAATTCTCCTTGATGAATTAGCAAAACTCGTTGACATAAAGCGGTAATATCCGCCATGTAGTGACTGGTTAACAAAATAGTCGCTTGATACCTTTGATTATATTCTTTTAAAAAGGTTCTAATAGTTGCCTGTGCATTTACATCTAATCCTAATGTGGGTTCATCTAAAAATAAAACTTGAGGATGATGTAAAAGAGCAGCTAATAACTCTGCTTTCATTCTTTCCCCTAAAGAAAGCTTACGAACAGGCTGAGTTAACTTATCTTTTATATCTAACATTTGAGCTAATTCTTCTAGCCTTTTCTGAAAAATTTTCTCAGGAATTTGATAAACTGCTCCATTAATTCTCAAAGAATCTAAAGCAGGTAAATCCCAAAGTAATTGTTGTTTTTGTCCCATCACTAAACTCATTTTTGTGAGAAATGGAGTCTGACGACGAAAAGGAATATAACCGGCCACCGTAATGCTTCCTTCTGAGGGATAAATTAACCCTGTTAACATTTTTAAGGTAGTGGTTTTTCCCGCCCCATTTGCACCTAAAAATCCTACCATTTCTCCACTTTCAATCCTAAAAGAAATATTTTGAACTGCTTTTATTTCTCGATAATTCCGATGGAAAAAATGGGTTAATGTTCCTTTAAGTCCAGGTTTCTTAACCGCTACTTGATAGCATTTACTTAAATTTTGGACAATAATACTTGACATATTAATATTTTTATGGTAGGCAAACTTAAGTATTTTGAATAAACGTAGGTTGGGTTGAACCATAGTGAAACCCAACAAAACCTCTGTTTTTGGTGTCGTTTCCTTCGACCTACTTTGTTTAATGTAGCCTATTTATTAAGCATATGTTCTGTCACAAAATTAGTGTAGATATCACCTGCTAAAAAAGCAGGAGTTTCTAACACTCTTTTATGAAATTCAATTGTTGTTGGAATCCCCGTAATAGCACATTCTTTTAAAGCCCGTTTCATGCGTTTAATAGCAGTAGGACGATCAGGCCCCCAAACAATTAATTTGCCAATCAAAGAATCATAATAAGGGGGAATTTCATAATCCGTATAAACATGAGAATCCATTCTAACTCCAGGGCCACCAGGGGGCAAATAACCGCTAATTTTACCAGGATGGGGTCTAAAATTCAGATTAGGATCTTCAGCATTAATACGACATTCAATCGCATGGCCTTTAAGTTGTACTTGATCTTGTTGTAACGTTAATCTTTCCCCCTGGGCAATATGAATTTGTTCTGTAATTAAATCCAATCCCGTAATCATTTCCGTCACCGGATGTTCTACTTGAATCCGGGTATTCATCTCCATAAAATAAAAATTTCCTTCACTATCGACTAAAAATTCTACCGTTCCTGCTCCCACATAATCAATGCACTGGGCCGCTTTAACCGCAGCATCTCCCATTTTTAAGCGTAATTCAGGGGTTAAAAAGGGACTAGGGGCTTCTTCAAGCAGTTTTTGATGGCGACGTTGTATCGAACAATCTCTCTCTCCTAAATGAATCACGTGGCCGTAACTATCTGCTAATATTTGAAACTCAATATGACGGGGCCGTTCGATAAATTTTTCGATATAAACCCCTGCATTACCAAAAGCTGCCTCTGCTTCCCCTTGGGCCGCCAAAAACAACCGTGTAAATTCGCTATCTTCTCGTACCAGACGCATTCCTCGTCCCCCACCTCCTGCAGTCGCTTTAACAATCACGGGATAACCCATATCACGGGCAATACTTAGACCTTCTTTGTCACTGTCAATAATGCCCCAACTCCCTGGTACGGTGGGAACTCCAGCTTTTTGCATTGTTTTTTTAGCGGTAGATTTATCTCCCATCAAACGAATTGCTTCAGGAGTAGGGCCAATAAAAGTAATTTTGTGATCAGCACAAATTTCCGCAAATCGGGCATTTTCCGCCAAAAAACCATAACCTGGATGAATTGCGCTCACATTACGAGTGAGGGCCGCCGCAATAATATTAGGAATATTGAGATAACTTTTACTACTCGCTGGCGGGCCAATACACACACTCTCATCCGCCAACTGAACGTGGAGGGCGTGACGGTCTATAGTAGAGTGGACGGCGACTGTGGCGATGCCTAATTCTTCACAGCTATGTAAAATTCGTAAGGCGATCTCCCCGCGATTGGCAATCAGGATTTTGGAAAATTGCATCGTTTGACCCGTGCATGAACAGTGCTATTAGTAGGATAACCTTTAAGGACACTATTTAGTGATCAAAGCTTTATATGCACTTAGATTTACCGGAATTGATTAAATCGTTAGGTTACTTTGGCGTTTGGGCCATTATTTTTGCTGAGTCGGGGTTGATGATTGGCTTTTTTCTACCTGGAGATAGTTTACTATTTACGGCTGGTTTTATTGCTTCTTTAGGATACCTCAATGTTTTTGTCTTGATTTTTGGGGCGTTTATCTGTGCTGTTTTAGGGGATAATGTTGGCTATGCTACAGGTTTCCGCTTTGGACGTAAATTATTTCTCCGAGATGATTCTAGATTTTTTAAGAAAAAATACTTGATGCAAACCCAAGCTTTTTATGAAAAGTATGGCAAAAAAACTATTGTTTTAGCGCGATTTATACCTATTGTTCGCACTTTTGCTCCCATTGTGGCAGGAACGGCCGCTATGCACTATAAAACTTTCCTGACCTATAATTTGCTAGGAGGATTTTTTTGGACGGTGGGAGTTACCTCCCTTGGCGTATTTCTTGGTCGCATCATTCCTGAAGACAAAATAGATCATTATTTACTGCCTATTATTGTTGCAATTATTGTGATTTCTTTGTTGCCTTCGGTTTGGCATTTAATTCAAGAAAAAAGAAAATCTTAAGTAAGCTGTTGTGCATTTAAACCGCTTATTTTGAACTTTTATAAATTATAATAAAGCAATAAATTCATCAACAGTTAATCCTGCTTGGCGAATAATTGTTCGTAATGTCCCTCTATCTAATTCTTTATGATTAGGAACAGAAAGACGAGTTTTAGGCGTTTGTCTCACTATAATAATATGACTTCCTTTTTGAGAATTGACAACAAACCCAATTTTAGTGAATGCTTTGACACATTCTTTCCCAGAAATAACAGGTAATGAACTCATTGTTATACCTTAATCACTTCATAGCAATCTTCAGGAATAATCTCTCCATCTTGTATTAGTGATTCAATATAAAGTTCAATCGCTTCTTGAATATTTTCTAGGGCTTTTTGGCGAGTTTTTCCCTGACTAATACAACCAGGTAAGCTAGGAACTTCTGCTATAAAATAACCATCTTCTCCTGGATATAACAATACAGTTCTTTTGATCAAACTTTTTATTTTTATTGCGTCCATGATGTCAATTATAAACAAAGTTAATTTTTTTATTACAGGTCTAATAACTTTATTCTAACTCCATATTTGTCAACAGGCTGCTAATTGTTTACAAATCGAAATTTATCCCCATTTCCGTCATTTTAATTTTAATCAGTTTAACGACTCCCTAAAAACAGATATCTCCAAAAAGTTGTGTTAAAATAGAGTTCAGATACTTCTATTCAACCTGACCATTATTAATATATGAATATTCACTTAAATTTAGAACAAGAAGAATTCATTGAATCTCAGATTAAGCAAGGAAAATATACTAATGTTCAGCAAGTAATTGATCACGCTTTAAAGCTGTTAGAACAAGAAGATCAAGATTATGAAAAATGGCTTGATGAAACTCGTCAAAAAGTTGCAATTGGTTTAAATCAATTGGAAAGAGGTGAAAAGGTTGATGGAGAAACTGTTATAGCACAATTAGAACAGAAATTTGCTTGTTTACGTCAGGAAAAATTACATGGCTAAATATAGCATTTCTGAGGAAGCTATCCGTGATTTAGATGAGATTTCTGATTATTTTGCTCTGCAAAGTTTAGAAGCAGGTGAAAGCTTTATTCGTCGATTTGCTGATAAGTGTAGAAATCTAGTGAATTTTCCGAATATGGGACGAAGTTATACAGAAATTATGCCTAATTTACGAGGTATTCCTCTAGATAATTATATTATTTTATATCAGGTAATCAAAGAAGAAATTGAAATCGTTAGAGTTGTGAGTGGGTATCGAGATTTAGGAATTTTATTTGATGATCATGAATAAAAAACCGTAGGGTGGGCATTGCCCACCTACTACTCATAATTAACTTAACGAACTGTTCCTCGTAATGCTTCAGCATCAATGGGTTTAATTAAGTAAATTCGTAATAAATCCCCAACAATACCCGCAATTAAAGGTAGTTTACGCAAGGTTTTAAGGACTTTATTTGTGTTACTTTCTTGAATCGCTTTAATCTCTTGATTGCGCTCAGAACAACGTTGTAAACGGGGATAAAATTCGGGATGATCTACATCTAATACACTAGGAAATGCTCTGGCAGAAGTTTCATTTGTTTTGCGAATTACTTCTTTATCAAACTCAGTAGGATTTAAACCCAAAGACTCATAAAAACTTCCTCTTTCATGAACCGTTAACGTATGGGTTGCAAACACAGATAAGAGGAAAAAACGACTCCATAACCGAGATTGCCAAGTGTTCCAAAGTTTCGGTTGAGAACGTAATAAAGCGTTGAAAATATCTCCATGACGGTTCTCGTCTTGACACCAATTCTCAAACTTCTTGAAAATAGGATAAAATTCTTTTTCTGGATGCTTTTCTAAGTGACGGAAGATAATAATATAACGCCAATAACCAATTTTTTCGGAGAGATAAACCGTGTAAATGACCCACTCTAAAGGGAAAAATGTATAGGTACGAGTTTTGGTCACTTTGGCTAAATCTAAGGATAGATTAAAATCAGCCATCGCTTTGTTTAAAAAACCAGCATGACGGGCTTCATCTCTAGCCATAAGATGAAACATTTCTGATAAAATAGGGTTACGATCTTTGAGTTTCCGAGATAATTCTTTAAATAACAAAAACCCAGAAAATTCGGAAATACAAGACCGTTCTAAATATTCAATAAACCCTTCTCTTGTGGTTTCATCTAAATGATCCCAACACCCTTTAAAATCATCATTACGGACAAAATGATGACGGTTATAGTCATTCCGCATTTCCGTTAACATCGCTTGTAACTCTGTCTCTTGTTCCGCTAAAGAGAGACTGGCCGCTGTTTCAAAGTCTGTGGTGTAGAAACGCGGTGTCAGGAGAGTTTCCTTCGCAGGTGCTTTTGTTCCTGTTTTGAGTTCCTGGGATCTAGGGAGAGTCGCTACCATAACGCTTATCAACTTTATTACTTCATGGTTATATCACAATATACAATTATTTTCTCCTTTTGACTAGGGGTATTTGCAAACTGTTACATAAAGGCTGATTAGATAAAACTTGTAGGATGGGTTAGCGCAGCGTAACCCATCATTTTAGATAAAATTAACGGTAGGATTCAACGGCCGTTGACCCCTACGGATAGAGGGGTTTAATATCATTAAGCCCAGACATTTGAGGCGGAATGTTACAATTCATTAAGACTTGACAATCTTTTCTTGTATAACTGTATAGTAATAAAGCGAGAGAGAAATTTAGTTGTTTCCCTTGCCTTTTAGGAAAAGTCCCCCAGCTACGAGGTATCGATATATGAGTCATGATTTAGCGACCCAACTGCGAGAAGGAACCAGTCATTCTCACACCTTAGCAGAAAATACGGCATTTACCAAATGTTTTCTTAAAGGTATTGTAGAAAAAGAACCATTTCGTAAACTGTTGGCAGACTTTTATTTTCTCTATAGTTCCTTAGAAGAAGAAATACTTCGTCATCATGATCATCGAGTTGTTAGTAAGATATATTTTCCTCAACTAAACCGTCAGAAAAAGTTGGAAGAAGACCTAGCATTCCACTATGGTGAAAACTGGCGTAATGAAATTAAAGCATCTGAAGCAGGCAAAACTTATGTTGCACGTATTCACGATGTTGCTAATACTGAACCTGCCTTATTAGTAGCCCATTCTTATGTTCGTTATATGGGGGATTTATCAGGAGGCCAAAGTTTAAAAAATATTGCTCGTTCTGCATTAGAATTACCTCCCAACCAAGGTCTACAATTCTATGACTTTAATGAACTAGGAAGTCCTGAAGATAGACGGGCTTTTAAAGGTGTTTATCGGGATGGTTTAAACTCCATTGATGTTGATGAAGAACTCGCTCAAAAAATCGTTGCTGAAGCTAATTATGCCTTTAACCTTAATCGGGATGTGGTGCATGAATTAGAAGCTGATGTTAAAGCTGCTATTGGGGATCATGTTTTTGACTTAATTACTCGTCAAGAGATTCCGGGTAGCACAGAACATCATCACCATCATCATGGTCATCGGCCTACTGAATTAGTATCTGCCGAGTCATAATTTAAGTTTGTGTTTATTTTTAGGGAGTCAAACAAAGCATCAAAAAATGGGTCAAGGTTCTCCTCTTATTCCCATAGACTCCCTATCTTTTCCTGTCATTAATCTAGAATTGAGACAGTTTACTCACCTTCACTATTGACACAGGTTGTTATTTTTATGATTTGCCAATCCCCTGCTGTAATATTTGACACTGATTTATTGAACAAATATGATAAATCTTTACCTAGATATACCAGTTATCCGCCTGCAACGGAATTAAAAGAAAATTTCGGAGAAAGAGATTTTCGGGCAGGAATAGCGGCAGGAAACCATAAAAAAACACCTATTTCTCTTTATTGTCATATTCCTTTTTGTGAGAGTGCTTGTTATTTTTGTGGTTGTAATACTATTATAACTAGAAACAAAAAAGTTGCTCCCCCTTATTTAGATTATTTAACTAAAGATATTCACCAGACGGCTGAATTAATTTCTTCTGATCGCACAGTTAATCAAATTCACTGGGGTGGAGGAACACCTAATTATTTAAACCAGTCTCAAATTGATCAGTTATTTACTACGTTAGTTAACAATTTTAATATTGAGGAAAACGCAGAAATTTCTATTGAAATAAACCCCAGATATATCGACAAAAATTATATTTTTTTCTTGAGAAGTTTAGGGTTTAATCGGATCAGTTTTGGTATCCAAGATTTTGATCCTAAAGTTCAAGAAGTCATCAACCGAGTTCAACCTGAAGAAATGCTCTTTAATGTGATGAGTTGGATTTGGGAAGCAGGGTTTGATAGTGTCAATGTGGACTTAATTTATGGACTTCCTTATCAAAATCGGAACACCTTTGAAAAGACAGTCAAAAAGACCATTGAATTGAATCCTGATCGTATTGCTGTCTTTAATTTTGCTTATATTCCTTGGATAAAACCAGCGCAAAAAAATCTACCTGTGGAAGAACTTCCTAATGTGTCAGAAAAACTAGCAATGTTGCAAATGACCATTGAAGAATTCAATCGAAACGATTACTTATATATTGGCATGGATCACTTTGCTAAACCCAATGATGAACTATCCATTGCTCAAAAAGAAGGTAAACTTCATCGTAATTTTCAAGGATATACCACAAAACCTGAATCTGATTTGTTTGCTTTTGGTGTAACATCTATTAGTATGTTACAAGATGTTTATGTCCAAAATGATAAATCATTAAAAGGGTATTATAATGCTCTTGATGCTGAACAAATTCCCATTGATAAAGGTGTAAGTTTAACGCGAGATGATATTATCCGTCGCGCTGTTATTATGGAATTAATGTGTCAGTCACAGCTTTATAAAGAACGAATTGAAGAAAAATATAATCTTAATTTTGAGCTAGATTTCGATGAATATTTTGCTCAAGAATTGATTGATTTACGTCCTCTAGAAGCCGATGGGTTAATTCATTTATTTCCAGATCGATTAGAAGTTACTAATTCTGGAAGATGGCTTATCAGAAATATTGCAGCCGTTTTTGATCCTTATCTTAAAACTCGTAAGTTGCAATCTTTTTCTAAGGCTATTTAAGCAGATGGGAATGGTATCATAAATAATGTAGGGGCGGGTTTATCTAATTTCTTTGTGGGTATCATTTATTTTAGCAAAAAACCCGCCCCGACGAAAACCTTTTTTGTGGCTATCATAAATAAGGTAGAGGCGGGTTTATCGAATTTCTTTGTGGGTATTATTCTTAACAACACCTAAGTTAACATTGATATAGCCGCGTTCAACGTAACACAGATGGGGCTGCAATTTTTGGTGGGCTTTACCTAAAGCATGAAAAGGAATCGAAGGACAAAAATGATGTTCAGCATGAAAGGGCATATTCCACATCAAAAATCTTAGGGGTATAGCTGTCAAAGTCGTGCGAGTATTGGCAAAAGGATTAGCATCAAAAGTGCAAGCTGTATGTTCTGCCAATAAAATGAATCTTAATAAAGGTTGTCCCATAGCTAGAGGCAATAGCCAAAACAAAACAAACCAAGGTTGTTGGTAATATATTGAGACGATGATCGCGCCCAAATAGGTTAATAGTTGTAACTGTACTGAACGCTGAATTTCCCCTCTCGCGGTTTCCTGAATATAGGGCAAATCTTCCATCTGTCCTGTAGCGCAAAGATAATGGGTTTGCACCTTACCTATCCACCAAGGAATGCCGCTTATTACCCAAAGATATTCACCCAGGTTAGTGGGTGTGAGATCAGTAAGTTCGGGGTCTTTATCTCGAATACGAGTATAGCGGTGATGCCATTTGTGGTAGCGACGATAGAACGTGCTATTGTAAAAGGATAGTAAACCTGCGAACCAAGCCACTATGTCGTTAAGACGATTGTTGGCAAAGGCAGTGCGGTGAACGCATTCATGTAAAGCGGCAAACATGGTCGCAAGCGTAAATCCGTAGATTATTAAGGCCGGAATCTTAAGCCCTAAATTGTCCTGATTCAGCCAAATATATCCACTACCTACCATGACGGCTAAATGTCCAAGTAGTTGCAGGATTCCTTTGAGATTGGATGGTTGATTGAGTTCCGTCAATCCTTCACTCGAAAAGACTTGTTGGGGAGACAGATAAGCTACTGCTCTTTTTGGGGAACGCTCAAAGTTTCGTTCTGAATCAACAGTTTCGTCTCTTGTCACCTTGAGGGATGATTGGATTGAAATTTCGTCAAATCTAGCATCAGCCATAGTCATAAAGCCTCAATAATGGCTTTGGTGTCATTCGAGCCTCATACTTGTTATAACAAGTTGTCAAAAGCTTTGTCAAAGAAGATCATTGATCTTTTTTAACCCCTTGACATTAAACCAAATATTCGGTATAGTAATCCCGTACCCAATAAAGGGTACACAAGTTAAACTAAAGGAAGTAACCCCCATGATTAAACTTTACGGTCACGAACTATCTGGTAATAGCTACAAAGTTAAACTTTTGTTATGCTTGTTAAAGCTTGATTTTGAGTGGATTAAAGTGGATTTAATGCAAGGAGCGCACAAAGCACCCGAATTTCTGCAACTTAATCCTTTTGGTCAAGTCCCTGTTTTGATTGACGACAATCAGATTATTAGCGATGCTCAAGCCATTTTAGTCTATATAGCTCGTCAATATGGGGGTGAAGAATGGCTTCCTTTGGATGCAGTTTCCTTGAGTCAAGTTGTGCGTTGGTTGTCTACCACAGCAGGAGAAGTACGCCAAGGACCAGAAAACGCTAGATTATACTATCTATTTAACGCTACGACCATTAATATTGAGCGCGCAACTCAAAAATCTGAATTTATTTTAACTCAACTCAATAATCATCTTAAAGAACGTCAATGGTTAGAATTTGAACGTCCTACCATTGCTGATATCGCCGTTTTTCCCTATGTGGCTTTAGCGGCTGATGGTAAGATTGATTTAGCCCCCTATCCCAATGTATTAGCCTGGATTGAACGGGTTAAGCAATTATCCGGTTATGTTCCCATGTTAGGACTGTAAAAAGGCTTTTTTTAGTGATGTTCGGGCAATCTTTTTTGATTTTCTTGATTGTACCGAACGCTATATATAATTAAACTTATAGAACGGATAACATATTTTTCAGATTAGTATTTTCATCCATGATTTTATTTCCTAAAACGGAGCAACTCTCACCTATTATTTTAGCTCAGATCCATAACCAAAAGTTCATTAATGGCAACTTATTAGGAGATAATTAAAATGCCTCGCAAATTCACAGAAATTGCCTTTACCCCTGCTGTTAAGGAAGCACAAGAAAAACGAGGGTCACGACAAATTTATGCTAAGTTTGAACAACACGGCCCCGATAACGATACAGTCACTCCAGAAATTGCCCAATTTATTGCTAATTTGGATGGTTTTTATTTCGGAACCGTGAGTTCTAATGGTTATCCCTATATTCAGTTTCGGGGAGGAAACCCAGGATTTCTCAAGGTTTTATCGGAAAAAACTGTTTGTTTTCCTGATTTTAGAGGTAATGTTCAATATATCACCGTTGGCAACCTTGCAGAAAATTACAAAGCGTTCCTCTTTTTAATGGACTATCGTCATCGTCAACGGTTGAAAATTTGGGGCAAAGCCAGATATATTGAAGGAGATAAAGCTTTAATTGAAAAAGTTAGAGATCATAACGATGATACCGAAATTGAACGCGTTATTGTCTTTGATATTGAAGCTTGGAATTGGAATTGTCCCCAACATATCCCTGTTCGTTATTCCCAAGAAGAAGTTGACACATTGCAAGCTAAAATTACTGAATTAGAAAAAATTATTGCTGATTTTAATCAATAAATACAGTCATTTCAGTTAAGTAGGTACACAAAATTTGTAGGGGCGGGTTTTTGTAGGGGCGGGTTTTTTACATAAATCAATTATTCTCACCAAAAAATTAAATAAACCCGCCCTTACCGTTGTTACTCAACCATTACGACTATATCAAAACCCGCGCCTTGACTGTGCAATTAATTTTGCTTCGGTACTTATCAGTTATCAGTCAATTCATGAATTGACCTTATTATTAATTATTAATTATTGAAACCCCTAATGATTCTCCAATTAGTAAATGACTCCCGTTAACAAAATCTTGACCTAATTGTGGACGTTTACCAGAACGTTGAACTTCTCGTAATAATAGAAATCCTTCTCCTGTTTGAATAACCGGTCCAAAATTTTTGATAATACTAACAACTTCTCCGGGATTTTGTGCTGTATTATAATGTATATTTGTTAGGTTAATTAAAGCTTTTAAGTCATCAGGAAGTTGGGAATAATAAGCTTCAATAAGGGGAAAAGTTGCCATGATTTTGACAAAACCATCTCTAAATGGTGTCACACAATTAGGATAAAATCCTCTAATTTGATTATGAATTTCTCTAGCTGACCTTGACCAATTAATAAGATAATCTTCTTTTTTAATCAAGGAAGCATAAGTTGCTTCACTATCATTTTGAGGTATAGGATTAATCTTACTTTGTTCAAGTTTTCCTAAAGTTTCTATCAGTAAATCCGCTCCTTGTTCAGCTAATTTTTCTGCAATTTGATGAGCATTATCTAATAAATCAATTGGGGTATAAGCTTTTAATAACATGGCCCCTGTGTCCATTCCTTCATCCATCAGCATCGTTGTAATACCCGTTTCTGCTTCCCCATGATAAAGACACCATTGAATAGGGGCCGCACCCCGATATTTGGGCAAAATTGAGCCATGAACGTTAATACATCCCAGTTTTGGCATGGCTAATATTTCGGGGGATAAAATTTGTCCATAGGCTACTACAATAAAAGCATCCGCTTGAGCATTCTTAAGAGCATAAAGGGTGTCTTGATGCTTTTTGATTTTTTTAGGTTGCCAGACGGGAATATCATGCTTGAAAGCTAATTTTTTAATGGCTGAGGGGATTAATTGACTACCCCGTCCCCGTCGTTTATCGGGTTGAGTTACCACTCCTATTACCTTAATATTAGGCTGATCAATTAATCGTTGTAAAGTCGGGACAGCAAATTCTGGGGTTCCAAAAAAAATAACTTCCATAGATAAATTTTAGGGCTGATTAATTACACTTGTTCTAACTTTTTCTACCCAATTATTAAGATTATCTAAATTGAGGCGATAACTTAAGGGATGAGCAATTAAACGAGAGGTACTTTCAAAGAGAGTATCAATTTCAATTAAACCATTTTCTCTTAAGGTTTTTCCCGTAGAAACTAAGTCAACAATTGCTTCAGACATCCCTGTAATGGGACCTAATTCCACAGAACCATAAAGGGGTATAATTTCTACGGGTAAGTCTAAACTTCGGAAATATTCTTTGGCACAATTGACAAATTTAGAGGCAACTTTTCCATGAGGTGGTAAGTCAACTGGACGTTGATATGGACTTGTTTTTGGCACAGCTACAGACATCCGACAAGACCCAAATTTTAGATCTACTAAATTAGCAACGACAGGTTTTTTTTCTAGTAATAAATCATAGCCCACAATACCTAATTGGGCCTGACCATATTCTACATAAACCGGAACGTCAGTTGCTCTTACTAATAAAGCGGTCGCTGTCTGAGTGGGATCACTAATTTGCAGTTGACGATTTTTGGGATCTAAAAAAGCACTAAAATCTAAGCCAATTTTTTGAAAAAGTTGAATTGAATCTGATAAAAGCGCGCCTTTTGGTAATGCAATAGTAATCATTTAAGTTATTAATTATTCGGTTAAATCAACGTCTACAAATAAACTAAACTCTGATACTATAGAACCATTATTAATTATTCATTAATAAAAGATTCTGGCTCCTTGGGTATCTAGAGAAAGAGATCTCACTTGTGCTATAATGTCTAATGACTGCCAGGCTGTTTCCATTCCTTTGATCACTTCTGTGGCCTGCTTAGGGGATGTAATCGCTAATAAGGTCGGGCCAGCCCCACTAATGACCATACCATAAGCTCCAGCCGCGATCGCTGCTTGTTTGACAGCTTCATATCCTGGAATTAAACTTTGACGGTAAGGTTGATGCAATTTGTCTTCTAGGGCCATGGCTAACCAGTCTGTATTGGCTGTTTCTAAGGCTCTGATCAGTAACCCCATGTGGGCTATATTGAAAATAGCATCGGCACGGCTCAATTGTTTCGGTAAGACCCCCCGCGCTTCTTGGGTGGATAGTTCAAAATTAGGAATGCCTACCACCGGAATCAAATCCTGATGCCAAGGTACTTGACAAATTTGCCAGTTTCCCCTCTCTCCTACAGATAATTGACAATGACCCAATAAAGCAGGGACAACGTTATCGGGATGTCCTTCTATGGCGATCGCTAATTCCATCACTTCCTCGATGGATAGGGCCTGTCCTGCTAATTCGTTGGCCCCGACTAATCCCCCCACAATGGCAGTGGCGGAACTGCCTAAACCTCTGGATAAGGGAATCCCCAACTCTATATTAATAGCAATACTAGGGGGACTTTTGTCAAGATGTTGATAAAAATTAACAAAAGCTTGATAAATGAGGTTAGTTTGGTCGATGCTCACCCGATGAGATTCTGCTCCTGTTACCGTAATTTTGAGGGGGTTTAGGGTATCTTCTGTGAGGGCAAACTGAAATTGATTATAGCAGGTTAAGGCTGCTCCAATACAGTCAAAACCTGGTCCTAAATTAGCGGTAGTCGCTGGAACGGAAACATTAACAGTAGACATTATTTAAGTCTTTTTAACTAACCAGTCATTGTGCTTTCAATTTTAACACTAAATAAGCAGAAAAGATTGATTTTTCTAGCTTTATTGACAGATTAAACCTAATGCTTGACGAATTGTCCCATTTAATTCCCAATTACTATTAGGACTAATATCAAGCATAACCTTTTCTTGAGTGAGTTGCTGATAAATAACTCGCCCTTCGGAATTAATAATATTTTCCCTCAGAAGCGGACTGAGAACATTACTACCAGATGATTTTATCAGACAAACTATGCTAAACTAATAAATAATTGATAAAAGACGATGGGTAACAGATTAGCGATGCGCATCAATCTTGAGAGAGTTTGATCCCCCTTGAAATATTACAATAATCGTAATCTTTTCCCTAAAAGACTACTTTGACTGAGACAATAGAAAATAGAGCTAAATAATGTTTGCGTCTGCTTTATTATTACTGATTAGACGAATTATGCTGGTTTGTCCCCAATGTCAATTAGAAAATGCCAATCATTATAAATTTTGTCAACAATGTGGAACCTCGTTGACTCATCAGATTTGTCATAAATGCACTAAAAGTGTTCCCTTAAATACGGCCACTTGTCCCGAATGTGAGGCCTTAATTGGGACAATCTGGCAGGCCATCCTAGCACAAACCATTGATGATCCCCAAAATAATACCTCAGTCGAAGAAATCCCTTCATCTCAACAACTAACTCTCTATGGAGACTACTTAGATGCCGGACAAAAGTATCAACTATGGACACAGAACAAAGAGACTGCCTTACAAACCATAGCACTCACTGATACCCAAAAATTGTATCGGGGACAAGTGGTTGATTGTCAACCCCTGCAAAAATCCGTCCTCAAGGTTTTATTAACCCAATCGCCTAATTTGACCTCATCTCCTCAAAATGAGTCTTCTAGCTCTATCTGGCAACAAATAGGGCTGCCTAACTTAGCCTTACCTTATCTTAGTTTTCCTGACTTATACCCCATAATTCCCGAAGTCCACGACGCTTGGATTGAAGAAGAAACAGAAGTCATTTTATTGCCTGATCGCACCCATTGGCAAGTCCTCTCAACCTTACTCATCGAAGAATCTTTACCCATCCTTCAGATTATCTACTGGTTTAAGCAGATGGTGACTCTTTGGAAATCCCTTGCTACCGTCAACTGTCGTCAAAGTCTGCTGATCGATGATAACTTACGAGTGGATGAGGATCAAATGTTTGGCATAGGGCAACTTTATCCCGATATTCCTCATAAACCACCCGCTTTAAAAAATTTAGGCAAATTATGGCAAAAATGGTTGACTCAAACTAAATATCCCCCTGGGACTTCTTTAATGACTCTCGTGACTAAAGTCGCTCAAGGAGAGATTGAAAACCTAACCGACTTGCGATTAGAATTGCAAGATTTAGCCACCGAACAACAAGGTATTTCAGAAGATAACCCCACCCAAGAAGGAGCATCTTCTGATGTACCCCAAAATTTGCCTCAGGATAATCTCTCAATTTTACCAGATTTCTCCGAAGATTTACTGGATATGAGTTCGGACGAACCTCTGACCATTGGTGAACGGGGTCATGACTTACCCACGGCCGTTCTTCCCCTGGAATTGCTCAGTCTCGATGAGGCTGGATGTACTGATAAAGGTCGTCAACGTCATCACAATGAAGACTATTTTGGGATTAATACGGAAGTACATAAACAAGAGACTAATCAGGGGAAAAACCTGGAAGGTCGCGGCTTATATATTGTCTGTGATGGAATGGGAGGTCATGCGGCCGGAGAGGTGGCCAGTAAAATGGCCGTGGAAAGTTTACAAGAATTTTTTGCCAAGCATTGGACAGAAGATTTCCCGACCCAAGAAACCATCTTACAGGGGATTTTATTGGCCAATCAAAGTCTTTATGATGTTAATCAAAAAAACTCCAGTTCTGGTAGTGGCCGCATGGGAACCACCCTGGTTTTGGTGTCTGTCAAAGATACTCAAGTAGCGATCGCTCATGTAGGAGACAGTCGGGTTTACCGTCTGAGTCGCAAAGGGGGACTCGAACAGCTAACAGTCGATCATGAGGTGGGTCAAAAAGCCATTCAACGCGGTATTGACCCAGAAATTGCCTATGGGCGACCTGATGCTTATCAATTAACTCAGGCCTTGGGACCTCATGATAACAATTATGTGCAACCGGATATCCGCTTTCTGGAACTTTATGAAGACACCCTATTGTTATTGTGTTCTGACGGACTCTCGGATAATGATCTGATCGAAGATCATTGGCAGACTTATTTATCGCCCTTGTTGAGTTCTAGCCAAAATTTAGAACAGGGACTCCATAAACTCATAGAATTTGCCAATCGTTACAATGGCCATGATAACATTACGGCGGTTTTAGTTAGGGTTAAAGTGCGACCCCAAAGCAGCTTTAATGACTGGTAACATTGCCTAGTTATATCATAAAATCCTGTGGTGCGATGGTTGGTGAGTGGAACCAAACCATTCATCTCGTCACCAAGCTTTGCTGTGGTGGGAGTCCTCTGGCAGAAGAAAGGTAGAATCAGATTGCAAGGATAAGTTTCTTACGATTCATCCCAAGCTTCCACCATTAACACCTCACTAACGGGATCTTGCATAGCAAAACCAAACTCTGATAATTCTCCTTTCCAGTAAGACCATTCATCTCCATAGAGTAGGGCCAGTTTCCAGATGCTATCATTAGGTTTGATTACCTTAGACTCTACGAGTGAAGCGACTTTGCGTTGGAACTTCACCATGGGATGAGCGACTTGTTTCGTCATAGACTCAATCAATTTTGGTTTACTATATTGTACAAATGCTATTTGAGCCATACTTCTCTTGTGTTGTTATAATTAGTCCGGTTGTAGATATTAATCTAAAGGATTATATCGAGAGGCAGTCTTTTGACACTGCCTTATGAGATCTAAGCAATACTAACAAGTATTACTGTTAAATTCTTGCTTCACATTGTTTGCTGAAACCTAAACCATACTACATGGTATTCCTGTTCAATTCCTGCTTCATTCAAATGTCCAAAGTTGTTCAGTTTTATCTAGATTCGAGTCTTCTAGAAGACACCCTTTCATTGATTTTAGCACAGGTTTGTTCAATTGTCTCCCTATGATCGGTTTATTTGTGAGCAAAACTCATCTACTGTATAGGGGAACTCTTAACGGGAGTCCTCTTTTTGCATTGTTTAGGATACAAATATTTTTACGTGATCGGGTTCATTTTGGCAAGTCTTTTTGAGCTAAAGTACGGGAATTACTACTGTCAACCCCACCTTAAGACAAAAGCAGGGGAAGTGTGGGGCCTTATTGCTCAAGAAACAATCATAGAACCAATTCCTTGATCAGTAAAAATTTCCAACAATAGAGCATGGGGAAGACGGCCATCAATAATATGAGTAGCTTTAACCCCTTGAGCGAGGGAACGAACACAACAATTGACTTTCGGGATCATCCCTCCTGAAACAATACCTTGATTAATCAACTCTCTGGCCTCTTGAATGTCCAAATGATGGAGTAAAGTCGAGGGATCTTTATAATCTTTGAGGATGCCGGGAGTATCTGTCAGTAAAATCAGTTTTTCCGCACCTAAAGCCGCAGCAATTTCTCCAGCGACCGTATCGGCATTGATATTATGAGCTTGTCCTGCTTCATCAGCGGCCACACTAGAAATAACAGGAATATAGCCACTACTGACAAGAGACTCCACAATTCTTGTATCAACGGTATTGACTTCTCCGACAAAGCCAATACCATCTTTACCGACAGGACGGGCTGTGATTAGATTACCATCTTTACCACATAAACCAACACCTCGGCCCCCCGCTTGGTTAATGAGGGAAACTAATTCTTTGTTAACCCGTCCCACTAAGACCATTTCTACCACATCCATAGTTGCAGCATCTGTGACCCGTAAACCATCCTTAAATTGAGGTTCAATGCCAAGTTTATCGAGCCAAGTATTAATTTCTGGCCCTCCCCCGTGAACGACCACCGGACGCACCCCTACACAAGCCATAAAAATGACATCCCGAATCACTTTATCCTTGAGAGAACTGTCTTTCATGGCAGCCCCTCCATATTTAATGACCACAGTGCGGCCGGCAAATTGTTGAATGTAGGGTAGAGCTTCGCTTAAGACTCTCACGCGAGTGGCATCTGTTTCCCGATTATATTCGCTTTCGCTGCTCATAGATGATAGATTTTGGTCAATAATTAATTTTTAGTTTAACGGGTTTTTGGGTTTCGGTGTGTTAACTGTAATCCTTAACTCCAGTTTCGTTTTTTCCATCAGGACACCTGAAAAATTGTCACAAAATTATACATTTCCTCCCTCAATTTCCAACAACACCCTTTATAATACGAGTTAGTCAGCCAAGTCTTACTGAGGCTAATGTAGGGCCTATTTCAAACAATTAATCGACAAGGCGACGTTACAAGGTGTGTAGGATTAATTTATGTTAGGTGGTGTGAGATGTTAGAACGTCTTTTTTTAGCAGGTACTGTTACGTGCTTGCTCTATGTATCTTTACCCTTTGGCCAATCTTCTGTAAACCCAACTCGTACAAATCAACCTGCTAGTTATGTCAAGATTGAGGGTTTACCGATGTCAAATGTTCATGACAATCAGGATAATTTAAGGATTTGATCACAAAAATTATCAAAGGGGAGTGAAATTAGTTATCTAGAGACAACTTAATCTGGGAACAAAATCCCCCTTCCCTAACTCTAAATTAAACTGATATAGAAAAATGTTGAGCAAGTTGTAATAATTGTTCATCAAACCCGATGATCTGGAGCTAAAACACAGGGATAATTAGAATCACCTGTTTCAATTTGTAAAGTCGGGTGTTCGATCCCAAATAAATCATAAAGTTGTTGACAAGTTTCGCTTAAGAAAGCATCTCCCGGAAAGCCATTAGGCATGACCAAATGAACGGTGAGGGCTGTTTCTTGGGTACTCATAGCCCAGATATGAAGATCATGAATTTGAGCTACTCCTGGCAATTCTTTGAGATAAGTACGGACAGCTTGGGGTTCAATGGCCAGGGGAACTCCATCTAGGGCTAAACTGAGAGAATCTCTCAATAATTGCCAAGTTCCGACGACAATTACGGCAACAATTAATAAACTGACTAGGGGATCAAACCATAGCCAACCCGTAAACAAGATGGCTAAACCTGTTAAAATTACGCCACAAGAAACCAGTGCATCAGAAGCCATGTGAAGAAAGACCCCCCGAATATTTAAGTCTTGACGACGACCTGACATAAACAATAAGGCAGTCACGGTATTGATAACGACACCGACTGAGGCCACAATGATGATCGTTACACCGGAAATGGGACTCGGATGAAATAACCGTTGTATCGCGTCCCAAGCAATACCTCCCATGACTAACAGTAAGATCAGAGCATTGAACAAAGCTGCTAAAATAGATGAACGACGCAAACCATAAGTATAACGTTGTGTAGGAGGATGTTGCGCTAAAATGTTACCACTCCAAGCCAATAATAAGCCAAATACATCGCTTAAATTATGGCCCCCATCGGCTAGTAAAGACAGAGAATGAGTCCAAAAACCAAACCTTAACTCAATGATCACAAACCCTGTATTTAATATGGTTCCAATCAAAAAAGCACGATTATAGTTAATAGAGTGGTGGTCATGGTCATGGTGGTGATGGTCATGAGAATGAGTCATAATGTTCCATTGAAGCTTGCTAGATGGAAGTCGTAAAGATATGATATTTTTCGTCTTTACCCAATATTAATGGCTCAACCCTTGAACCCAATTTTATAATAAATCCTTAGATTAATGACTTCTGACGATTCCAAAAGCCCTAAACTTAACCTAACGACTGATATACCCGAAAAATTAGTCGATAGTCCCAATTTATCTGATTCTTTAACTATGGCATCAGAACCGACAGAGATTGCTTCAACTGACTCCGACAAGATTAATATTCCTGTTTCAGAAATTCTGATGACAATTGAAGAACCCCAACCGGAGGTTAAACAGCCACTAGAAACCCTAATATCTTTATCAGAAAACTCCTCTAGTCTAAAAAATGAAGCACAAGACCTAAAAGTTGAAATAGAGTCTTTAGAACGGCAAAAACGAGAGTTAAACGAAGAAATAAAAACATTGCGATCGCGTAAAGTTCAGCTACTCTCGGAACAAACTCAAGAAGTGGAACAAACTCTACGTAGCTTGGTGCAAGAGGGTTTAAAAGAATTTGAACAGCAAAAACAAGCCTTAGAAATTGCTGTAGAACAACTAGAACGTCGTCGAGACAAAATTCGCCAGGAAATGCGAACAACCTTTGCTGGAGTCTCTCAAGACCTAGCTATTCGGGTTCAAGGGTTTAAAGATTATTTAGTAGGCAGTTTACAAGATTTAGCGGCCGCGGCCGAACAATTAGAGTTTCCCACTACAGAAAGTTGGAATGAACCACTTCAAACCCCTTCCCCTGTGGTTTCTAGTTCCTCAACTGTACAATTTACTAAACAACAATTTGAGGATCAAACCCGGAAAATTGAACGTATTTTAGAACAATACCGTAAAAATCCCGATTATTATGGGCCTCCTTGGCAATTACGCCGTACTTTTGAACCTGTTCATGCGGAACGAGTCCAGAAGTGGTTCTTCTCTCAAGGGGGACGGGGGACTATTCGTTCTCTGGGGAATCGTCTGCAAAATATTCTTATTACTTCGGCCGTGATGTCTGTCTTGTATAGTTTATATGGCGATCGCAGTCGTACTCTAATTTTAGCTAATAGTCCAGAAAGACTAGGAGAATGGCGACGGGGACTACAAGACTGTCTAGGCATTTCTCGCGGAGATTTTGGGCCAGAAAAAGGGGTAGTTCTGTTTGAGTCCCCAGATGCGTTAATACAGAAAGCAGAACGTTTAGTGGATGAGCAATATCAGCCTTTCGTGGTGATTGACGAAACTGAAGATCAAATTGACCTTTCTCTATTACAATTTCCCTTGTGGTTAGGTTTTGCTCGTGATCCAAAACAAATGTCTAGTTATCTTTATTAATAAATGATTGTGGTACAGGCTTTGGCACTGTTACGGGCAAGATGCCCGTTCCACAATTACATCAATTACATCAATTACATCTCATAATTCATAATTCATAATTCATAATTCATAATTTTATGGTTTGGTTAATTATTGCATTACTAATATTGCAGGCTTATTTATTAGGTTCTATTCCCACGGGCTATTTAGTGGCAAAATACGTCAAAGGAATTGATATTCGTGAAGAAGGTTCCGGTTCTACTGGGGCAACTAATGTTTTGCGAACTATCGGCAAAACGGCGGCTATTTTTGTGTTAATTGGAGATATGGCCAAAGCTATGTTAGCGGTAGGGATAATCAAACTTTGGTTTATCTTTACTCCTTTAGCTATCATTCCCCTGGAGTGGAAATCTTGGTTGATAGTAGCAGGGTCAATGGCTGCGATTTTAGGTCACAGTAAGTCGATTTTTCTCAATTTTACTGGAGGTAAGTCGGTAGCTTCTAGTTTAGGGCTTTTACTCGTTCTTAACCCAATAGTAGCTTTGGGTGCGTTGGCTACTTTTTTAGGAGTGTTAGGGTTATTTCGTATGGTATCCCTCAGTTCTATCATGGGAGTGATCGCGGTTAATATTTTAATGCTAGTCTTACATCAACCTTTATCCTATTGTCTGTTTGCGGTGGTAGGTGGTATTTATGTTATTGCTCGTCATCGTACTAATATTATGCGTATATTTGAGGGAACAGAACCGAGAATTGGAGAAAAGTTAACATCAGAAGCAGTTAAAACGGTTTAAATGTCTAAATGAAGCTTTAAAGCGGCACTAACTAATTCCATTTTTTGCCATTTCTGAACCCATAGCAGGATCGAGGTTAGCGTAGTAAATCTCACCACGTTTCATTGCTTAGTCCGTCAGTTACTGTTATTTCCCAAATTTCGTCAATTTCCTCACTTGCTTGTTTATAAGCTGTTTCTAACTCTTTTTCTTGTAGTAATACTAAAGCTTTCTCGATGACTTGTGATCGAGATTTACAACCTTTGCTAATCTTAGAAGGATAACAATGACCACATATATTGATATAAGAACACTCTATGAATCTGATTATTTACAATGGCTAGAAGAAACCGTTAATCTGCTCAAATCTCGTCAATTAAATAAACTCGACTATGATAACTTAATTGAGGAATTAGAAGCATTGGGAAGAACAGAAAAAAGGGCAATTACAAGTCTTTTAGAACAGATTATTAGACATTTATTGCTTGATCAATATTGGACAGTTGAACATGAATTTAATGCTAATCATTGGGAGGCAGAAATTATTAGTTTTCGCAATCAATTAAATAAATGTTTAACAACTAATTTATATAAGTATTTACAAAATAATTTAGAGTCTATTTATGATGATGCTAAAGACTATATTAAAGCAAAAACTAAGTTAAATAATTTACCAGATATCTGTCCTTATACTTTAAATCAGTTATTAGATAAAACTTGGCTACCATAAATCAGATTTGGCTAATATTATTAATGCTTAGTCCATCACTTGTGGTTATTTGCCAAACTTCGTCAATTTCCTCTATTGCTTATTGATAAGCTGTGTCTAGTTCTTTTTATTGTAGTAATTCTAAGGCTTTCTCCATGACTTGAGAGCGAGATTTACAACAATTAGACGTGAAGACTAAAATCATTCTCAGCCTAGTTGAAAATAGGACAGGTTATCTGTAACAATAGAAAGGTAATAAAACTTAAACCTAAGATCTAAAGGAGATAACTTTGCCTCATACAATTGTTACTGAAACTTGTGAAGGTGTGGCCGACTGTGTAACAGCTTGTCCTGTTGCTTGTATTCATGAAGGGCCCGGAAAAAACATCAAAGGAACTGACTGGTATTGGATCGACTTTAATACCTGTATTGACTGTGGAATTTGTCTACAAGTTTGTCCTGTCACAGATGCAATTTTACCTCAAGAACGTCCAGAATTACAACAAACTCCCTAAGCATTACATTGTAACACAAAAGCTAAATTATGTCAATTATTTCTAATAATAAACATTCCCAAACTAAGCGAGGTTGAACATAACATAAAAGACTTTGACGGGCTGTTTCTAGATAATTTAATACAGTCGAGTTATGAAAATTTTCCCAATAACGATACTCTAAATAATCAATTAACCATAATTGGGCTGGTGTATCTAATTCTTTAGTAACGGTTTTCGCTAAATCTAAAGCCCCCAAAACATTTTGAGGTAATTTAGTTAATTGTTGACGTAAGGTTTCGGGAATTGTTTGTAATTGGGAATAAGAAGCAATAGCTTCTCCTGGACTACCTTGGGCCAGGTTTAAGATTTCTTGATTCTGCAAAATTTCTCCATAACCAATTCTTTCTAAAACCATCGTTAAATCTGTTTTAGATAATCGATAAAATGGTATTTTTTGACAACGAGAAACTAAAGTAGGTAACAAAGAATCCGTACTCGGTGCAATTAATATTAACGTCGCTTTTCCTGGTTCTTCTAAGGTTTTTAATAAACCATTTGCTGCCGCTTCTGTCATGGTTTCTGCCCCTTCAATAACAATAACAGAACGAGAAGCTTCTAAGGGAGGACGACTCAAAAATTGAGGAATTTCTCGAATTTGTTCAATGCGAATTTGTGGAGTGGCCTTGCGTTTTAATCCTGATTTTTCTGCTTCTTGAACTGTCAATAATTGTCCCTGATTTTGATACGTGGGTTCTATCCATAATAAATCAGGATGATTCCCTTCACTGACTCGTTTTTGCAATAAAATTTGCTTATCTTGGGCAATATTGAGAGACAATAAAGCTTCCGTGAAACATTTGGCTACTAAACTGCGTCCAATGCCAGGAGTACCGGCTAATAAATAAGCAGGGGCAATGCGATTTTGAGCGATCGCTTGTTGTAATAATTCCACAGCTTGAGGTTGTCCAATAACTGGTTGAAACCCGTTCATTTTGATCCAATACCAACAGTTTAATCAGCAAAAACTAACAGAGGAGTTTTAAATTTATGGCCCGCTATACTTCATCTTACATTGCCACAGTGTCTTTAAAACAACTACCTCCTTTATTGAATCAAATTTTAGAATCTTGTGAATTTGAAGTAATTTATCAAGCTATTGATTATATAATGGCCCGAGAAATTCCGGGGAAAGTTACCTTTTCTAAATTAGTGACGGTAGAAGTTCTGATTGAAAGTACCGCGGCCAAAGAGAATGAGGTTCCAGTTAATTGGGTCATTAAAAATGATGAATTGCCCTTGCAAGTCGAAAACCATTGTCAACAAAAATTTCAAAAGATAGAACAAGCCATCAATAAGAATTCACAATGGCGTTTAATCGCTTCTGTGAGCAATTAATCATACTCACGGGTGTCATCATCATAATCCATCATCGCGGGGTCAATCAGGGTAATATCGAAGGGATCATTATTAGGTAAAGTTGGGAACTTATCCTGTTGACGAAATTGATAAATGGCAAAAACTTGAGGGCCAAAAACAACTTCATCCCCGTGTTGGAGATCTCGGGCCGTTTGTTTTGTCCCATTCACCAACAGTCCATTGACACTGCGTTTACCTTCCGTATCCCCATCCACAATGCGATAATAACTTGTGCCATCTTGACGCACTCGTCGATATAAGGTGGCATGGCAACGAGAGACAAATTGAGAACGCAAGCGAATTGTACAATCTGGCCCTCTGCCCATTGTATATTCTGGTTCACACAGAATGATCTCTTGTCTGCCTTTGTCATCCTCGATAATCAAAAAATGTTCTCTTTGTGGGCGTACGGATTTACCAGCCATTACATTAACGGTTTAAGTTGAACTCTGATATCAATTAAAGAGCAATCTCAACCCATCTTAATATAAATTGGGAGTCTGCTACATAAAACTGATACAACGTGGTATATCAAGTCACCTGTTCGGTTTACTTCGTCCTTCATACCATCACTCCCCACCGAAAGTGCGCGTAGCGACCACCTCATCAGTCGAATAGGACTAATTTAGATGGGTGACAGCTTAGTACCCAGGGGGGAATCTCCTCGGCATTAAACGGCTTTTTTGGCTCTATTGACTATATAATGTTGGAAAGATACGGATTTATATTTTGGCGATAATTTGCTATATAAATTCTCCAAACTATCTGAGTTTCTTTCTAAAGAATTGTAGTTAAACCAATATTCTAAATCACAGTAATTTGAGTAATTTATATAGCAAAAATGACCATAACTCTCATATTCACTAAAGCTACACCATTCTTTCTTATCTAAACAATCAATTATCGCCAAAAACCAGGGCTTTTTATGATATAGTTCTATAGCATTTTTAAAATCTAATAATTTACCTTTTTCAAACAAAATATGATGACTTATAAAGGAAAGGGGCAAGAAATCATGATTTTTGTATCCCAGCAACTTTTGCAATGTTTTAAAATATTCAAGACGATATTTATCAGCACAGTTAAAAACAACTTTATCCCGATGTATAAAGGATTGAGGACGAAGAAATATTGTATCGGCATCTACTACTAAGTAATGTTCACAATTTCCTAATTTTTCACCATTTAACTTAATAAGCTGTTGAAATATCCATCCTGAACGATCTCGTCCATTTACAATATAATTAATGTCTTTTTTCTGAATTGTTAATACAGTATTCTCGTCAACAAATTTACATTTTTTTTCAAAGGCTAAATTTTTGATTTCCCGCTCATCTGGTGCTACTATAATAATATCCTTAATCAGATGAGATACATATTTTAAAGACTCTATTACTAAAGGTAAAGTAGATAAATCTTTTTTGATCACTGGAATTAAAACATCTATTGGTATTTCACTATATGATTGTGATTTACTCAACAAAATTTTCAAGTTCTTCAGCCAGTAAAAATATAAATGTCTTTTAATTTTATCAAAATAACTAAGTTTTGTTTTTGAACTATTTAACTTCATATTCATCACCTTTAGGGGTATGGAAAGAATAAGGATAAAGTCTCAGGGTTGGTGTAAGCTTAGTTACCTAGTCAATGGGAGTTTTTCTGAGTTAAAATATCTAGTTAATAAGTGTTCTTTGTCTGGTAAGAAATTATGGAAAGTGTTAAGTTAAAAACCCACATTGGTCAGAATGGATTATTACAGAACTTAAGATGGTGGGTTACGACGCGCCTTAAAAGTTATGCGTTTTTCATCAAAATCATAGCCGCGTCTAACCCACCCTACGAACTCGGTGGAATTCATAATTTATAATTCATAATTTATAATTCATAATTCCTCGTGGGGGTTGACGGCGCAATAATAAAGAATTACTGACAACTGTAATGGAACTTAAGGCCATTAAAGCTCCTGCAAAAGCTGGACTAATCACTAAGCCAAAACTAGGGAGCAACAATCCGGCAGCGATGGGAACAGCTAATGTATTATAACCCAAAGCCCAGAGCAAATTTTGACGAATCTTAGTAAAAGTGGCTAAACTTAAGTCAATGGCTCCGACTACATCCCTTAAACGATTACCCATCAACACAATATCAGCCGTTTCTATGGCCACTTGAGTTGATCCTTGTAACGTTATACCTAGATTAGCTTGAGCTAAGGCTGGAGCATCGTTAATACCATCTCCCACCATAGCAACAATTTTCGATTGTTGCAATTGTTGAATAATAGCAGCTTTCCCTTGGGGACGAATTTGAGCAAAGACTTGATTAATGCCTAATTGAGTCGCAATGGCATTAGCAACCTGGGGATGATCTCCCGTGACTAAAATCACCTCTAAGCCCCGTTTTTGCAATTCTAAGACGGTTGCTTGAGCATCAGGACGTAAACTATCTTTTAGGGCAATCATGCCCTGAATTTCCCCATCTAGTGCCAAATAGACGACGGTTTTACCTGCCTTGGTTAAGAGTTCCCCTTGAAATAGAATCTCATGATTGAGAGGAATGTGGTGATGGCTTAACCAGTCCTGATTGCCCAATAAAACAGTTTTCTTGTCAATTATAGCACTAACCCCTAATCCCCCCTCTGTATGAAAGTTTTGCGCCTTTAACAGGGGTAAATCTTGCTGTTGGGCGGCTTCTACCATAGCCGAGGCCAGAGGGTGATTAGTACCACTTTCCACAGTAGCGGCTAATTGCAATAATTCTTGCTTATTGAGAGAGGTAAAAGTCAGACAGTCAGTGACACTGGGATGGCCAACGGTCAGGGTTCCGGTTTTGTCGAAAACAATGGCATTGAGTTGATGAACCGTTTCTAAGACATCCCCTCCTTTAATTAATAACCCTTTTTCGGCCCCGATACCTGTACCAACTAAAATTGCAGTGGGAGTTGCTAACCCCAAGGCACAGGGACAAGCCACCACTAAAACCGCTATCATTAGTTTTAAACTGAGTAAAATGGGGGAATTCATGGTTAAATGATGGCCTGTTGTCATTAATACTTGGGGATAGACTTTTGTGCCAATTTCTAACCAAAATAAGAAGGTTAACGAAGCAATAGCCATGACTCCATAGGCAAAATATCCGGCCATGGTATCAGCCAATTTTTGTATGGGGGCCTTACGGGTTTGGGCTTCTTCTACTGAGGCGATAATCTGAGCTAAAGTTGTATTTAGTCCGATACGGGTAGTTTTTACTGTAATTACCCCTGATTGGTTAATAGTTCCGGCGATAACGCCTTCTCCTGGCTGTTTGGGAACAGGTAAAGATTCTCCCGTGACTAAAGATTCATCAATGAGGGTTTGTCCAGTGATAATTTCTCCATCCACCGGAATTTTTTCTCCTGGGAGTACCCGTATCCATTCCCCTAAGCGGACTTGTTCGACAGGAATTTCGATGCTAGGGCTATCAGAAGGGAAGGGATCACCGATTAAACGAGCTACAGGGGGTTGAAGGGATATTAAGGCTTCTAATGCCGCAGAAGCGCGATTTCTGGCTTTTTTCTCTAAGGTGCGTCCCAAGAGGATAAACCCTAATAACATGACGGGTTCCTCAAAAAAGCATTCCCACCCCAAATTAGGGAATAAGAGGGCGATACAACTAGCTAAATAGGCACTAAGCGTTCCTAAAGCCACTAAGGTATTCATATTAGCCATACCATGCCGTAAACCGCGCCATCCATCGATAATAATCTCTCTACCGGGAATAAGTAAGGCCAGGGTAGCTAACCCCCAATGAAACCAACTACTACTTAATAAGGGGAGGGAAGGGCCGCCTATATGATGCAGATGACCTAAACCTGAAAAGACTAATAAAATCGCTGCAGTGGTTAAAGCGATGCGTTGTTGTTGGGCTTCTTTTTGCTTACGTTGGGCGACGTTTTGGGAGGTTTCTCCTAGACTGAGGGTGTGGGAGTCTCGCACATCAGAGGGAAACCCGACGGCGGTTAATTTTTCAGCCAGGTTTGCGGGTTGAACTTGTCCGGGGACATACTGAATGACAGCGACTTCGGTAATTAGGTTAACACAAGCGGAGATGACCCCGGACTGTTGGCTAAGTTGTCGTTCTACGGCTTTGACACATCCAGCACATTTCATCCCTTGTACGTCGAGAGTAATGGTTTCTGAGAGGGTTTGAGGGGCTGTTTCTTGAGTTTTGGGGGAAAGCTGCACCATAGTCTAATTACCAGTGACTCAACCTTTATTATAGTTACGTTAGTGAAATTTTGATAGTAATTACGGTTCTACCTTTTGAATGGGGTATTGTTTTAACACCTCTTTCAAATATTTTCCTGTATAAGATTTAGGATTTTTAGCCACTTCTTCAGGAGTTCCAATAGTTACAATTTCGCCTCCTTTATCCCCTCCTTCTGGCCCTAAATCGATAATCCAATCTGAACAACGAATCACATCTAAATTGTGTTCAATCACTAAAATAGAATTACCTTTATCTACTAATCTTTGTAACACATTTAATAAGTGATGAACATCATAAAATGATAATCCTGTTGTTGGTTCATCTATTAAATATAACGTCTTTCCTGTGGCTCGACGAGATAATTCTGACGCTAATTTTACCCGTTGTGCTTCTCCTCCAGATAAAGTAGGTGCAGACTGACCTAATTTAATATAACCTAATCCAACATCTACTAAAGTTTGTAAGCGATTCACTGCCCTCGGAATATTCTCAAAAGTATGTAATGCTTCTTCTACTGTCATATTTAAAACATCAGCAATAGAATGATTTTTATATTTTACTTGCAGGGTTTCTCTATTATATCTTGCTCCCTTACAAACATCACATTGAACGTAAACATCAGGTAAAAAATTCATCTCAATAACATTAACCCCTTGTCCGCTACAATTTTCACATCTTCCCCCTTTAACATTAAAAGAAAATTGACCCGCTTTATACCCTCTAGCTTTCGCTTCAATGGTTTGAGTAAATAATTCTCTAATAACATCAAAAATACCTGTATACGTTGCAGGATTTGAGCGAGGAGTTCTACCAATGGGAGATTGATCAATAATAATGACTTTATCAATAGAATTAAGTCCTTTAATTTCTCCTAGATTTTTAGGAAAGGGAACTTGTCTAGTTAAATGATGTTGTAAGGCCGGATATAATAAGTCATTAACTAGGGTAGATTTTCCTGAACCTGATACTCCTGTAATACAGACTAATTTACCTAAAGGAATATCAACACTAATATTTCTTAAGTTATTTTCTTGACAATTTTTCAGAGACAAAATTACCCCATTTCCTTTCCGTCTTTTTTCAGGGGTTGCAATAACTTTTTTGCCGGATAAATAATCAGCAGTTAAAGAATTTTTTGCTTTAAGTAATGTCTCAAAACTTCCTTGAGCAACAATTTGTCCCCCATGAACTCCCGCTAATGGGCCAATATCTACTAAATAATCAGCCGCGCGAATTGTTTCTTCATCATGTTCTACTACAATTAAAGTATTACCTAAATCTCTGAGCTTTTTTAAAGTAGATAATAATCGTCCGTTATCTCTTTGATGTAATCCAATACTAGGTTCATCTAAAACATATAAAACTCCTGTTAATCCTGATCCAATCTGGGTCGCTAACCTAATTCGTTGTGCTTCTCCTCCTGATAAACTCATTGTTGCTCTATCTAAAGTTAAATAATTTAATCCCACATCTAATAAGAATTGTAAGCGATTTTTGATTTCTCTTAATGCTAATTCACCAATTAAAGCTTGTCTATTTGTTAATTCTAATTTATTGATTTTTTCTAAACATTTATCAATAGAAACACTTGTTAATTCATAAATTTTACACTGTCCTAAATGAACGGATAATGCTTCTGGTTTTAATCTCTTTCCGTTACATACTTCACAAGTTTGATCAACAATATATTTTTCTAATTTTTGTTTAACTATTTCTGAACTGCTCTCTTTATAACTTTTCTCTAGTATCGCTAAAATTCCTTTAAAAGTACGGTAATAACCCTTACTATCATCGGAACGAGAATCATCCTCAAACCAAATTTTTTCTTCACTACCATACAATAAAACATTTTGTTGTTCTTTGGTCAATTTATTCCAAGGAGTTTGGATCTCAAAATCATAAGCTTGACCCAAACTATACAATAAAGATAAATAATAGGAATTATCTTTTTCTGACCAAGGGGCGATCGCAGCATAAAGAGATGCACTCGGATCAGGAATTACTAAGTCAGCAGAAAAACGCCGTAAACTTCCTAATCCATGACAATTTTCACAAGCACCATAAGGAGAATTAAAAGAAAATAAACGAGGTGATAATTCTTCCATCACTGCCCCATGTTCAGGACAAGCAAAATTTTCAGAAAACATTATTTCTGACGGTAAATTTATCTCAGAATTTTCTTTTCTCTCTGAGTCATTTTCTGTTATAATATTAACAATAGCCAAGCCTTCAGAATGCTTTAAAGAAGTAATTAATGAATCCGTTAATCTTTCTTGAACTCCCTCTTTTTTGATTAAGCGATCAACAACAATTTCAATATTATGTTGCTGATTTTTTTCTAATACAATCTTATCCGAAAGTTCTGTCACTTCCCCATTAATTCGTACCCGTACAAACCCTTGAGAAGCTAAACCGGATAATAATTGTTTATGGGTTCCTTTTTTTCCTCGAACCACTGGGGCTAAAATTTGAAATTTAGTACGTTCAGGAAGTTCCATAATTTGATCACATATTTGATCAATAGTTTGAGGAGAAATTGAGCGATCGCAATGAGGACAATGGGGTTCTCCGGCCCGTCCAAATAATAACCGCAAATAATCATAAATTTCTGTTACTGTACCCACCGTAGACCGAGGGTTATGAGAAGTCGATTTTTGGTCAATAGAAATGGCCGGACTTAACCCTTCAATACCATCCACATCCGGTTTATCTAACTGACCTAAAAATTGTCTCGCATACGCACTCAAAGACTCCACATAACGTCGTTGTCCTTCCGCAAAAATAGTATCAAAAGCTAGGGAAGATTTTCCCGACCCCGATACCCCCGTAAAAACAATTAGGCGATCGCGCGGAATGTCAAGATCAATATTCTTTAAATTGTGCTGTCTTGCACCACGAATGCGGATACTGTTCAACTCACCCATATTCCCTAAACTTAATAATCCTTAATACTTAATCATAGCGTTCTATCTCGCTACAGATCAGGTAAAAGGCAAAAGTAAGGGTTAACGGCCGTCATTAGTGTCAACTTAAAATTAAACCCCAAGACACACAAGCTTTCCCACCATCCCACCCACACCCTGTCAAGGGTGTGGTTAAATGTACTAAAGCCTGCCTACGCAGGCTAATGTTAATAAAAGTCCGCGAAGGCGGACTTCGTTGGTATAGCCACAGGCTTTAGCCTGTCGGCGTTTTGGACTAAGTTGACACCAATGACGGCCGTTGACCCCTACAATAAAACAAACTTTATTGAGAATTAATTGCAAGACTATTGACAAAATTTATTAATAAGACTATAGTAAGGTTAATAAGTGTTCTAAGTGTTCTCCTCTCAAGGATGGATCGGCAGGTGGAACCGTCACCTACACAATGATGGTTCCCCCGATTTTTTTTGCCTAACCATCGGTCACAGACGCGATAAACTAGAAAGACGAAAAATCTTTTAGCGTGACTAAACCATGAGTGGGACATTAACCGCGATCGCCTCTAAAAACACCGTCAACCCCCCAAAATATGATGTTATCGTCATTGGTTCAGGAATAGGGGGGTTAGTTACTGCCACTCAACTTGCGGCAAAAGGGGCCAAAGTATTAGTCTTAGAAAAATATCTAATTCCGGGAGGAAGTGCCGGATATTTTGATCGAGAAGGTTATCGGTTTGATGTGGGTGCATCCATGATTTTTGGCTTTGGAACCCAAGGCACAACTAACTTATTAACCCGTGCTTTAGAAGCGGTCAATGTTAGCATAGAAACCCTCGAAGATCCGGTACAAATTCATTATCATTTACCTAATGGATTAGAACTCAAAGTTCACAGAGATTATGAAAAATTTCTGCAAGAATTAATCAAGTATTTTCCTCAAGAAAAAGAAGGAATTCGTCGCTTTTATGATGAATGTTGGCGAGTTTTTAACTGTCTTAATGTGATGGAACTCCTTTCTTTAGAAGAACTTGGATATTTAACAAGAGTATTTTTCCAACATCCTTTAGCCTGTTTAGGGTTAGTCAAATACTTACCCCAAAATGCCGGAGATATTGCGCGACGTTATATTAGTGATCCGCAACTTTTAAAATTCATTGATATGGAATGTTATTGTTGGTCAGTAGTGCCAGCAGATAAAACACCAATGATTAACGCAGGTATGGTTTTTTCAGATAGACATTATGGCGGGATTAACTATCCAAAAGGAGGAGTAGGACAAATTGCACAAAAATTAGTTGAAGGGTTAGAAAAAGTAGGAGGAGAAATTCAATATAAAGCCAGAGTTACTAAAATTGTAAAAGAAAATAATCAAGCCATTGGAGTTGAATTAGCTAACGGTCAAAAATACTATGCTAAACGCATAGTTTCTAATGCCACTCGTTGGGATACCTTTGAAAAATTATTACCCACCTCAGATATCCCAAATAAAGAGAAAAGATGGCAACAGAGGTATCAAAAATCTCCTAGTTTTTTAAGCTTACATTTAGGGGTTAAAGCTGATGTATTACCACCAGGAACAGACTGTCATCACATTCTTTTAGAAAATTGGGATAAGATGGAAGATGAACAGGGGACAATTTTTGTTTCAATTCCTACCCTACTTGATTCTGATTTAGCACCCCCAAATCATCATATTATTCATACCTTTACCCCAAGTTGGATGGAACAATGGGACAAACTTTCACCCCAAGAATATCAAGAACAAAAAGAGGAAGCAGCAAGTCATTTAATTCATCGTTTAGAGAAGATTTTTCCGGGGTTAGCTGACGCATTAGACTATCAAGAAGTAGGAACCCCTCGTACTCATCGACGCTTTTTAGGACGAGATGAAGGAACTTATGGCCCCATACCTCGTCGAAAATTACCTGGGTTATTAGGAATGCCTTTTAACAGTACCTCCATCAAGGGACTTTATTGTGTAGGGGATAGTACCTTTCCGGGTCAAGGGTTAAATGCCGTCGCCTTTTCTGGGTTCGCTTGTAGTCATCGTATTGCCGTTGACTTAGGATTATGAATTGATTGTTACAATTCTTGACATTTTGTTGAGTACATTTACGGTTGGACTTGTTCCAATTATTGTGGATGATGAAATTAGCTAAGTAGACTTGACGAATAAAAACACCAATGTTTTACAAATGACCTAATCATGTGAGGATTGTGATTATACTTAAGTCGGTAAAAAGCAATTTTTATGCGTTACTTTAGCCATAAACGCTTATTAAACTCTTGAGAAAATGCCTAATCTTAAAAAGTCCAATGAATTACAACAAGGCATAATTAATATTATTCAAAATTACTCTGATACAGAAGCAATGCTTCAAGAAATTTCGAGTTTTTTGGGTCAGATTTTTTTGATAGATCTTTGTTTAATTATTACAGGATTTAATGATTTAAACTTGCTAAAATGGGTCTGTTGGACACCAGAAAAATTTATAAAATTGCCAACTAAAACCCTATCAGAATTAATTGAGCAGCCAGGAATCAAGAAAGTCATAGAAACCTCAAAAGTGACGGAAATTGCTAATCTTAATAAATCCAGTAATCACCCTATTTATCTGACTTTAGAGCAACTGCATTTTCGAGAATTATTAGGAATTAGCACCCAATTTGATGGGAAAGTCAATGGAATTATTTTATTAGGCAAAACTCATGCTCATGAATGGACACATCAAGATAAAAGCTTGTTAAAAATAGCCAGTAACTTAGTAGCGATCGCCGGTCATTTGAGTCAATTAAAAATATCAGGTCAGCCGTCTTTAAATGAAAAAGAAACCCCAATCAATTTTTCTTCTACAGATATTCCCCATTTATTAGAAGAAATTCCTATACTTAAAGTATGGTGGGAAGCGACCCGAAATCAACTAGAAAGACAATTACAATGGAATAAACAGCTTGTCCATAATATTATCACGATTATGAGCGATCAAACTCGTAATCCTCTAGCCATTATTAAAATGGGAATTACCACTTTACGTCATAGACAATTATCTCCCGAAGACTTAGAAAAACGGTTAGATATTATGGAGAAAGAATTACAGAAACTTAGTAATATTAATGACAAAATTCTGCAACTAAAAACGGTTAAATCTCAAAAAACAAGTTTGTTTCCTACTTTAGTTAACCTAGAGACATTAATCAAGGAAATTGTTCTTCCCCATGAAAAAAATTGGCAAGAAGATCAACGTCAATGTTTAAATCTAGAAGTTAATTTGACTCAAAATACTCCCATCGATCAACAACAGATTTATATAGACATTGAGCATTTTAAGAAAATTTTAAACGAACTGTTAATTAATGCCGGTAAATTTTCCTTACCTAATTCAATAGTTTGTTTAGAATTTGGAGAAAATAAAAGACATAATCAAAGTGAAATAATTATGAGTATTACTAATGTAAGTAGATGTATTTCAAAAAAAAATATATCCTATCTTTTTAACCCTTTTTATCGAGAACAATGGGTAATTGATAATGCAATTCCAGGAATAGGTTTAGGGTTAACTATCATTAAAGATCTCGTGGAACTATTAAATGGTAAGATTGAGACAGTCTGTCAACCCACAGATAACCCAGAACACTGTATAATTATTTTTAAACTTACTATTCCCCAGTCCTGATCATGACAGTAGTTTAACCTATTATGCTAACAAAAAGTGCATCGCCTAAATCGCTGCGCTGGCAACGTTCTAACTATTCTCCTTTAGCTCGTCAATGGGAAATTTCTAGCGTTACCCTTCAATTTATTTTTCGCTTACTATGGGATAAAATACTCCACAATCATTCACCCCGTCAACGACATCGACAAGCCAAATGGTTAGTCAAAAAACTATTACAATTAGGGCCAACCTTTATTAAAATTGGCCAGTCTCTTTCTACCCGCGCTGATCTAATTCCTTTAGAGTATATTCAAGAATTAAGTCAACTACAAGATCAGGTTCCTCCTTTTAGTTCTGATCAAGCGATCGCCGTGTTAGAATCAGAATTAGGAAAACCCGTTTACGACTTATTTCAAGAGTTTGAATCAACCCCTTTAGCAGCGGCCAGTTTAGGTCAAGTCCATCGTGCTAAATTATATAGTGGAGAAGCAGTTGTTGTTAAGATACAAAGACCAGGACTAGAGAAAATTTTTAACTTAGATTTTGAAGTTATTAATCGATTACTTCGCTTAAGCAGTCATTATATATCAGCCTTAAAAAAATATGATTTAGATGCTATTCACGAAGAATTTTTTGAATTATTATTTCAAGAAATTGATTATATACATGAAGGTAAAAATGCCGATAGATTTAGAGTTAATTTTAAAGGCTATTCTCAAATTAGAGTCCCTAAAATTTACTGGCATTATACAACTAAAAAAGTTTTAACCTTAGAATATTTACCAGGGGTTAAAGTTGATGATCGGGCCGCATTAGAAGCGAATGGAATTAACTTAGATCGGGTTATACAACTGGGAATTTGTTCTTATTTGAAACAATTATTAATAGACGGATTTTTTCAATCTGATCCCCATCCTGGTAATATGGCCGTTGGTCAAGGAGGAGAATTAATTTTTTATGATTTTGGTACTATGGCCGAAGTCAAAACCTTTGCTAAAGATCAAATGATTCAAACCTTTTTTGCTGTTTTAAGAAAAGATACGGATCAAGTTGTGGAAACCTTGGTTTATATGGGATTAATTGAACCTTTAAATGATCTGAGTTCAGTGAAAAGAATTATTGCTTTTATCTTAGATAATTTTCGTGATAAACCGATAGATATTAAAGCATTTGAACAAATTAGTGATGAAGTTTATTTAATGTTTAAAGAACAACCTTTTAGGTTGCCACCACAAATGACCTTCATTCTCAAATCTTTAACCACTTTAGATGGCATTGCTCGTGCCTTAGATCCTCAATATAATTTATTAGCAGCTAGTCAACCTTTTGTCAAGAGTTTAGCTCTTAGTAATTCTCAAGGAAATGTGCTAATTACCTTGGCAAAACAAGCAAAAATTCTACTTAAAAATACGTGGCAAAAATCCCAAACAAATGATAGATTAATTAAAAATATAGAAGCAAAAATTGAACGAGGAGAATTACAGTTTCGCACTCGTTCATTAGAAAGTGAAAGAATATTAAATCGGATAAATTTAGGCATTAAAAGTTTAATTTATGCTTGTTTAACCGGATTTAGTTTACTTTCTGCTTCAATTTTAATGACAACAGTATATCTAAAAATTGCTATTATTGGATTTAGTTTATCTGGTTTATTTTGCTTGTTCTTATTACGATCATTAATCAAACTAATGATGCAAGAGAAATTAGATAAATTAGTAACCAAATAATAGCAATTCTCAAAAGTCAAACTCTCCTGACCCCATCACTCCATCACTCCATCACTACTAATCTGTTTTTTTGCTAACAATTTCTACCACTTTGTTAAGAAAATCGTGATCAAATAGAGATTTTACGCAAACTTGAGCGACCTTTTGTCTAGGGATACTCCCCTCAAACAGAGTATCTGCGGATGACATTACAATTTGATCTGAGTTATCTTCGTTTTTAAGACCACCAGGACGAACAACCGTATAACTGATTCCACTGTTTTGGAGATAGGTTTCAGCCTGTTTTTTCCAATACAAAACTAACCAAAAGAGGTTCAAGGGATGAAAAAATTGGGAGACACACAAAGAAGAAACCAAGACAAACTGCTCAATTTCTTGGGTTTTAGCTATGTCAACCAGATTTTTAGTCCCTTGATAATCTACTTGATAAGGGCCCGTTGGATCAAAACTAGGCCTTGCTCCTGTGGCACAAAGTACGACAGTACAGTCAGCCAAGGCGTTCCTTAAACTTTCCAGGTTCAGAACATCCCCTACCACTAACTCTGCTTCTGATGGTAAAATTGCCTGTCCTGTTTCGAGATTTCTAACTAAGGCCCGTACAGGGATCTGACGTTTAACCAACTCTTGGACAATTCTGCGTCCTGTTTCTCCGGTTGCTCCTGCTACTAATGCTTTCATATCACACTCTTAAGATTAAGACCAAAATTATCCTTATCTGTTATTGTATTAAATTTAGTTAGCTAATATTTAGTCTTGATCAATGAGATCTTAGGCATGAGGCAATAAACTCCAACACACCCATTAACCCTCTAATAATTCTTAAAGGTTCGTTATGCAATGCCAATGGATTAACAATCATCCGACTGATTTATCTAAGATAAACCACACCATCAATCCTCAACTGTCTCAAACTAATGAGGAAAACCCTGTTCACTTTCAGACGAAATTTGCAGGTTATATGGAGATGTATAGCGACGTTCAAAGCGTTGGTCATTATCTTAATGCTCATCAGGGGTGGTTTTGTCATTGTGCAGCACCAATGAAAACAAAAAGCCTTGATAATAATGGTTATGTGTTGACTATTGGGCAATTTGCTTCGTTTGGATATGAAGTAGAACCTAAATTAGCGGTAGTTTTGGAACAACCTAAAGATGGGGTTTATAAGATGTACAGTATTCCTCTTCCTGATGAACCCAGTTTAGGGTATGAAGTAGATTATCAAGCGGTAATGAGATTAACTGAAATTCCCACTAATTTAGCTGGAGATGGTTTAGTTAAAGCTTATCGAAAACAGGGATTATCTCAAGTACCTGATGTCATTACTAGAGTTGAGTGGCAATTAGAAATGGATGTGGCGGTACAATTTCCTAAGTTTATTTATAAATTACCTTTATCTCTGATTCAAACCACAGGCGATCGTCTTTTAAGTCAAATTGTTCGTCAAATTTCTCCCGGTCTGACTTATAAAGTTCAACAAGACTTTCATGATAAACAAAGTCTTCCTTTACCACCTAAAAGTAGTCGTCATCTTGAGAGATTAGGAGAATTACAAGAAAAATCTGCTTAAATCCATTGGACTTAATAAGTAACAAAACCCTTGGGGCTTAATATTATTAAGCCTCTACTGAGATCTTGCACCTGATGTTGAAAACCGGATTTTGAGCCAAATTACAACGAAGTGAATTTTGTATCTAATTTTTCCTGTAATTATTTAGAAAAGATTGCTTAAATTCTTCTAGAGAATTAACAGTAACAGCCATTTTTAACTTTTCTTTTAAGACAGATAAATCAGAAATTTGATCGAGAGAAGTTTCAATTTCTGAAGTAATTTCACCTAGTCGAATTTTGAGAACTTCTTTAACGTCATCACGAGCATTTTGTAACGCGCCAATTTCCTTGCCAATTTCTTTGCCAATTTCCTTACCTTTTTCTATTCCTCTTAATTCCATATTACTTAATAAAGGCATAGTTCTTTCCTCCTCGAATTCCTTAATTTTGCTATCTAATTTTTTCTATAATTATTTAGAAAAGATTGCTTAAATTCTTCTAGAGAATTGGCTGTAGCTGCCAATTTAACAATATTTTCTAAGATAGATAGAACTGAAATCTCATTAAGATATTGTTCGACATCTAAAGGAACTTCACCCAGTCGAGCTTGTAAAACTGTTTTGACAAAATCACGAGCATTTTGTAACGCGCCAATTTCTTTGCCAATTTCTTTACCAATTTCTTTACCAATTTCCTTACCTTTTTCTATCCCTCTTAATTCCATATTACTTAATAAAGGCATAGTTCTTTCCTCCTCGAATTGCTTAATTTTGGTATCTAATTTTTCCTGTAATTGGTTAGATAAGGTCATCATTCTGTCAATTATTTGAAACAGTTTAATGATTTGTTCTCTTTCTAAACCTCGGTCATACAATCCTCTAACTAACGTCCATTTCCACTGTTCCCGTTCTTTCAGTTTTCCCGTAGTGGCTTTAGTTTTTAAGTGTGCCATTATAATAATAGCAAAAGGATTATTATTTGATTCTAATTCAGTCCACTGTTCCTCATAATCTAGTAGTTTGACCATCGGAAACTCAATACTCCCTCGATAACCTCCAAGTTCATAACTATAGGAATTAGGTCGCCAACTGACTCGTTCATCCCCCAAAATAGCTAAACTAACCACAGGTTTGTGATACAAATCAAAGGCACGATAATTATAACTTAGATTCCGCACTTCAAAATGTAGTATTAAAAAATACAGAGCTTTGAAAAGGCAAAAAATTCAGATGGAATAAAGAAAAATTCTCAATCCATCAGATGTTTGGGTGAACTTATCAAATTTAGAATATTTTAACTCGTTGAAAATTAGAAGAAGTCACCACAAACAGAGGAGTATTTCCCCTCCTCTGTGAATATTATTCAACTCTTATCGATTTATTCTTTTTGTTGTATTTGCTTAAAATTATAGATAATATTTTTGACAAGATGCGGGCAAACAACTTAAAATAAAACGTCTTTCTTCCGTTAAATTAACAATCTGTTTTACTTCGTTTAAAATTACAAAATGAATCCCTTGGAAACATTGAAACATCCATCTCAATGTAGGACGCTCTGTTAATTTACCAACTTGATTTTTGACTCCTACCTTGGCTCTTTTTAAACACTTTCTTAGTTCTCTTTGTCCCAAGTTATACAGGAGCAAACAGAAAGACATCAAAAATAACATTGTCTCTATTCTTTCCGGTTTCTCGACAAAAAAACTATCGGCAAAAAATAAAGGATCTTTCAAGAATCGAAATCCTCTTTCAGAAGATTGCTGATTTTTATAAGTTATGAGAATTTCAGTCGGCTCTAATTTATTTTCCTCTACTAAGTTAGTCGCTAAAATAAATCTCCCTGATTCTTTAGTTCTTTTAGCTATCTCTTCATTATTTTTCTGAGCCAGACCAACAATTTTATAAATCGTTTCATTTTTCTTAGAGCAAGCTTCAATAAGTTCAACTTCTATTATTTCAAAAAATCTCAGTTTTTTGTTAATGGCTTTTAATTTATATCTAGCAGATTGGGGATGCTCAAATTCTTCAGATTGTAATTGTTTAAGAAGTTTTTGGCATTTATCTTCTTCTTGTTTGAGTTGTTTTTCTAGTTTCTCTAAGTCACTTTTTTGTCTTTTTTCACTTGATACTATTAACCAAGTTTGCTTGATTCCACCATAAGTTACTATTTCCTCTTTCCAAGTATAACCTTCTAAATGTAGGTGACTTCTTTTCTTTTTTTCGTCATCTGTTATTTCTTCTATTTCTACATTTTGTATTAATTCTTTCGCTTTTTTGAGGGTCATTGGAACCCTAGTTATCCATTTTAAATGTTGGATTAGTTTGAGATTTTCTTGACTATATAAAGCACTATCACAGACCATGATACTGTCAAACTCTATTTGTTTTTTAAATTCTACTAAGATTTTTCCAAATACGGCTTTGTCAGCCTCATTTCCATCTCCAACTCTGACAAATAAGGGTAAGTCTCCATCTTGGGTTGTTATTAAGTCTAAAACGCATTGTTTTAAGTCTGGTCGATGGTCACGAGAGTATCCTTTCTTAATAAAAATTGGTCTTTCTTTTATAATCTTTTCTTCTTGCTCTTTCTCGTATTTTTCTTCACTTTTATATTCTCCATCTAGATGGAATGATGTGGCATCTAAATGGGAATATTTAATCTCTATTTCAAATTTATTTATAACTTCTAAGATAACTTCTATAAAGAGATTATTTAGTCCATATTTATATAATTCATCCATGACTCTCCCAATTTTATCATCATTTATATAATTAGGTTCTATTCCTTCTCCTAATAATTTTTCGACGGCTTTATCTTCAAAAAATTGGCTAAATAAATATAGGGGTCTTGAGACAAATCCTAGTCCATTGATGAGAATGGACTTAACTACCGTGCCTGCTGAGATTTTTTCTCTGACATCTATTCCTAATTTATTATTGATTATTTTGACTATTCCTATTTCATCAATTAATCCGGCTACTATGCCTAAATGGTCTATATTTTTAACTTCTATTTCTTCTAGATAAGACACTTTTTCGTTTTTCTTTATGGTGGATAACTCAAACAATTATCTCATCTTTTTGCCTCATCTTCTTTAAGCAATTATACTTAGAACAAATTAGAAAAGACTGTAGTATTTAATACTACTTTTTTGAAGTGCGGAATGTGGGTTATAAATATACATCCGTTTCGGGAAATCAACTTCATATTGGCTTTGTATCTCAATATGAATCAAAATCCACACTTCTTCCCCATCTAATAGCCAAACTTGATAAAGTTTATCAGCGAAACGTTTTTTAGTCTCCGATGAAGCCGTAATTTGTTGTAGTTCCTTATCAAGAGATTGGGGAATTTGTGTCCAATCAATTAACTCATAGACTGAGGGAAAAAAGAAACTTAAAAAGTCTTCAAAATACTCGCTTAAAGATTCTTTCCAGGATTCATCATAATTGGCTGTTAACTGGTTCATGATTATATTACTTTAAAGAATTAATAGTAATAGCTATTTTTACTTCTCTTTTAAAATAGATAAATGATTATAATTTAATTCCTAATACTTGAGTATAAGCCCCTCGCGCTTGAGTTACTCCTATCGTTCTTTGAGACGCTTCAATCATCGGACGACGCAAACTAACGACAATAAATTGGGCTTGTTGGGCTTCTTGTCTAATCATTTTTGATATTTTTTCGACATTAGCACCATCTAAAAACATATCGACTTCATCGAAGGCATAAAAAGGTGAGGGACGATATCTTTGTAGAGCAAAAATAAAGCTTAAAGCTGTTAATGATTTTTCTCCCCCTGACATGGAACTTAACCGTTGTACGGGCTTTCCTTTAGGATGGGCAACTAAATTTAATCCACCTTCAAAGGGATTTTCTGTATTATCTAATTGTAAGTATCCATCCCCATCAGATAAAGTAGCAAAAATACTTTGAAAGTTCTCGTTAACCGCATCAAATGCTTCTTTAAATGACCGGAATCTTAAAGTCGTAAAAGTTTCAATTCTTAATAATAATTCGGTTCTTTCTCCTTCTAATGTGGTCAGTTTATCTGATAATTCGGTTAATCTTTCTTGAGTTTTTTCATGTTCTTCTAAGGCTAACATATTAACTGGTTCCATCGCTTCTAAGCGTTTTTGTCCGTTCTTTATTTCTTTTTGTAATTGTTCAATGTAAGGGGTCAAATCTGTCGTATTGGGGTCAATTTCTGACAGCAAAGGCACTTCAGGTAAGGGATGAGGTAATTCTGTTTGTTGGGCAGTAATTTGTTCTTGAAGATGGGTTAAATTATCTTCTCTTTCTTGTTGTGTTGTTTGCAGTTTCTCTAATGCCCAGGTTTTTTGTTGATGATTTCTTTGTAATGATTGTAGGGCGGTTTCTGTGCGATCGCGTTCTTGTTTAGTTTCCCCTAACTTGAGGTTTAACTTTTCAATAGTTATCTCTAATTCTTGGATTTTTTCCTGTAGAGAAACCTGTTTATTTTGATTGTCTATTTGTTCATTATCAAGGTTGACTTCTTGCTGTTTATATGCTTCAATTCGTTGTTCTTCTTCCTTAACTTTTTCGGTTAAATATTGAGCTTGACTTTGACTTTCTTGGAGTCTTTGTTCAGCTTGTTTAAGTTCCTTTTCTCTTTCTTGTAAATGAGTTTCTTGGGTTTTAATTAACCCTTGAATTTGTTGCCATTCACTATGAGTTTGAGACTGTTCTAACTCATTTAATCTTCGCTGTTTTTGTTGTAATTCCGCTTCTAAAACTAGAATTTCCGCCCCTAAAATTTGTAAACGACTATTGACAATTTCTAATTCTTGTCGATGACGGGCTAATTGTAATTCTAATTTTTCTCGTTGTTCTTTGAGTCGTTTAATATCTTTTTCTAATTGTTGCTCAGATAATTTTTGTTCTCTTTCTGTTTGTCTTGCTTCTGTTAATTCTTTTGACAAACCTTGACTATCAAGCACTTTTTGTGCTAGTTTTTCTTCATTACGAGCTAATAAATTATCTAAATCTCCTAATCGTTTTTTCAGAGATCTAATTTCTTCAGACTCCCCTCTATTAACTGCCCCAAAACGTAGTGAAGATCGTTTAGGTTTACTACCTCCTGTCATGGCCCCACTGGTTTCTAATAAATCTCCATCTAAAGTAACTATACGTTGTTTTCCTAGATAATTACGGGCTTCATTTAAGGTTTCAAAGATAACAGTATTACCAAAAACATAAGCAAAAATCTTCTGATATTCAGGTTGACAAAGCACTAAATTAACCGCTAGATCAATATAACCTTTAGCTTGTTTAAAACTAGCATTATTTTGTCCTTGAGGTGAGTATATTTTATTAATAGGTAAAAACGTTGCCCGTCCCGCTTTTGCTTGTTTTAATAATTCAATTCCTGCGGCAGCAATAGTATCATCTTCAACTACTACATATCCTAATCTTGATCCGGCAGCTATTTCTAATGCTAATTGATAGCGGGGGTTAACTTGTCCCAGTTGTGCGACTAACCCACACACTCCCGGCAAATCTGATGTTAAAATCAGTTGAGTAGCATAGGTTCCTTGAGCTTCTTGTTGTGCTTGTTGAGAAGCTTCTTGACGATCTAATTCTCTTTGTTTTTCTCGCTGTTCTTTTAATAAACGGGTTTGAGTTTCTTCTAAGATACTTCGTTCTTGTTCTCTACTAGCAAATTGTTGAGCCAATGTTTGAATATTAGCTTCTGAGGTGATTAGTTGTTCTCGTAATTTTTTCAGTTCTTCTTGTTGTTTATTGAGTTCTTCTTCTAATGTTTCTAATTGTTGATTCTCGTCTATAATAGTATTGGTTAATTGTTGACTCCTTTCATTTAATTGTGCTTGTTCTGTTCGTTGCGGGGTTAAACTTTCTTGTAAGTTAGATAGTTGACGACTTAGATTAGCTTGTTCTTGTACCCAAGCATCTGAAGCTTCAGCGATCGCATTTGCTTGTTGTCTCACCATCTCTAAAGTATGACGATTGCGATCGCGTTGTTGAATTAAAGTAGGAAGAATATCTATTTCTAATTCTTTGATCTCTTGAGTCAGATCTGTTAAAGTTTGATTATGTTGGACAATTGCGGCTTGAGTTTGAGCGATCGCGGCTTGAGTTTGTTGAGTTTGACTAACTAATTCTTGATAGCGTTGTTTTCGTTGGTTATATTGTGCCTTGTGAGTCGCTAGTTGAGAAGCAACTGTTAATTGTTCATCCTCTCCTAACGCTTTAACTTGACGGTTTAATTCTTCTAGGTTAGTAACAGTTTGATTTATCTGTTTACCTAACTCATTTAAGTCAGATTGTAATTGAATTTCTTCTTGTTGTCCTGTGGTGATTTGACCTTTAACAATTCTAACTTGCTGTTGTAAAGATTGCCAAATTAATACAATTTCCCACTGTTGCTTGGTCTGAACTTCTGCTTTTAACTTCTGATATTTTTCAGCTTTAATGCGATCTGCACTTAACCGTTCTAAAGATCGTTTTAACTCAGTTTCAATAATACGACAACGATCTTCTCTATCCCTTACTTCCTCTAAAGTTTCCTTCGTCTTTTCAATTTTACGATCAAATTCTGCTACTCCTGCTAATTCATCAATAATTTGCCGTCTTTCCTTAGAATTCATAGTAATAATACGGGTCACATCCCCTTGTAATACCACGTTATATCCTTCAGGATAAATGCGTAAACGGTTTAATTGTTCATGAAGTTCACTAACATTACAAGGTTCATTATTAATATAATAATTAGAAGAATAACTGCCTCCTGGTGTCACTCGTAACCGTCGCGTTACCGTCCATTCATTATTATTAATAACCTCTGGGGTTTCAATATTTTCTAAATCTTCTAACTCATCAGATGGTTTATTTTCCTTGGTATTATTATTAGTATTGGCAGAAGAATTAAAATTAACATCACCTAACTCTGAGAGGTCAGAAATATCAAAAGTCACCGAAACTATTGCTTCTTGAGTCTTGCGATTATTACTATGATTATGATTAACTAAATCAGGAAGACGTTCGGCCCGCATCCCTTTAGAAGTAGCCAGACCCAAACAAAAAAGTAGGGCATCGAGTATATTGGACTTACCCGACCCATTAGGCCCAGATACCACCGTAAACCCAGGTAGAAACGGTATGGCAGTAGTCCCGCCAAACGATTTAAAATGAGATAGTCCGATGCGCTTAATATGAACCATAGGCGCAGATAGCCCGTTTATCCCAGTCCGCGAAAATAACAGTTAATTGATCTAGTCTAGCAACTTATGACACCTTTGCGTATAAATAGGTTCCATTTCTTCAAAAACAGGTGCATAAGGATCGACACCGGATTTATACACTTGATATTTAATAATATTTTCATGGTTAACTATCTTAGGTTGAGGATTAATTGATGTTTTAATGATGTTAAGAATAGCATTGTGAATCAGTTCGTCAACATCTAATCCTGTTACGGCAGATGCTTGGTAAAGATCTTGAATTTCTTGGGGGGTGAAGTTAATGTTAATAACCATTTTTGCTGGCGAGGATTAAATAGAGGAATTTCTTCTTTTCTTTCTGGATCGATTCCTGTTGTAAAATTATCAATCATTTAGATTCTGCAATTATTTTTGCATTCATCAGGGTAAAAATTTGATTGAGTTCTAATTTTGTCATTTACTGTGTTTTGTCAGACGATATTGAGTCAGAGAACTACTACGAATATCTGCTTCCACTTGAGCAATTAATTCATCAAGTTGAAAATTTAGTGTATCCCATTGGCGACTATTTTCTTTAAGTCGGGATGCCATTTTTTGAAAGGCTTCTGCGTCGGGTTGTTTTTTCATAATAAACCAGTATCTCTTTTTGATTCTTGAATAGTGGCTAAAGATGAAGCTAGATTTCCTTGAGCTTGTTCAATGGATTTAATCAGTAATTCTAGTGTAGCAGCATCGGCTATAGGTTGAGCTTCAGCAATCCTTAAAAGTAGGGTGTTCAGCCGAGAATAGGAGTTTCTCATACGCTCAACAATATTTTGCAGTTCTTCTAGGACAATAAGGGTTATTTCTGTTTCACCAAACTGTTCTAAAATTTGGGACTCGGTTGCTTTTGCTTCGTTAATGAGTTCAAGTAATTGACGATAAATTGTTAAGATTGTTATTAAGATTTCATTGGATATTTGTGCCATATAATTAAGATTATTTCTTGATATAATTCCAATATAACTTACTATTTTAATTGAAAGATAAATACGGTGTTGGGTTTCGTACCTCAACCCAACCGACAAGATACGCGATCGCACTATACAATTAATCAAATACATAATACATCAAACAATCTATTATTGTAGGTTGGGTTGACGAAGAAAACCCAACATCAACCTTGAAACTGCTACAATTAAAGAGTTGTTGGCATCGCATACCCCTATTGATATCATCATGACCAACCTTTACGAAGTAGATTTTTTTGAATGGACTAAGATCCAAGCAAGAGCTTTACAAGAACATAATACTGAAGCACTTGATTGGGATCATCTAAAAGAGGAGATAGAAGACTTGGGAAATGAGAAACTTAATGCTGTTAATAGCTTTTTGAAACGGCTGATAGAACACAGACTAAAACTTGATTATTCTCAAGAAATTTATCCCCGTAATCATTGGCTCAAAGAAGTTGATAATTTTCAAGATGAAATTGAAGATAGATTAACCCAGGCTATTTTAAATAAACTCGATATTTCGAAACAGTATGAAAGAGCTAGACGATTTTTTTTGCGAGAATATAAACTAGATATTCCTCAAAAATGTCCTTATACTTTTGAGGAATTAATGACTAGATACCCATTAAATAATGATTAGTTTAGTTTCTTTACTCCTAATCCTGGTAAATTATTTAACATTAACTTTCCTTCTTCTAAAGTAACACCTTGAAAGGGATCATCTATTAAGTTAAAATGACTATCTAAGTCTAAATAATCAGCATAAGGTGCAAGATGACACATAGCAGTATTAGCTAAACTACTATCAGAATAACAACCATACATAATTTGTAATTTACAAGCTTTTGCTATAGCAATCACTCGCATTACTTCTGTTAATCCTCCTGCTTTCATTAGTTTAATATTAATACCATGAACATAAGGAGAAAGTTTGATAATATCTTGACTTTTAAAACAACTTTCATCCACAAAAATAGGGAGATGCGATCGCTGATATAATTGGGGTAAGTTTCCTTCATCTCCTACTTCTAAAGGTTGTTCTATATATTTAACATTTTGAGTGGCTAACCAATCACTCATATAGATAGCATTTTTGATATTCCATCCCCCATTAGCATCAACGGTTAAAGGAATATGAGGAGTAGCTTCACGAATAGCTACAATCATTGCTTTATCTGCTTCTATTCCATCAGGGGAACCTAACTTAATTTTTAATAGTTTAGCATCCATAAAATTAAGCCAATTTTTAACTCTTTCTACGGCTTTTTCGGGGGAACTAATACTAATAGTTACGGAAGTTGGAACAATACAATCACAATTTAAACCCCATAATTTCCATAGGGGTAAACCTACTTTTTTTCCCAACCAATCATGTAATGCTGTATCAATGGCTGCCCTTAAAGATGAATTAAGATTATTTTCTAATAAAACTGTTTCTATTTGTTGACGTTGTAAAGGGTTAAACTTTTCTAAAGTAGGGATAATTTTCTCTAATTCTTGTTGCAATTTCTCTGGATTTATGCTAGTTCCTTTGATGACAGAAAAAGGTGAAGCTTCTCCCCATCCTTCTATTCCTTCTGACTCTATTTTTAACCAAAGATTAGTTGTTTGGGCAGTAGTTCCCCGACTAATGGTTAAAGGGAATCGTTTATGAACTGTAAAAGTTTTAACTGTAATTTGCATGATAAATTAACTAGATTTAAGATTTTTTTTCAATGAAATTTTCCAATTCTTCTAATGCTTGAACTGTTCCCACTTGCCAAGAAAGTTCTATTATAGTGGGAATAATTTGAGTTAGGGGAACATCAGGGAAAATCAAACTAGAGTTAGCTTTAATATATTTTCCATTTTCTAGTAAATATATAATTAGTTCACCTTGATTATAAATCCAAAGTTCAGGAACTTCAAGGCTTTCATAAGCACTCAAAGTCGTTTTGGATGTAACATCTATTTCAATGGCTAAATCTGGGGGGGGATCATCATATTGTAAGCGACGTTTACCCATCATTTGCTGATAATTATCAATATAGAAACAAGCATCTGGTTCTACTCCTGCTGTATTTTCTTTCTTAAATGTAGTTGAACCAAAAGGTTCATATTTTCTGCCTGTTCTTTTAAGCAATATTTTAACCATGTCTGAGATTAAATCTTTTGATTTTTCATGTTCAGGGAGAGGAACCATAATCTCTAAAGTATCTTGATAATAACAAATTCTTGATGTTCTTTTTTGTCCCATTTCTTGTAAAATACTTTCAAATTCTTGCCAACTGATATTAGGAATAGTAACCCTACTCCCAGATTCTAACTTCATTTGACTAACGGGTTTAATAACAGGAATAATAAGAGACATAAGCATTAATATTATAAAAGATAAATCTGATAACTGTTCACTGATTTAATAAGCACCCTTACCAAAGACAACAATTCTCACAGTTTCGACTAAAATATCTAGATCCAAATTCAATGACCAATTATCAATATAATATAAATCTAAGCGAGCCGCATCACTAAAATCTTCAATATCAGACCGTCCTGAAATTTGCCATAATCCTGTAATTCCTGGTAAAACTTGATGTCGAATATGATGCCATTCTTCAAACCTTTCTACATCTCTTAAAGGTAAAGGACGAGGGCCAACTAAACTCATTTGACCGATTAATACATTAAATAATTGAGGCAATTCATCAATGCTACTTTTGCGTAAAAAGTGACCAATAGGAATAATTCGAGGATCTTTTTTAATCTTAAAAAGAACCCCATCTTCTGACTCATTTTGTCCTTCTAATTCTGCTTGTAATTTATGGGCATTCGTCACCATTGTCCGAAACTTCCACATCTGAAAGACTTTACCATGTAATCCTATGCGTTCCTGACGAAAAAAAACAGGCCCTGGTGATGATAATTGAATCGCTATCGCTACTCCTAAAAATAGAGGGCATAAGACAATAATTCCTAATAAAGAACCAATGATGTCTAAACACCTTTTAAAGCGATAATCCCACCCCACTAACACAGAAGTTTGGACTCTTAAAGTAGGTAAACCTGCGAATATTTCAGGAATTCCTCGACGATAAAGAATCTCTCTACTAGAAGGTAATAAACGTAAAGCAATACCACCCCGTCTTAAATTCCAATAAAGAGTAGAAGCTAATGCAGTTTGAGGTAAATCTTCTGCTAATACTTCTATAGCCCCTGATCTCATAATAGCTTGTAAGGTAGTAGGACTATTAGCCGTTGAAGCTAAAGCAGCCCCAACAATTTTATAATAAGAACGTTTTTCCATAACTTGAGATAGTTTTTTTAAACGGGAAGCATTAGCAATTAAGAAAACTTTAACTTTAGAATTTTTAGGCTGTATTTGACCGAAAATTAAAGTAATTATTAAACGAAAACCCATTACTAAAATAACACTACTAATCCAAGCCGTAAAAAATAGCGATCGCGGAGGATCAAGTTTAGGATCATAAAAATAACTAAACACCAAAGAAAGTAAATAAACTAGAGTAATTACTTTAGCTGTGCGAATATAATTTTGACTACTAGGAGAGGGACTATATAAACCACCATAAGCAAAAAAGATTAAAATAATAGCAGAAAATACCCAGAATAAACTGGGCATTCCTAACCATACCCACCAAACTAATTCGGGAGGAAGTGGCGAATAAAATTGATTGAAATAAACAGCCATTAGCCAAGCACCTCCAATAGCGAAAAGATCACTTAGGAGTAAAATAGAAATACGATACCAGGGTTGATTGGCTAAATGTAACCAACGAAACCGATGGGGGGCGCGAATATCGGCAATAAATCTGCTTGTCTGAGAGGGAAGCTTTTTCATAATAACAAGGTCAGGCGTTTTTCCCTGTTTGTTCTAATTATCACCTGAATTACTCGTTAAGGGATCGGGAATGTCTATACTCTGAGCATAGCGGATTTTAGAAGTCTCTCTCCTTCGTAATAAATTGTTAAATATAGATGGCGGAGAATAGGAGTATCCTAATAGCAGAAACAGCTAATCGTCGTTACTAACATAGTTTTAATCCATGCTGGAAAAAATATTATACGCCGACTCAGGATCAAGTACGACTCAAGATATGCTTAAAGTTTTGATGGATCTTCCCGCCATCAAAAAAGCTTCTCTTAACATTCTGCACGTTGTTCCTCCCCAAATTACCACTGATGCGATCGCAACTAAATGGGAAGAAGGAGGGAAAAGTATCGCCGGAATTTTAGATAGTCTGCAACTTGAAACCTCCCAAGTCTCCACCATGTTACGTCAAGGAGATCCTAAAGATACAGTTTGTCAAGTCGCTGATGAACTCAATGCGGATTTAATTATTATGGGATCACGGGGATTTAAACGCCTCGAAGCCATTTTACAAAATTCCGTCAGTCAATATGTCTTCCAACTCACCAGTCGCGCGATGTTGCTGGTAAAAGATGACATTTATGTCAAAAAAATCAAGCGGGTGATGGTGGCCCTTGATAAATCGGCGGCCGCTGATTATGCTTTAGATTTAGCCCTTTATTTGCTACGGGACTATTCAGAAGCAGAATTAATTTTAGCGAGGGTTAACCCTGACTTAAAACCGGAACTCCTACCCCTATCTAAAGCGGAAATGGAAAATAACCCGGTTCTTGCACCCGCAGCAGCTAAAGCGAAACGAATGGGTGTTTCTCATCGCTGTATTGTCACAGGGGGTAAACCAGGGGAACAAATTTGTAAGTTAACCGAAGAATATAACATTGATTTGTTAATGTTAGGTTCCCCAGAACGTCGTCCCTCGGTAGCTAGAAGTTTGCCAGATCTTGATCGTCTTTTGGGAACTTCCCTATCAGATTATATTCGGGTTAATGCTAATTGTCCTGTTCTTTTAGCCCGTCGAGAAGGTACTTAATTAGTAGGGTGGGCAATGCCCACCTTAACTGAAATAAAATCAATGTAAAATATCAAGTTCAATAATTTTAGTTACTATAATTAAGGTAATGCCAGCAAAGGATACTTATCATAATGCGGTCAAAAATGCTTTAATTAAAGATGGTTGGACAATTCTTCGTGATCCTTATACAATTAAGTATGAAGAAATACAATTATTTGCTGACTTATTGGCCGATAGAACGTTAGAAATTGAGCGAAATGGACAACAAATTATTGTTGAGATTAAAAGTTTTATTAGTCGTTCACCAATGCGTGAATTTGAAACAGCATTAGGTCAATATATTATCTATCGTACTTTATTAAAAGCTGTTCTTCCCCAAACTAAAATTTATTTAGGTATTAGTCGAGGTATTTATCAATCATTTTTTCAACAAAAAGCAATTTCAATAGTGCTGGAAGAAATTAAAATACTATTCATTATTGTTGATTTGAATAAAGAGGAAATTATCAAATGGATAAACTAGAAAAGTATCGTAATTTAATTAAAAAAATTCTCACTGAATATGAAAACTTAGCATCACAAACCCCTAACCCTTCTGGTGTTGATAGTATTTTAGCCTTTGATGAAAAAAGAGAACAATATCTTTGGTTTCAAACAGGTTGGCATGATGATAAAAAGATTAGAGGTATTACTATTTATATCCGTATTAAAAATGAGAAAATTTATATAGAGGAAGATTGGACAGAGGAAGGTATTGCTACTGAGTTATTAAGGGAAGGTGTACCCAAAGAGGATATTGTTTTAGCCTTTCATGATCCTGAAACCCGTAAATTAACTGAGTTTGCTATTGCTTAAAACCGTACAATTTTGGGAATAGGTAATAGTAAAATAAATTGAGCTTTTTTCTACTAAAATTGATTTTATTTTGCTTTATACAAGTAGTTTAATATGAAACAGCTTATCAATTATTAGGTCTAGCTAGTAGCATCATTACCTAAATCTGGATTTTGTTTCAAGATTTCTGACGCTTCTGAAGTTGGAATATGTAGGTTGATTTGAAAAACTATTTGATCTCGTTCAACAGTAATGCTGCTGATATTAATCAAGCTATCGTCAGGTAACAACTTATTGACAGAAACTTGAGTTGATGAACCATTTTTATAACCAGCTTCTTCTAACCATTCTCTTACCTTTCTCCAGTTATCTATTCTTTCATCAAATTTCAGTAGATGGAAAAGTTTGGATTTAATGCGATCGCTCTAGTTTTTAGTATCATAAGATACTAACCCCCCCCTAGTTTAATAAAGAAAACTTATAATAATACAAAAAGTATTATTGTTTTTAACCAGAGGGTAAATAAATAGTATCAACAACTTGATATAATCTATCAATAGCCTGTCTGGCGAAACAATAACATCTGTTTAAAAGTGAAGATATCTCTGTAAATTAATCATCCCCCTCGGTTCGGTAAACTAACTTTTTTCCAGAGCAAATTAACCCAAATATTAACAAGAAGAAAAGAGATCCCGATAAATAATAAGCGAATTACTGGTTTTTTATTAATAGTTTTAATACGACAAATATTTTTGATTCTATAACTACTCTCAATGCCAAAACGTCGGCGATAATCGGTATGAATATAATCTAAACGAATTTTTGGTTGGTAAACAACATAGACAAAATATTCAATTCCATGTTTTTTTCTTTTCCCCTTTTTGTACTTACAGATTATCCACAAATCAAGAGTGACAAAATCTTCTTTATTTTTTTCCATAGTATAAGTCGTTTTATAACTCTTTCTACCTTGAAGAAATTGTTTAATACCTCCCGTTTTTCCGGTTTTAATTGCTGGCATCATGAAAGGAATTCTTAATGCTTTTAACCAACGAATTACAGCAATACTGAAAAAACCTCGATCTAAATAAAGAGTTTTTATCTCTATTTTTAGAGAAGATACAGAAGCTAATAAATAGGTAATAATGGCGACATTCGTATCTCGCTGACGAATACCTCTGATAGCTAAAGTAAGTCTTTTCCCTTTTTTGATAACATATAAAGTGGCATAAGCATAAAAGGAACAAGTTCCACATTTCGCTTGACTTCGATAAATATAAGGCATTTCTTCTGGTGTAGGATTGCCATAATAAGGAATTAAATTTAAGTCAATTGCTAATTTAAGTTTTTTCTGGGCAATGCCAGGTAATTTTCTACTTTTTAAAGCTGAATTAATGTTTGTTTCTAATTCTTCAAAATCATTGAATTTATCGAGGTGATATCTAATATTTTTACCACAGGGAGACTTTTTTAAACTTTTAGTTGTATTTTCAATACTATCACAATTACTGGCTGCTCTGACTAAAATTTGATACAGATCCGAGGCGTTAAATGCTCCCTGTGTTTCCAGGGGTATATTTTGTCTTAAACAATCAATAGTTTCTTCTAATGTTTCTGATTCTGTTAGAAGAATTCGGGGATTTAAGTCAGTCAATTCTATTTTTTTGATTTTAATTTATCTCTTAAATCTTAGCATTTTTTCTGATAATTGAGAGACTTTTAATGATATCTTTTTTTGAGATAAAAATTGATAATTTTTTCTTATCATTTATTCTTTGATTGGTTTATGTGTATTGAGTGATCTTCGATTTTTTGACCTTTTGTCATTTAGCGATCGCTATTAAATCCAAACTTTTCCATCTACTGAGATTATCTATCATGAGTAAAACAATTGTTATTCGGCTTATTAGTGTATTAGTTGTAGCATTTAGCTTACTATTTTTTTGCTATGGTACTATGGAATTAGCCCTCGCAGAAAATCCAGAAAAAGTTGCAATTAATGTTCCTGGTGTTGTAGTAGAACAAGACTCCATGTTTGTAAGCTCAGAAAATGCTAAAAAAATTATTGGTTTTTCTGCTCTAGCTTTTATATTAGGAGGCATTACTCTCTCGCTAACTTTTGCTTTTAAAGAAAATCCTGAATAATAAAATTTTGGTAGACTAGGGAAGTCATAGCCATGAAAAAAGTAATTCAACGTATTGGCATATTATTGACATCATTCTGTCTAATATTTTTCCTGTTTAGAAAAAGCGCAAACTATTGGGTTTCATTATGTCTCGAAAATGGATTAGTAGGACAAGGACAAACCCCAGAACAAGCTATTGATAAACTTAAAAAAGCCATTGAATCTTTCTTAGAGGCCTATCAAAATGAAGATAATATTTATGACAGTCCCATTCGTATTGATGAACTTCATGAATTCTTAACGATTGAAGACACTGAGTCTTCTCAAACTTACGAACTTAGAAAAGTTTATGCCTAAAAATATTCCTTCTCTCAAACCCAAGATATTAATTAAAAGATAACTGATAACTGATAACTGTTAACTGTTAAAAAGCCCCACCTGTACCATGAGGTTAGGTGGGGTCATTAGCCAACGGCTTAAGATTCAGTTCCTTTACGGGTTTGAATGAATAAAATCAACAGAAACACAGTAGGAACTAGCACAAATAGAATAGTAGCGATAAAGCCAAGATCGTTAACTTGCATGGACTCCCTGCCTCTCTCTCATCAAATGAAAACTAACATTATTAGGATATCATTACATTGGCCGATGGCAGCAATTAACGGAACATACTCATTAGGGTTTAGTTTTGACCTTCACCGGCCCATTGACCAGGGTTTGACAGGCCAAACGGTAACTATCAGGCTTTTTCTTGAGGACACGCTGCTCAAAATCCGTACGGGGAGATAAATTTTCCATCCCTTCTACAATTTCTACAAGACAAGTGGCACATTGTCCATTACCCCCACAATTGGTCAGTTTGCCTTTAAGGGTGTAGATGTCTATTTTATTCTCTAGGGCTTTTTGTCTAAGGTTCGCCCCTTGCGCCACTACAGCTTCTTTATTTTCTTTAACAAAATTAATGGTCATCTGCCCTCCTTGTGCTTTCTTAACATTTTGTCATAATTTTAAGAAATTATATTAACTTTTGTTAAGGAGTGGGGAACTGGCTATTGATAGATGTTGAATTGGGTAGGAGTTACGCACTTAGAACCGTACGTTAAGGATTTTGCGTCATTGTGAGGGGTAGTAAAGCAATCTCAAACCCTGATTATGACCTTACAGTGCGTAACTCCTATTGGGATGGGTTGGGAACCCATCCTACGGGAGCTTAATTTTTGTATGGCATAGTATCAGTGAACATTGCCAATCTAAACCTCTGACTTGTATTATATTATCTGTGTCACAATTGAGGCAGTAATCATTAACCCAAGCAACGAACAAGCTCAAGCCTGTCTGCAAGTCTGCCAGTGGTTGTCTAACTGCTATAAAGATATCCACCTATTCCGTTTTGATACCGTGACAGGAGATGTTTATATTCTTGCAGGCGATGAATTAGAAATTCTTGTTCCTTCTGATGGACTCTGGTATTTCCTATGAAACCAAATTTTGAAGAAATGACTAACGCTCAATTGAGAACTTATGCTCTCGAACATCGTGCAGAAGAGGATCTTGAAGCTTTACGTCTGTTGTTTAGTCGTCTCAAATCAGACTCACAAGCTATCAAATTTGATTTGCCTAAAACACAAGAAGAAGAACAAGAACAATTTGAATTATTTAAACGATTAGTCGAGAAGAAAAAAACTTAACGGCTCTCCCGTATCTAAGGATTTCATCTAAAGGCTTAACTTTCAATATCTTTGAGTGTAGTCATCACAATATCTTGTAAACCGTAATTTTGAGTAGGGTGGGCAATGCCCACCTACAGGATAAAACTTCTTAAGGCTTTTGAAACAAGCGGCCATCGGGTAGATTACTAACCGCCCGTTGTAAGGAATTAAGGGATTGATTATAACCAATAATAGCCTGTAAAAAACGACCCCGCGCATCAGTAAGATCCCTTTGGGCATTAATAACATCGGTTTGGGTTCCTACCCCTGCCTGAAACCGCAGTCGCGCAAGTCTGAGAGCTTCTTCAAACCGTTCTACGTTCTTACGGGTACTAGCAATATTTTCTTTATTCGCAATGAGGTTATTATAAGCTTCTTCCACCTGAAAGCGAATTTCGTTACGCTGGTTAGCAAAGCGGACATTAGCTTGATCCTGACGACGTTCAGCCCGTCTAGCACCTTCAAAGGCTCTACCCCCATCAAATAACCGCCACCGCACACGGGTTTCAAACGTCCAGTCAGTTAAGACAGGCACTGCATCATCAAAGTTCTCTCGCGCGAAATAGAAAGCAGTAAAATCTACTTGGGGTCGAATCTGTGCTAGGGCAATTTCTCGATCTTGTTCGGCGATCTCTCCTTGTATTAGTTCTTGTTCTAGTTCAGCCCGATTTTTATAAGCCCGCACAATGGTTTGATCTAGGGTCAATTTCCAAGTTCCTGATTCTGCAATTTCATCGGCTGCCGTCAACTCCACGTGTTGTCCAACGCTGAGGGTTTCGGCTAACCGTCGTCTAGATGTCCGTTGAGCAGCGATCGCTCTAGTTAAACCTTCATTGGCCGTGGCTAAATCTCCTTCTGCTCGTAAAACATCAAACCTTGTCCCTAACCCTGCTTGTTCTAATAATTGAGCATCTCGTAAACTTTGAGTGGTATCTTCCACTGCTGCTTGGGCGATCGCTACTTGAGCATCGTCATTTTGTAAACGGTAATAATTATCTGTTGCTTCAAAACGAATTCGTTCAGTTGATATCTCGACTCCTAAGTCTTGGCGGCGCACTTCCCTTTCAGCACGGGCAATTCTAGCGGCCCTTTCACCCCCACTGTAAATAGTATAAGTTAGACTTGCCCTGCTTTGGACATTGGTAAAGGTTTCTGCTGTAGTGGTCTCAGGTAAGAGAGTTCCTAACACATCAGTCCCACCCCCGAACACCCGATCATTTCTAATACGGTCTAAACTAGCTTCTATATCAAGACTAGGGAAAAGATCTGCTCTAGCAACCCCTAATTCTGCTTTTAATTCTTCTAAAAGCAGTCGTGCCTCTTGTAATTCCTTATTATTTTGTAATGCTAAACTAATGGCTTGTTCTAGGGTTATTGGTTGACGCACCTTTGGTTTAACTTCATCCGGTTTGGTGGGAAATAGTAAGGGGTTCCCACTAGGGTTGAGATTATTCGGGGGTAATTTTTCTAAGGTTGTTTCACTTGATAATCCCTGATCTCCTACATTAACTGAGTTAGGAGAAGATGGCTCAAGAACTTGGTTTTGGGAGGTAACATTGGGTTCTGTCTTAACTCCTGTCACAGATGGCTCATTTTCTAAGCTTAATAGGGAAGCCCCTGAACTCGGCTGAGGTTCTTCCGTCGTTTGAGTTGCTTCAGGGTTAGACACCGTTTGGGCGGTTATTGATACCCCATTAGCTAACACAATTAATATACCAACACTCACACTCACACAATAACGTAAAGCAAACATAGGATTTAATCAGGGATTCGAGTTGGACACATAAAAATCATGTTTGTGAGAAGCCACTTAATGAGTCATGATATCTTTTCAACATACTCTTTGGAAAGTTTAACAAACAATGCCCACCCCTGACCGTCGAGAATCACCTATTCCTTCCATTATTCCATCTGGGGTAGCTCTAACCCCATTAACTCCCCCAAAAAACATATTTTTCTCTTGCCACAAAACTGAAATTGTAAATTATAAATTATAAATTGTAAATTATAAAGCCTTTCTTATGCCTGTTGCCTAACCTTACCGTTAACTTTAATTTTGTGTGACTACTTCTAAATTATAATTCATAATTCATAATTCATAATTCATAATTCATAATTCATAATTCATAATTCATAATTCATAATTCATCTCATTAATTCTAATAATAACCGTTGTTCAGCACGAGCGATCGCTTGATAAGTTCTTTCTACTGCGTCAGCTTCCACAGAAATAGTTGTAATTCCTGAACGCACTAATTCTTGAATAATTTCAGGATATTGAACCATGATTTGACCACAAATAGCACTAGGAATTTCTAATTGTTTAGCCTGTTGAATTAAAAATTTTAATCCATTTAATAAAGCCAGAGGACAGGATTTTGAACTATCACTTAAACGAGGATTATCTCGATTAATTCCTAATAGTAACGGAGCTAAATCATTAGTGCCGATCGCAATTCCTTGAACCCCCGCTTCAACATATTGAGAAAGTTCAAACATAATAGAAGGAACCTCTGCCATAATCCACAATTCAAAGAAATCTGAGGCAAACAATTGAGATTTTTCGACTAAATTACGACAAAAGCGAAATTCTTCAACAGAACGCACAAAAGGCAAAATTAAATTAAGATTATGGTAGCCTTCTCGTTGCACTTGGGCTAAAGCTTGTAATTCTTGCTCAAAACGAGTTGAATCTAAGCAATAACCCGCCGTTCCCCGATAATCCACCTCAAAATTAGAGTTAAATGAATCCGAGAATTTTTCATCAAAAGAACGATAAAATACAGGACGAGGAGCAAAACTGACCGCAAATTCCCGAATACCTCCTGCTAGTTGTTTAATCACCTCACAAGGAGCGGTTTGCTCGAACCATTGTTCTAAACAATAAGGGTAACACAGGTCTAAAAACAACAATTCTGAGCGGAGTAAACCCACCCCATCCAAGGGTAACTCCATCATTAAATCTAAAGAACTTAATTGACTGGCATTGACCATCAATTTTGTGCCAATGGGATAATTAAATCGAGGTGATGTTTTAGGTTGAGCTAAATTTTTATTAACTTTCACTTCTTTTTGAGGGAACAAAGAACGATAAATTTCTCCTGTTTCCCCATCTAAAACTACTGATTCTCCCGTTTTTAGGATTTGAGTTGCTCCTGATACCCCAACCACCACAGGAACCCCTAATTCCCTAGCTAAAATGGCTGCATGACTCGTCATTCCTCCTCTTTCGGTAATAATTCCCCCAGCTTGTTTAATCAAAGATAGCTCAGAAGGATAAATCTGTTGAGTAACTATAATATGACCTGTCAGTCGAGAGGGTTCAAGAGGAGTATCTGGAGTGATCACCTGAGTTAACCCTTGAATACGACCGGGTGCGGCCCCTAAACCTGTCAGTAACACTTGTTCCTTGATCGGTGATGGAGCAACTTTAGCAGGAGAAGGATTAGATAATGAGGATGAAAGCATTAATTGATTAATCACCAAAGTGGGAAGATTAGGAGGAGTAGTTGATTCTAATAACATCCACTCTAAGGAACCCCAAGAAAACGGTTCATCACTTAGATCGGTGATCAGTTGAAACAGTTGACACAGATAAGACTCATCTAGAGAATATTGTTCGGCGTTGCTCGTACTTAGTATATAGGCTTCTAAACAAGTTTGAGAGATTTCTGGGGAGTCTGGGGGAGATTTTAAACGATAAGCGCGGTTTTTATTCCCTAGTTGTTTTTGGCTGATATTTCCAGTAAACAGGTCTAGTTTAAACATATCGGGTAAGACTTCCCCTTGTAATAAACTATGGCCTAAACCCCAAGTGGACTGTATTTCCCAACTATCAGTCTGAAGGGTGACGATACCTGATGCGATCGCATTATTTAAGGGTTGGACTAAAATACCTAAGTTTAATTCCTTAATTTGTTTGCCCAATCGTTGCCAGTAAAATAGACTCTTAGCACTCAACATCTGGGCCCAAGCCTGTTTTAAGGCCAATTCTAGGGCTTGGGGATGGTTCCAACACACTTGGGAGGGGGCTAACCCTGATAATTCCTGTCTGATGGGCCAAGGTGCGGCAATAGAACTCCGTATAATTAAAGCAGGGGCGTTGATCTGGCTAATGGCTTGAGTTAAGGTTTCTTGCCAAGTGGGGGGTAAAGATTTGTTAAGAATGGCTTGACGACTTTGTTGGGCTACCAGTTGTAAGGCACGGGGATTATCTACATCCAAATGAAGGGAAGATGTGGGAAAATCCGCTAATAATGAGGTAGAATCGTCCAAACTTTCCAGGAATTCTCTAAAGATTTGCCCACTAATGACAAACCCAGGCAAAACCGGATAGCCTAGCTTTTTGAGTTGGCTAAGCATCCACACTTTTTCACCCACCCAAGGGCGATCACTTGATTCAATCTGAGGAAGCCAAGAAAGGTTAATCACTGACGTAAAAAGGACTGAATCACTAACATTTGGGGCAAAGAATATACTGTCTTTATCCCTAATTCATTTCTAACGTTCGGCGGAATACTTTTGATAAAATTGTCAATAGCTTGTTGCAATAATTTACAAGTTACTCAATTTTCTCTAAACTACTAACAGCCTTAGATAATCGACTGATTTTATTCTAGATTGTTTCTATCATAACCCAATGATTCCCTTTTCAATAACCTTTATTGCTGGAATTTTCTCATCTACCCCATCTACTACTACTTTGTCTACCTATCAAATCCCTGATCAACCTCAAGAATAATTTATGTTAATTTTTCATATTACTACTTCTGAATCTTGGAAAATAGCCCAAAATATGAGCGAATATAAGACTGAATCTCTTGACATCGAAGGGTTTATTCATGCTTCTACTATTACTCAAGTTATTAAGGTGGCGAATGCTTTTTATCACTCTTATAATTCGTTAATTGTCTTGAGTATTAATCCTGATAAACTATTAACTGATGTTAGATGGGAATCTCCAATTCATCGTGATACACAAGGCTCTTTAATTGTCAATAGTGAAGAAACATTTCCTCATATTTATGGAGTCATTAATCTAGATGCAGTTGTTGAGATATTACCTTTAATTAAAAATAATCAAGGTGTATGGGAATATGAATCATGAACTACCTTTTTTCAACTATAGCAATAATTTATGAGTTGTAAGAAAAATAGGTTCTACAGGACAACTTATGCTAAACTATAAGTTATTAGACGAGCTTAATCAAGCCCGTGATATCTTTAAACAGTTACAGGGAGATATCAGTTAATCTCAACGCCAAATTACATTTACAAACCATAGATTTTTCTAGATACTATTCCTAAATAATTAATAAGGTGGGCAATGCCCACCCTACTGTATTTTTAACGTTTTGCTAATTTTTTCGCTGGCATTTTCCGAAGACGAATCGATACTGGAGTCACTTCTACTAACTCATCAGAACCAATATATTCTAAAGCCCGTTCTAAACTCATATCTTCGGGGGCTTGTAGTTGAACTAACTCCTCCCCACCCGAAGCACGATGGTTTGTTAACTGCTTAGTCTTGCACACATTTAATTCTATATCCTGAGCGCGGTTATGTTCACCAATAATCATGCCGCGATACACTTTTGTCCCCGGAATAATAAAGAAAACTCCCCGATCTTCTGCGTTTTTCATCGCATAAAAGGTAGAGGTTCCTTCCTCAAAAGAAATCATCACCCCATTAAAACGGGTTGCCATCTCACCCGAAATAGGACGATATTCTAAGAAACTATGGTTCATAATACCTTCGCCCCGTGACAGACGAATAAACTCCCCACGAAACCCTAATAAACCCCTTGCAGGAACCACAAACTCTAACTGGGTACGTCCATTAACCCCTGTTTGCATATCCTTCATTTCCCCTTTCCGTTGTCCTAAACGTTCGATAGAAGAACCGACTGCTTCTTCGGGGACATCTAAGACTAAATATTCAAAGGGTTCATAAGGTTGTCCGTTGACTTCGCGATAAATAACCTGGGGTTGGGCCACTTGGAACTCATACCCTTCTCGACGCATGGTTTCAATTAAAATTCCTAAATGGAGTTCACCCCGTCCTGAGACTAAAAATTTATCGGGGGAGTCGGTTTCTTCCACCCGTAATGCGACGTTAGTTTCTAACTCTCGCATCAAGCGATCGCGTATTTGTCGGGAAGTGACTAATTTTCCTTCTTGACCCGCAAAAGGAGAGTCATTAACAGAAAATGTCATCTGTAGGGTTGGTTCGTCTACCTTGATTAAAGGTAAAGCTTGGGGTTCATCGGGACAAGTTATAGTTTCCCCAATATTGGCATCAGCAAACCCGGCCACGGCTACAATATAACCTGCACTTGCTTCGGCCATTTCTACCCGTTGCAGTCCTTCAAACCCTAATAATTTACTAATCTTTCCTCTGACCATGCTGCCATCTTCTTTCATTAAAGCAGCTTGTTGTCCAGATTTGATGACTCCATTGTGGATACGACCGATAATAATACGTCCTAAATATTCAGAATAGTCTAGGGTAGTTACTTGCAGTTGTAGGGGTTTGGTGGGGTCGCCTGCCGGGGGTGGAACATGGTGTAAAACCGCTTCAAATAAAGGCTTCATGTCTTCGGGTTCATCTTCTAGGTTATCTTTGGCATAACCTGAGATACCGGAAGCAAATAAAGTAGTAAAATCACATTGATCATCATCGGCCCCTAATTCGACGAATAGATCAAAAACTTTATCAACGGCAATATGGGGGTCTACATTGGGACGGTCGATTTTATTAACAACTACAATAGGACGTAAACCTTTTTCTAAAGCTTTTTTGAGAACAAAACGGGTTTGAGGCATGGGGCCTTCATTGGCATCTACAATTAAGAGACAGCCATCAACCATTCCTAATACTCGTTCTACTTCTCCCCCAAAGTCTGCGTGTCCGGGGGTGTCTACAATGTTAATTAGAGTTTCTTTGTAGTGAACGGCGGTATTTTTGGAGAGGATGGTAATACCCCGTTCTCGTTCGAGGGCATTGGAGTCCATCACGCAATCGGGAACTTCTTCTCCTTCGCGGAAGATACCAGACTGTTTGAGGAGGGCATCAACCAGGGTCGTTTTACCGTGATCGACGTGGGCGATAATGGCGACGTTGCGAATGGGGAGAGACATAGGATGTGATATGTAAGAAGCGATAGTTACATTACTATAGATTTCTTCATAATTCTAGCTTACATTAGGGAATATCTGATAAAAAATTTATAAAATCCATATTTTAAGCATTATCTTTAATAATGTAGAAATTGTTGATTATCATTAAAGTATAAATTATGACTAATTTTAATGCCCCAATTCATCCTGGTGAAATTTTGGCTGATGAACTTAAAGAAATTGGTATAGAATCTGATCAATTGGCTTTAAAAATTGGGATCTCAGAAGATTACATAAATCTAATTATTCGGAGGGAAGGTAATATGACTGCTGAAGTTGCGTTAAGGTTAGGAAAGTTTTTTAATACGGGGCCTAATCTTTGGATGAATTTACAAAAGGCTTATGATTTAGAAATTGCTAGAAGTAAGCTAGGGGATAGTCTTGAAATGATTACTCCTTTGGATACATAAAGAAGCTTACTTTTTAGAACCGGATTTGCAAGAATATTTACAAAAAGAATTATCATTAACTAAAATTACTTATCAAAATAAACCTTTAGCTTTAGAAGAAGTTTATCAGGATATGATCGAAGAAATTATTCATGATAAAGACATAAATAATAACAAAAATAATGTTCTAAAACGGATAGAAAAATTTTTATCTGTTCCTATTCCTGATATAAATAGTCTTTTAAATGAATGCCAAAAATTAAATAATAATTCAGATATAAACCCTCAGCAAAAACGTCAACTGATAGAAGTTATTCTAAAAATAGTTAAAGCTAAAGATTATTGGAAGAAAAAAATAACTGTTGAAGATGATTATCTTCCCCAAGACAAAGCAAAAGATAATGTTATGAGAACTATAGCTAATTTTTATGCTAATTCTTGTGATTTATCAGATAAAATCAACTCAACTATCTATCATATTCCTCAATGGGTGAATTTTCTTTATTCAATACACTCGAATACTTTTTAGATAGTTTCAAATCAATAGTAGTTTTAGCAGGTTCAAAACAGAGAAACGTTTTATAAATATCTTGAGGAACCGCTAAATAAAGAATTCTGTCTGGTTCTTCAGAAAATTCGGTTCTACCGGACAAATTATGCTAAATTACTACCAATAAGAGACCTTAACTCGTTCATAGTTAAGCTATATAAACAAAGGTTGCCTACGCAACCTATAATGAGCGTCCACGAAGGTGGACTTCGTTTTTATAGGCTAAGGCTTTAGCCTTTTATTAATTGTTAGTTTAGCATAGTAAGTCCGCTAGAACCTTTTTCAGCAGCGATCGCTTCTTCAGCAGCAAGATCAATATAAATATCAGCAATACCATAACGCAAACGATAGGGATCATGGGTGATCTTCCAACCGTCTTTTATCAACGCATTTTTAACAGCATTGTGAAAAATATCTTTAGCCATTAGTCAGTCATTGTTTTTCTGATTATTTATTCTTCACCATCGCCGTCGCTTTCTAGAATTTTACTATCAGGAGCAACCCGTTTCATGCCATTTGCTTCTAAATATCCAGGTAAAAAACCCATAGGATTAACCGCTACTGTTCCTTGGGGAGAAACTTCAAAATGTAAATGAGGGCCGGTACTGTATCCGGTACTACCCATGAGAGCAATTTGTTCACCCTGTTCTACAGTTTGTCCGCGACGTACTAGAACTTGACTATTATGTCCATAACGGGTGACACTGCCGTCTGGATGTCGCAAAACGACTAAATTACCCAAACCTTCGGGACTCCATCCTACAAATGCGACTACCCCCGAAGCAGCAGCGACAATAGGAGTTCCCATAGGGCCAGCAATATCAATTCCTGTGTGCATATTATTACCCCAGCGTACCCCAAAACCAGAAGTAATGACTCCCGTAGTCGGCCAGATATAACCCGCTAATTTTTTAGGGGTTTCCCGTCCATAACTTTTCAGGTTAACTGAATTAGATATACCTGATTCTGAGATTAGGTCATTAGAACTAACTGGTAAATTGCTTGAAAGTACCCACAGAAGGCAACCCATAGTCGTTAAACCTAAGCTCAATTTTACAAGTTTCATAGTATGAAAGAATTATTAAAGTTGGTAAGAGTGAAACCTTTTATTAAGATTTATGAAAGGTTCCTACTACCTTACCCTATTGACGCGAATTTGGAAAATAATTTCCTAACACACCTGAGTTCGGTGTTAGGAGTAAAGAAATGGTTAATTCTAATTTAGTTATCATTTCCATATCAAATTAATTCTTGCATTACCCCTTCAATAAGTTCAGCAGAAACGCGATCGCTAATAATAACTTTTCCGATTTCTGTAGGAAGAATAAACCGAACTTTACCCGCTTTAACTTTCTTATCCATTTGTAAACTCTCTAGGACATCAGCTATATTTAAACTACTGGAAATTGTAATAGGTAGACCTATTTTTTCAATTAATTTATCTTGTCGTTGTGACTCTTTTTCTGTCCACATTCCTAATTTAAAGGCAATTTTTCCTGCTGCTATCATACCCATTCCGACAGCTTCCCCATGATTAATAGTATTATATCCAGTTAAACTTTCGATAGCATGACCGAGAGTATGACCATAATTCAAAATTGCCCTTAAACCAGATTCTTTTTCATCTTGACTAACTACATCTACCTTAGCTTGACAAGAACGAGTAATAATTGTTTGTAGGAATTCTTTCTCTAAATTTTCTAAGGTATCTAGTTCTTTTTGGGTTTCTAATTGATTAAATAAATCCTGATCCCAAATTACCCCATATTTAATTACTTCTGCCATTCCTGCCCGAAATTCTCGCACTGGTAAGGTTTTTAATACCAGAGGATCAATAAATACTAACCGAGGTTGATAAAATGCCCCAATTAAATTTTTTCCTTGAGGATGGTTAACCCCGGTTTTTCCCCCAATAGAAGCATCTACCATCGCCAATAAAGAGGTAGGAACCTGAATAAAATTGATTCCTCTTAGCCATGTAGCCGCCGCAAACCCTGTCATATCCCCAATTACTCCTCCCCCTAAAGCCAACATAGTTGAAGCCCGTTCTAGGCGATTTTTGAAAGCAATATCATAAATTTGGGCAATAGAGTCTAAGGTTTTGTAGGGTTCTCCTGGAGGAATTAAATGAGTATAGACTTCAAATCCTGATTTAATCAGAGAATTAACGACTATATCCCCGTAATAATCGTAAATTTCGGGGTTGGAGATAACGAGAATTTTTTGGCCTAATTTTAGGTGGTTGAGATATTCCCCCAACTGAGGAAGACATCCCGACGTGATAACAATTTCGTAAGCGGTATGGGGTAAAGTAACAGGAATAACTGAAGACATAGAAGTTCAATAATGGATAATTTTCAATTGCTCGGTAAAAATAGGGTCAATTGGGAAGTACAATAACAAAGATAATCTGATCAGGAGTTATTTAATAATTATGTCTACTTTTGCTTTTGCTGCTTTTGCGGGTTACATGATCGTGTTTACAGGGGTGACGTTAGCATTGTATTTTGGTCTACGTTCAGCCAAAATTATTTAATTTTATTGTAGATACCCCTAAATCCCCCTTCTTAAGGGGGACTTTGTTCTATTTTTAGGGAGAACTTCCGGTTCTACTGGGTAAGTTATGCTAAATTATCACAAATAAGAGATAGGGGTCAACGGCCGTTGACCCCTACAATACAAAAAAAGGTTGCCTACGCAATCTAGAATTTAGTCCGCGCTCGTCGGACTTCATTTTTATAAGATCAGGCAATAGGGGCGTTATTAACTATTAGTTTAGCATAATTTGTCCTGTAGAACCACCTAATTTGGTATAATTTTATTCTCAAGCCCTTAGTACAAATTTTTGTATTAAAATTCAAATAAAAATATTCTATTTTGACTAAAATAAATTTGTTGATTACCTATTTTAATTTCAGAGTTTAAACCTGTTCCTATCACTTTAATCTCAGGGTATGATCCCTTTTGAACTGTCATAATAATAAAAAATTCATTACCTCCTCTAGCTAATATTTTACTTCCTTTATTTGTTTTTTCAACACTGATTTTAACTTGAGAAGGAGCGACAAAAGTTCCTTTCATTGTCGCCCCATTATTAGCTTTAATTATAAAACTTTTACCCTCAATAGTTACATTTCCTTCCGTGTGCATCACCCAAACTTTTTCTTTAAATTCCTCAGCTTCAACTGAACCCATAAATTTATCTACTACAACAAATAAACCAGGAACCCCAGATGCACCACTATAGTCAACAGCAAAAGAGCGTAACCCCTGAATTCCAAGAGGAGGATTACTTTCTTTATTAACAATAGCATCAGTCGTTAAACTAACAATTCCTGAACCATTAGGACGAGAGGCAAAAAAACTAAGATTTGATACTTTCCAAGGCCGACTTTTTGGTATTACTACCACATTTTCCTCATCCCATTTGGCTTCAGATTCCCCTGAATTAGCCCAATGTCCTCCTAAACCCCAAATACGAAAACTTCCCACGTCAGGAAATGACCAAGTACCTCCAATAACTTGTTTTTTTAAGTAAATATTAGCGACAAAGTCATCTTTATCTTGCCATTCATTACGAAAATTATAAAAGCCTTTTTGCTCATCTACTAATATTTTATTAAAAGTTTTAACTGGATTTTGTGTGACAATTGTGTTATTATATTTACTGAATATAAAAGGAGCTTGTTCAGGACTATTAATGCCAAAAGTTCGATTACCTTTACTGCCCAAATAGCGATTAAATAGCTCCATAATTCCAGGCAAAAATTCATCAGAAACGGTAGGGATTCCTAAAGAAAAAAGAGAACTTCCTCCATAATAACGGTGTCGTCCATAAGTTGCTACCTTTAATTCTCCATTATCTTCAATCATTCGCATTACATAATGAGGTAAAATCCATTGAGCAGGAGAACCTGTAACTAAATCTTGACCCATCACATTACGATAAGCTTGTAAAAAGGGAAACATGGACAAAACAAATGGTTCTGTGGTGTAATGATCTCCTTCTATTCCGAAACCGCGATCGCCAATAGCACTACTTAAATAACGTTTAATATGACGTTCAGATAGTTTAATATATCCCTTAATTTTTTGACGTTTAGTGATAGGTTCATCGAGAATAGCTAAAGCACCTAAACCTGCTGCCCCTCGCGCCCTAGCATTCCAATTACTTGCGGGTTGACTATTCCAACCATTGCGCGGTGAGTCCCCTTTAATTAACCTACTGGTTTGTCCTTCTAACCATTTAGTAACTTGGGTGATTTGTGGTTGATTCCACATAGGATAACATAGATCATAAGCTAAGGCAACACCGGCCACAATTGGGGACTGTTCTAATATACGACGGCCAGGATTTTTCAGAGAAGTTTCTGTTAGTTTCCAGCCTGTTTCTGCTGCTTTTTGATCGTCGTTAATAAGAGCTAAAAAACAATTTCCTACCGCGTGATATCCTCCATTGGGTACATATCCGTCATAATAAATTGGTTGTTTAAGAGTCTTTTGAAGTTGAGCTAAAATAGCTTTTCCAGTAGCAGTTTTAGCGGTTTCTTTTAATTTAGGTAATTCATCTTTGCGAAAAATAAGACGGGGATGTTCTAAAGGGGTAATAGGACGATGATTACTGATAGGAATAGGCCAATGAGGGCTCATATTTCCGGTGACAGCACCTTGTAAAAAACGTTGATTAAATGTTCCTTGATAACTGCCTAAAATTTTGCCTTTTTGAGGAACTAATTCAATCTCATAAATAGCTTCTTGACTATCATTTTGCCAAGGATTAAATTGAATTTGCATTTTGATTTTTAACCGCCAAGCATCGAGAGATTGATTAAATTTGAACGGTAAATTAATAATAGGTGGAGGTTCTAAATTGTTAGTTTCGAGGGTTCCTTGGTTATCAACATCTTGGTTAAATTTAGGCGCGTAACCCCATACTTCGGGTTGACAATTACCGCGATCACAGACTAAATCTAGGGTAATATCTTGATAGACTGGCTTTTCTTCCCACAGTTTCCAAATTCCATGTTTAAGGGTTAATTGAATATTACCCGATAATTGATTTAAGTCGATGTTTTTATCAATAGGAGCATTTGCTCCTTTGACAAAGAAAATTAAGGGAAAGATTAGCCAATAATGCCATTTCATTGTTAATTATTTCCGATTGCTTTACCTGCTATCCATCCAGTTGTCCAAGCACTTTGAAAGTTAAATCCTCCGGTTACACCATCAATATCTAAGATTTCTCCTGCGAAGTATAAATGAGGACAGATTTGACTTTCCATTGTTTTAAAATCAATTTCTTTTAATTTAATACCTCCACAAGTAATAAATTCTTCTTTAAATACTCCTTTACCTTCTATTTTATAACAACTTTGAGTTAATTCAGTCACTAATTTAGTTAAGTTTTTTTGCGAAATCTCTGACCATTTCTTCTGTGGATCAATTTCTGAGATATCTAGAAATCTTTGCCAAAGTCTTTTAGATACACTAACAGGAGAAAAACTAGATATATTTTTACGCAAATGTTCTTCTTTAATTTTTAATAAATCTTGTTTAATTTCTTCTACATTTTTAGGATAAAGCCAATTCACTAATAAAGACATTTGATAATTATTTTCTTGTAATATTTTCGCTCCAAATGCAGATAATTTGAGGATAGCGGGGCCACTTAACCCCCAATGAGTAATTAAGACGGGACCAATTTGTTCTAAAGGTTTTTTACTTGTATTTAATAAGCCTACCATCCCATTGTCAACACTAATTCCTGCTAATCCTTGAAGACGTTTATCTTTAATATTAAAGGTAAATAAAGAAGGAATAAGCGGTTCAATAGTATGACCTAAAAATTTAGCCCAACGATAGCCTAAAGGATTACTACCTGTAGCAATTAAAACGCGATTGCCTTTAATTATTTCACCACTTTTCAACTCTATTTCAAAATAATTATCAATGTTTTTAACTGCTGTAACAACTGCTTGAGTTCGTAATTTAACCCCTGCTTTAGTAGCTGCATTTAGTAAACAATTAACAATAGTTTCTGAGTTATCAGTTATAGGAAACATTCGACCATCAGCTTCAGTTTTTAACTTAACACCTTGAGACTCAAACCAAGCAATAGTATCTTGAGGTTGAAAGCGAGTAAATGCACCTCTTAAAGCTTTACTTCCTCTGGGATAATAATTAATTAATTGAGCGGGATCAAAACAGTGATGAGTGACATTACAACGGCCTCCTCCAGAGATACGAACTTTGCTTAAAGGTTGACGACCTGCCTCTAATAAAATAACCTGTGTATTAGGGTAGGTATTAGCACAAGTAATTGCTCCAAAAAAACCCGCCGCACCCCCACCAATGACGATAATTGTTAACATTTTATTTGTTTTATAATAACTAAGGTAAACCTTAAATTTTTATATTGTAATGAATCACTATATTGAGGGGGATACCTTATCAAATGCTTATTGGAAAAGTGTCGCTTGGATAGGACAATGAATCTTTATCAGAGAACCGTTAACCCGTCCTTTTACCCCTAAAAAACCCTAAATCAGATTAATTAGGAGGGTTCAAGAATTGATAAGCTTTTGTGGCGTTGTTCGATAGTAATGGGGGCGGAGAGACTTGAACTCTCACGACTTTTAAGGTCAACGGATTTTCATTCTCTTGCAGCTTTCGCTACTGCTTGATCTCAGCTTTGAGAATTGGACTCTCTCTTTACCCTCAGCATTATCTGTTAGGGTAGCTCCCGTCGAGTCTCTGCACCTTCGAAAACCTTTCGATTTCAGCTTGGCTCAGGATTGCCTTATCTATATGTTAGACTTAGGTTTCCCTGAATTTGAGAGCTTACACTTGCCAGATTACTCCAACAAGGCTCAATTCATTTAAGTCCGCAGCGTCTACCATTCCGCCACGCCCCCGTAATGTGCGCTACATTAATCTAAACTTAGCTTAATTAACCCACGATTAATAATCATAACACACAAATCACCAAAGGTAAAATAAATTTGGATTTATCCTCATATTTTTTTTTGAGAGCCGCTAAAATTGGGGTGAGACTTAGCTAAACTAATGGTAAGAACCAGATCATCAAAGGAATGACCAAAAAGTAATACACAACATATTACATGAATAACACATAAAGCGATCACGCCTAGTAAGTAACTAAATACCAGTGAAGGAGAGACGGGGAACAATAAGAATCTAAACCAGAAGTAGACTGCCGCTCCGTTGCAGTTGGTTTTCTATTAGCTTTCGGAACCGGAATAATTAAGATGCTATTTTCAAACTTCCTCAACTTACCTCATTAAATAAGTGTATTCTATTCCTCAGCTAATTCTCGACTTTTTACTTTCCATAACCAGAGATAAAGATCACTAAATACCTGCTTAATCTTAACATTTTGGGTGTTCACTAATCTTGCTTTTAAGTCATCAGAAGGATTCAATAAAAATATATCACTAAAACCCCTTGGTATAGTATATTCTTTTTCTTCTGGTAATACCTGAATCTTTACTTCTGGTTTAAGAAGATAACTCAAAGCAAAAATATTACCAGGATTATAACCCGTATTATTGCTAATTAAAAGAGGAGAGGAAGATTGATTAATAATCCGAGCAACTTCAGGGAGATTGTAGCTAATTACTTGAAACCAAACTACTTTTGCTTGAGCATTCATTACACAAGAGACAATACTAATAGACATCAATATACCTGCTAAAATAGTCCAGATTTTATTAGTTAATTCATTAGAAAAAATTGGCAATATGACTTTCGTTGCAACTAGATAGCTAACAGCTAAAATATAACCAAGAAAAGCAGCAATCAAATATCGTGCTGATAGAGAACGAATTCCTCCTATAATTAAATCTGGTAAAAGCAATAAGGAAATAGGAATAATGATCATACTGAGAATAAAATATTTAATACGAGGTGCAGTATCATAACAAACCCAGTAAACAGAATAACTCACTAAAACTAAACTAATCAAACTGATTATATAAGTTAAAGTATGTTCTAATGGTAATCCGAAATCAAAAAATACTCTACTTATATTTAAACTCAAGTTTTTTAACAATTCTAAATTGGAAATTTTAATAGTACTAATCCAAGACATGGAATTATTAAAAGCTTGATAGTTGACAATAAAAACAATGAACCAGGGTAAAAAAGCAATGAGATTAATAATGGACGCGAGGCAATAGAAAATGACTACTTTGGTCAATCTAAATCTTTCCAGTAAAATTATATAAATACTCTGTGCTAACATAACTGAAACTGTAAAAAGAGATGTATAGAAACTCAAAATCATTAAAATAATATAGATTCCCCAAGCGTAATTTTTATTTCTACTAGAACAATTTAAGTCATGTTCTAAGCGAATGGCTCTTAATAATGACCCGTTTGCTAGTATAATAATGGCAGTCCATAAGATAAAATCACGAGATTCCTGAGCATAGAGAATGAAAAAAGGAGAAATTGCCATAATAGCCAGAGAAGTCACAGCTATTAAAGAAGAATTAAATAGTTCCCAAGACAACCAATAAAGTGCAGGAAAAATGAGCAAGCTAGAGACAACCGATAAACTTCTAATTACAGTGATCGAATCTCCCAAAAATTGCACCCAAAATCTAAGAATTATATGATATAAAGGAGTATAGTCAGGCTCTTGTACGGCTAAGGTATAGAGAAGATCCCCTAAAGTTCTCTGAGGGTTAAACTGTAAATATTTTTCCACATCTTTAACCCCAATAATCTGTCCATTAAAAAGCGATGTTATCCAGTCTTGTCTGGTATAACCAGCCATATATAATTTCGTATAGACTTCATCATGCCAAAAAATCTTTTGCTCTATATTGACAACCCTAAAAAAAATTCCTAAAGCTAAAATAATCATGAAAAGAATTAGCGCAAGATACTGTAGATTGTTATATTTTTTCAAGCGAGTAAACAACAACTTAACCTCCGGGAATTATATAACTTAGTAAGTTCTATCTTAAATTCTAGTTTATAATTTATAATTTATTAAAAATATGCAAACTCAAGGATTTCATCACGTAGCTATTATTTGTTCTAATTATGAAAAGTCAAAAAAGTTTTATACCGAAATTTTAGGCTTTTCCGTCATACAAGAAACCCTGAGAAAAGAAAGAGATTCTTATAAACTTGATCTGCAAGTCGGAAACCACGATAGAATAGAATTGTTCTCCTTTCCTAACCCTCCCGCTAGAATAGGTTATCCACAAACAGAAGCTTGTGGATTAAGACATTTAGCTTTAGCAGTTGACAATTTAGAGCAAACTGTTAATGAATTAGAAAGCAAAGGAGTCCCCGTTGAACCCATTCGACTTGATGAATTAACAGGTAAACAATTTACCTTTTTTAAAGATCCTGATGGTTTACCCATTGAACTTTACGAATCTTAATTATCTAAACACAAGGAGAGAAAATTATGGGATATGTGGTTGACGTTGATGAGAATAATTTTGAAGTAGCAGTTATTAATAATTGTCAAGACAAGCTCGTTTTAATTGACTTTTATGCTACTTGGTGCGGTCCTTGTAAATTGCTCAGTCCTCTGCTAGAAAATTTACTCAAAGAATATGATTTTATCGTCGCTAAAATTGATATTGATCGTCACCCAGAATTAGCTAAACAATTTGCTGTAGAAGGGGTTCCCGATGTGAGAATTGCCTATCAAGGAAAGATATCCCCAGGATTTGTCGGGATGTTACCCGAAGCGGATATACGAGCTTTATTAGAACAGTATAATTTACAATCTGACTTAATATTAAAATTAAAAGAAGTCCATCAAGCAATTGAGGCTAAAAATGCCACTAAAGTTAAACAATTATTTGATGAATTATTTGTTAAATATCCTGATAACCCTCAATTGATTTTTGAAGTATCTACCTTTCTTCTGCGTCTTAATCGTTTAGATGAAGCAGAAAAAATGCTCAAAACTATCAGTTCAGAACATACAGAGTATTATACTAAAGCTCAATTAATGCAAAATTTAATTTACTTTAAGAAAATAATCGCAAATCCTGGAGAAACAGACTTAGACAAATTATTCTTTAAAGCAGCAGAATTAACCCTCAAAGAAGATTATGAAGAAGCTTTGAAAATCTTTTTACAAATTGTCGAAGAAAATCGTAAATATCGGGAAGATGGAGCCAAAAAAGCGATGCTTTCTATTTTTAGTTTGTTAGGTAAAAATAACCCTTTAACTCAGCAATATCAGAAAGAGTTAATGATAGTTTTGTATTAAAATTGGGACATCAAAATGGGTTTAACTCTCCCGCAAAGACACAAAGAGATCTTAACTAGGATCAATATGGTAATGCTTTTTGTCCATTATTCATAACATTATGTTTTGTAACAGAGTATCTGGCCCATTCATCTTTTTCGACAGATATTATAGTATGATTGAAAGGTTGTATTCGGTGACACACAGCCGTGATTGAGCGTTATACTCTGCCCGAAATGGGCCAACTCTGGACAGATACCTACAAACTCCAAACCTGGTTACAAGTTGAAATTGCGGTGTGTGAAGCACAAGCTTCTTTAGGATACATTCCCAAGGAAGCTGTTGAAGAAATTAAGGCTAAAGCAAATTTTGACCCCCAACGGGTGTTAGAAATTGAAGCAGAAGTACGTCACGATGTGATCGCTTTTCTGACTAATGTTAACGAATATGTGGGAGATGCAGGGCGATACATCCATTTAGGGTTAACCAGTTCCGATGTTTTGGATACTGCCTTAGCTTTGCAAATGGTGGCTAGTTTAAACCTGATTTTAGAACGGTTAGAAGACCTGATACAAGCCTTACGTTATCAAGCGCAACAACATCGTAACACGGTCATGGTCGGGCGATCGCATGGTATTCACGCTGAACCTATTACGTTTGGGTTTAAATTAGCTGGATGGTTAGCTGAAGTGTTACGCAACCGTGAGAGATTAGTAACATTACGTCAGTCTATTTCTGTGGGGAAAATATCGGGGGCCGTGGGAACTTATGCTAATGTTGACCCCAGAGTAGAAACCTTATCTTGTCAATATTTGGGACTTGAACCTGATACCGCATCCACTCAGGTTATTTCTCGCGATCGCCATGCAGAATTTGTGCAACAATTAGCTTTATTAGCGGCATCTTTGGAACGGTTTGCTGTAGAAATTCGTAATTTGCAAAGGACTGATGTTTTAGAGGTAGAAGAATACTTTTCTAAGGGACAAAAAGGATCTTCTGCTATGCCTCATAAACGTAACCCGATACGTTCTGAACGGTTAACTGGGATGGCTCGTATTATTAGAAGTTATACGGTTGCTGCTTTGGAAAACGTCGCTTTATGGCATGAAAGAGACATTTCTCATAGTTCTGTCGAACGAGTAATGTTACCAGATACTTGTATTTTGACCCATTTTATGTTAAAAGAAACCACCGATTTAATTAAAAATTTATTGGTGTATCCTGATAACATGAAACGGAATATGAATGTTTATGGTGGGGTCATTTTTAGTCAACGAGTTTTATTATCTTTAGTCGAAAAAGGGATGAGTCGAGAAGAAGCTTATCAAGTTGTGCAAAAATGCGCTCATGAAGCTTGGAATAAAGAGGATGGTAATTTTCATGATTTAATTACAAAAGACCCTCAAGTGACTCAATATTTGTCATCTGAAGATCTTGAAAAATGTTTTGATCCTCAACATCATTTACAAAATTTGGATACTATTTATCAAAGATTAGGGATATAATATATTATTATGTCTCTACGAAATAATACATCGCCATATTTCCTCAATTTAATCTAGTTGAAAAAATTCCAGAAACCTTACAATCTGCCCAAAAAATAGGAAGTGCCAAAGCATTAAAACAGTTTAGGATCTGGGTTAAACAAATAATTAATCACTAAATTGATAATTTATTGTAGAATTAAAGATCGTGGTCAAAACTATAATTAAGACTAAGGAGTAAGAACAATGGCAAAACGAGTTCAGCTTGTATTAAACGAATCTGTCAATAAATTAGGTAAAACTGGCGATCTCGTGGAAGTAGCTCCAGGATATGCTAGAAATTACCTGATTCCTCAAAAATTAGGCGTAATCGCGACTGCAGGAATTCTCAGACAAGTAGAACAACGCAAGGAGAAAGAAAGACAACGCTTATTAGCTGAAAAACAGGAAGCTCAATCTCGTAAGATTGCCCTAGAAACTATCGGACGTTATATTATTCGTAAACAGGTTGGGGAAGGAGAATCTATCTTTGGAACCGTTACTACTCAAGAGGTAGCGGATCTCATTAAGGAAGCTACTAACCAAGAGATTGATCGTCGCGGTATTACTATCCCAGAAATTAGTCAAACTGGGTTCTACAAAGCAACTGTTAAACTTCATCCTGAAGTCACTGCTGAAGTTGAAATTCAAGTTGCACCTCTTTAAAACATTGTTTATCGTAGGGGTTTAACACTGTTAAACCCTCACACGGTTAAACTGAAAAACTATTAAATTTAAACATAATTAACCCCTAATAGGCAATCAAAAATAACGGGCATAATGGTATTATGCCCCTACAATGAATTTAAACAATAATTATAATTAATAACCCTGTAACATATTTGTATCTTTAATATTTTCTTTTACTTCAAAAAGTGTAACATTGAATACAAAATATCAGCAAAAATGTTCAAAATGAACAAAAAAGAGTGAGAAAGATTCTTAATAAGGAACGAGAGAATGGGGTTGACAGAAGCATACTACTTATTGTATATTTTTTCGTAATAGTAAAGGTATGATGGGTAAACTGTGTCCGCTATATTGCTTGCAATTAGTTGGGGTAGTTCACCTATTTTTTAAACTGATAACCTTCCCTCATATAATTACCCCATAAAGCAGCCGCTTGACCACTACTTCCCCTAGTAGGAGAATTATTATCATTGCCTAACCAAATACCTGTAGCCAGTTGATAATTAGGAATATATCCCACAAACCATAAATCAACTGCTTTATTAGTGGTTCCGGTTTTTCCTGCTTCTGCGAGTCCAATACTTGCACCTCTCCCTGTTCCCCCTGAAACCACACCCCTTAACATAGAAGTCATGGTTTGGGCAACTTGGGGAGACATAGACCGTTGTTTTGCGCTATTATCCCCCTCAAAGGTATAAATTTCTCGACAAGACTGCCACTTATTTCTATCCGTGCAGTCTCCTCCATCCAAAATACGACGAATGGCATGGGGACGGTTCCAAATGCCATCATTAGCAAAGGCTGCATAAGCTCCCGTCATTTCTAAGACTGTGACCTCACTTTGCCCCAAAACGACCCCAGGAACCTCCTCTAATTCTGATTTTACCCCCAATCGTCGGGCCATGTCTAATACTCGGTTTAAGCCTACATCTCGCGCTACTTGCAAGGCGATGGTATTTTCTGATTGGGCTATTCCTCCATACATATCTACTGACCCCCCACTCCGTTCACAGGGTTTAAAATCTTGGCCACGCCAACTAATACCCCCACAGGAATAATATTTTCCTGCAGGTATTCCCTGTTCTAAAGCTGCTGAATAAGCAAACACTTTAAATGTGGAACCGGGTTGACGTTTCGCTTGTGTGACACGGTTAAATTGACTTTGCTTGTAGTCTGCACCTCCAACCAGGGCTAAAATTTCCCCTGTACGGCTATCTAATGTGACCATGGCCCCTTGAGAAAAGCCATAACTGGGCCCTTGAGTTTTAACCGTGTCCCGTAACTTTTTTTCGGCTAAAGCCTGTAATTTGACGTTTAAGCCCGTCTCTACGATAAAATTACCTTCTTTGGCTACCTCATCCCCTAATAAGTCTCGTAACTCCTCAAAGACATAACCATAAAAATAGGGGGCCATGCTATTAGCTAGGGCTTTTCTGGCTTTAGGACTAATATTAATCCGCGATCGCCGGGCCCTAGCCCCATCTTCGGCGGAAATCATACCTAATGCAACCATGCGACTAATTACCCGATTTCGCAATTGCACTGAGGTATCATAATCTTGGACAGGATTATACAAATTAGGGGCCGGTAACATGGCGACTAAAGTGGCGGCCTCGGAGATACTTAAAGCTTTGGCTGATTTCTCAAAATAAAATTGGGCCGCATCTTCAAACCCATAACTACCGACTCCTAAATAGACCCGATTAAGATAGGTAGTTAATATTTCATCTTTGCTATAAACGGCTTCTAATTTCAAGG
>NZ_BDQK01000002.1 GCF_003864295.1 Aphanothece sacrum FPU1 | reverse complement strand
TTACAGAATTTTTGACCGAAAATTGTGAGGAGTTAAAAACTTTCTATGAGGAGATTAAAAAGGGTACTTTAACCAAGAATTTAACGAGACATAAGGAATAATAAATCCCTCACTGAATTAATTTTGCAAGTTACAGTGAGGGATACTCAAACGTCCTTTCGTTTAATTGTTTAAACCTATTTTGATGATAACACAAAATGACTGATATTAATCTATCCATACCTCAATTTGTTCTAATTCCTTACACAGTTAAAGAGAAGGAATGCTTCACTATGATTAACACCTTTGAGATAGCAGAAGTTAACGATGATGGGGAATTTATACGACTTAAATTAAGAAATGGTTCCCCTCGCATCTTTTCTGACAAAGAACGTCAAATTGTTATTGAACAATTGATGAAGTTTCACATCAATAACAATAAGTAATTACTAACTAAGTGATTGTTACAATTTGAAACAATTCACTAGGGACAAACTTACTGATAAAGTTGAGTGCGATCGCTCTCCCATCTGATGAGACTGGTTAGCTACCAGTTGAAATGTTCCCTAACTTTTGGGGACATCATGGGAAGCTTCCAAACCTTCCCGTCTTTCTGTTTAGGACTGTTTTAGGGCTGTAAGGAGGAAACAGGCTTCGGCTTTTACATCTTCGTCGGCTCGGACAGTTTTAACGGAATGCTCAAATCAGTTAGCTTGAGTCATGCTTGAGCTAAAACGGCTGTAACAGGGAAATAGGCTCACTTTTTGTTCGGGCTTTTGGGTGATTCATCGGCTTTTGGTTTGGGGTGTTTGGAAAATTCACTATCACCTGATTAAAACTATGAGAGTCGTTGGTATGGACATCGGCAACGGAACGGCAGTCTGTTGTCTACTTGACGTGCTGCCGAACGAACCTAGACAATTTTATATAGATCGAAGTCTTTATCATCATTTTGAGGCTAATTCCTCCGATGTTAAAGCGTTACTCGCACTCAAGCCAGATATCGCGGTCTTAGAACCTACAGGAGTTAATTACTCTAAAATATGGTCAACGGTTTTGATTGATCACGGCATTGAGGTTAGACTTATAGGACATAATGCCCTAGCGACTCATCGAGATCATCTGGGTTTACCCGATAAGGAAGATGAGACAGATAGTTTTGCCCTCGCGCATTATGGATTAAGTAACATTGATCGTCCTAAAAAATTCTTGATCATTCGAGATAAAGTCACTCAACGAGTTAGGGAATTAAGTTTAAGACTTGAGCATCTTAATCGGGTACAAAATCCGATTATCAATCGAATGCGTCAAGATTTATCATGGCAATTCCCAGAAATTAGCCATCAAGCTATCCGTCGTAGCGGTTATACTGTGCCTATTTTCTATCGATGGCTCGCGGGTTTAAGACCTTGGAAACGGTACGATAACTTATACGAAAAGACGATAGGGTTAGGGTTAACTGATACGGTCAGAAAGCACGCTAAACGATTAATTGACCTTCAATCAGAAGAAATTGAGATAGAGCAAGAGTTAACCGAATTAATGCAGCATGAACGGTTTAAACCTTATCTAAAAGTGTTAATTAAGTTTGGATTTGGAAAAAGACAACAAGCAATTTTAATCAGTCAGATTTATCCGTTTGAGAATTTCTTAGATGAAGATAACAAGCCGATTGTAGTCTTTAAACCAGCGACCAAACGCAGCAAGAATAAATACACTAAAAGGTATTTATCAAGACGTAGATTTGAGAAAATGTTAGGGGTTGCGCCTACTGAGTCATCAAGCGGCAAGAAGCAAGAAAAAAAGGTTAGGTTTGGTTCTGACTTGTGCCGTAAGACGTTGTGGCAATGGATATTTACTAGAGTTGAAACCACAAAAGGAAGAAGGAATAATGATGTCTTAAAAGACCTTTATGAGTGGATGCACGACCCGCAAAGGAAAGGAACACCCATCAGGTTGTTAAGACTAAAAACAGCATCTAAAGGCGTTCGGATGCTGTTCGATCATTTAGTCTTGGAGTTATGCACTTAATGTCTTAAATAATAAACCCCTAGACTTAGTGTGTCCAGGGGTTTATTGTTAAGAGGTAAAAGCTTCTACAGGGAAGTTAAACGAGTTCTTAAACCTAAAGGAATTATTGCTATCTGGTGTTATGGATTATTAGAAATTCCCCATGCTTCTGATTCCTTAAATGTTGCTTTACAGGAGTTTTATGATCAGATAGAATCCTGTTGGCCTCCAGAAAGACAACTCATCGATACTCAATATCAAACCATTTCTTTTCCTTTTAGTGATATCCCTACTCCAAATTATTCTATGACTCATGATTGGACAGTAAAGCAATTAATTGGTTACTTCACTACTTGGTCAGCCACCCAAAAATACATAAAAATTCATGGTGAGGATAATTTATTAACTTTAATGACAGAGATCTCAAATAAGTGGTCATTGACAACCCAAATTATGACAATTAATTGGCCACTGTTCTTACGTGTGGGTCAAAATGTTATAATTTGACTTAAAAGTTAAGAGGAAATATATTTTTTTAGGGAGGGGGATGACGACCCAAAAAGGCTTCTTCTGTCCGAATTGCTAACACTGTGGCACTGTCGTGATCTACTCTTGTTTCATTACTCGTTGAGAATGTAAATGCAACAGAGATAGAAATTCGGCTAATTCGACTAATCCTTCGGCTTCTTGTTGTTCAGATCGAGAGAGAATATTTCCTTGATCTTGCTGATTTAGTAAACAGTGTAATCTATCTTGAACTGCGACAGGAAGTTGGAAGCGGGTGAGTTCGATGGGGATTTTAATAACTTCAGGCATAGGGCAAGAATACATGAATATACTCTCTAGTCTAATCATAAATACAAGCCTTGAGTTAACAAATTAAACTCACAAATTTGATAATCTGGTACTGATACGGTATAATTAGAAATTAACAGCAAATATTGACACATTAAAATTGGTGAGTTACGACGGATTGTTAAATCCTCGTCATAGCAAAAATTGTCGCTTCTAGCACACCTTACTAATACTAAAGCCATGACAGATGTAAATTTTGATCCCTTAGCAACTAAATATAGCGGAAAGAATGCCTATCTATTAGGAAAAGCCGCCCAACTTGCTTATAAACCAAAGGAAGTTGTTGAAAATACCTTAAAAAATGATTGGAAAATGCCCAATTGTCGCTTTATCGACATAAATGAAACCCAATGTTTTGTTGCTGGAGATGATGAAAAAATTATTATCTCTTTTCGAGGTACAGAACCCAGCAAAATGCAAGATGTGATGAGTGATGTCAATCTGAAATTCACAGTTCATCCTTTAGGAAAAGTTCATTGTGGATTTTTAAAAGCTATTAATTTTGCTTGGGATGATACAATCAAAACGATTCAAGAGTTTCAAACTAAAGGGCAAACTATTTGGTTTACAGGTCATAGTCTTGGTGCGGCTTTAGCCACATTAGGTGTAGCTAAAATGATTGATCTTAATAAACCTGTTCATGGATTATATACCTTTGGGCAACCTCGCACCGGAGATAGTAACTTTGCCAAAAATTTTGATCTCAAATACAAATCATGCAGTTTCCGATTTGTTCATAACAACGATATTGTTACTCGTGTTGCTCCCAGTGCCTTTGGATATAAACATATGGGAACATTCTTGTATATTGACGCACTCAACATCCTTCACTTTGATATCCGTTGGTGGAATGAATTTAAAGATAGAGTCAAAGCCTCAATCGAAGATTTAGGCAAACCGGGTATTGATGGTATCAAAGATCACGATATGGGTTTGTATCTTAAAGGAATTGAAAAAAATATAGATAAGAAACCCATTGCCTAAAGATTACTAATAAATCGTAGGGTGGGCATTGCCCACCCTACAATCTAGACATTGATCAAGGCTCGAATATTGCCAATATCGTAGTTCAAACTAGCAAATTTATCTTTATAACTTGCCAAAGTTGTTCTGAGTTCTTCAGGAATATCGTCATCCTCATTTTTGAGAATATAACCATATTTAATAGCAGTCAAAACATTGACCATATAGATTAGATTGGTGGATTCTAAAATATTTGGTGCAATATTTGGATCGTTTTCACTGCCAAAACTTCCATTGCGTAAAGCGAGTGAACTATAGTAAAGTTCTCCACCTTCATTAGCCTGAGCATCATTGACCCAAGAATGCCAGAAAGTGAGAACAAAGACAACATAACGGCAAAACTCTTTTAAATTTTGGATATCTGTCTCATTGGGTTGATCTGAATTAGTAATTGGTCGAGTTGCCTTGACTTTCCCATTAATTGTCACCCTGGGAATATCGGGTTTATCAAGCTCATTGTAATCATACCAGTCGTAGTCACTATCAGGAGCAGAACCACAGGGTATATGAGGTTCATAAGCAACACTATGTTCGACAATATCATCAGATAAACGACGAATTTCTACCCATTCTTTGACGATTTCGTCTTTATAATCTTCAAAAAAGATGTCGAGGTATTCAGTTAAAACCTGCCAGTAAAGATTAGCTATCTTAGCAAAAGTATGGCTTTCACATAAAGGTTGACGGGGTTTCCAACCTTTCCAATCATAAGTGGCAATACTTTCTTTACATATTTGTACCACTGAAGCAGGGGTTAAAGGTCCATTAGTTGTCACTAAACCAATTGTCGGTGATACTAATACTTCATCAGCCCGTTGATTAATATTAACCAAACTTTTTACGTGAGGAGATAAGATCAAACGGACAGGATTTTTGCGTAAGTTGCGGAAAGCAGCAATGGTATATTGTTCCATCTGTAAATGAGCCTTAATATAATGCTCAATCATTTCTGCTGCAAAGAAACTATTAGTCCGAAAAATACGTTTTGCTTGTGACCATTTATCCCCATCTTTAGGGGTAAAAGTAACGGGAGCTTTTAGGAGAGAATGAGGAGCATAAGAGTCAGAATAACGACTTTGAACTGTTATCGAAGTGGCGACTAATTTATCTCCTTTTAACTCAAAAAAGACTTCCACATTATTGAGGTCGTGGTCATCATCTTTTTCGTAGTCATTCCAGATGAATGCAGTCTTAAATAGATTAGGATTGCTTTTATTGCGCTTCAATAAACAGGGGTTCATCCCATTAATAATCCGATCAACAAAGTATTCATCACTACGGCTATAACCTGGCGTTTTTTGATCCAATTTCATGGTCAAATTAGGAGGATAAGCCGCTTGAATTTCTGGTAAACTTGGTTGATCAGGATGTAGTGTATTAGTGATAACGTGCTTAGCTTTAATTGGCACTAAACCACTAGCTGCATCATAACCGGCAAGGGTACGACCAACGGAATAATCATCCGGTGTGCCTTCTAATTCACTGAAAAATAAACGAGCAAAATGACTATCAGGTTTATACAACCAGTAAGGAATAGTACAAGTGCCTAAATCATATTCTTTTTGCTTTACATTGTCTGGCCCTTTGATAATGTAAGCAATACGATAGGTAGAAACTGGTTGATTTTCTTTATCAAAATGAATCCGATTATCTAGCAGTCTCAATTCTAAATCTGGTAAGTCTAGAAACCCCGCACTGGCAGGATCATAATAGATAGTAAACTGACCATTATAATCAGTAATACCTGTTCCTAAATAATCTCCAGGAGTCCCAATATCCCGATCCCACAATTCTAATTGAATATTGTGTAAGGGCTTATTACTATCACTAAAAACCAGCTTTCCCTTGACTTTTGATAATTGATCAAGGGGTTTGTTAAATTTCTGTTCTTTGAGTTGAACAATACTTTTTTTAGCTGCCTTTTCAGCTTTCTTTTTACCTAATGCACTATCGGCGACTTTAATGCCTAAAACTTGCTTAAATTCACCGACAATTTGGTTAATTTTATCTGACATAATCATGACTCCTTGTGAATGGATTTAATGGATTTAGTCGTTTATGTGTAGGGTTCAAAGGACTTTGACCCCTACGGATTTAGATTTCAGGAAGAAACAGCATCTACATCATGAATAGTTCCAACAATGATTTTCCAACGATCCTCTACTTTACGCATTGTGTAAGTAAAACCAAAGCTGGTTAGCAGTTGATTATCTTTTGTGTAACGAGTAGCCACAGCACTAACAACTGCTAAATTATCACTAAGTAATTTGATGTTTAGAGGACTCGTTTGACTTTTGCCATAGTTCTGTTTCTTCAAATCACCTACAATCTTGGTAAAAACAATCCACAGCTTTAATTTATTGTTAATGCTTACGGCTGTTTCCTGGGTAATGAGGATTGATGGATAATGATAAAAAGGAAACAATATACTAGGTTTAAGCTTAGCAAATGCCTCATTATATTCTTCAATTGTTTTTCTTACTTGCTCTACTTGATCTGGCATAAGAATATCCTGTGAAATTGATCTTTAATGGATCTAGGTTTTAACGAGGAAAAACATGATTTTACTTGTCGTAACCAACCACAAAACGGGTGGGTATATAACCTTGATATTGAACTTTGCCTTCATCCCCAGGTAGAAATCTTATGCCTGGCCGTAGCATGATTTGTTTGACCACTTCAGGAACAACAACCCCGGCAATATGTTCACCACCACAGGTATGACTACCATAACCAAAGTGCATATAGTGATACTTAGGTCGGTCGATAGAAAACTGATCAGGATTTTTCACTACACCAGGATCAAACATAGCTGAACCAACACCCGCTAAAACGACGCTTTTAGCAGGTATACGGGTTTCTCTGGGGGTTCCCGCCGCTAAAGTATAATCAGCTTCACAAAAACGCACCAGAAAGGGACTAAAAGGATTAAAACGAATGGACTCCCAAACATACTTATCAAAAGTTGTGTCATCGTTAGCTTTAGCTGCGGCTAAGGCTTTTTGGAAAACTTCAGGACGTTTAAGCAGTTGTTCGATCGCCTGAGTTATTACCTGTCCAGTACCTTCTATGCTACCAACTAGCAAAATGATCATATGGCTGATGATTTTGTTTTCATCAAAGGAAATATCACTCGCAAATTTTGTAGTAGCAAACCGCGTAAAAACATCGGCAGGTGCATTAGTATTAACTGATTGCGCTTTTTTTTGTTTGAGAAGTTCAGTCAGATAAGCACGCATTTCATTACCCGCTTGCACCGACGCTTCATGAATTTTAGGGTCGTTGGTCAAATTTCTAAACATATCGTCTTGAGTTGCTTTTGACCAACGATACATGGTGGCTAAATCAGGGCCAGGAAAGCCAAAATAGTCGCCACAAAGTCTGATAGGAACGAATTTAGCTAAGTCCTGAAGCACTTCAATTTTTGAGGTGGGAGTCGCTTTATCTAAAGCAGATTTAGCAATTTCTCCCGCCATTTTTCTCACCCTTGGTAAATCCTCCAATTGCAACATGGTTCTCAGAACAGACTTATCTCGCCAGTTATATTCTGAGTTATCTCTTGCCAACATACAAGGTCCAAAAACTGGGTCCATTTTGGGCGCAAAAGTTCTCACCGTAAATACTTCTGAGCGAGATAAAACTTCTTGCACGTCAGGAAATAAACTAACTAATGTAAATTTTGGTGTGATAAAAATGGGGCGATTTGCTCTCAATTCTTTAAATAATCCTGTCCAATCTGTCCACACTCCTTGATTAACAACTGCAACTTTATCCGCTACATTCTCAGCAGGAATCCTGTCATACCTTTCTAAATAAGAAAAAGGAATATAACTAACTGTCCACTGGGCCCAAGGTGCATTATTCGGGTCGTCAACATGAATGGTTACAGTATCGGGATAAGCAGAGGTGGGAGAGCAACCGTTACAACGCGATACATACTTACCTGTATCTGCTTTTAAGGCGTATTTACCATTTGCTAAGCGTTCAGGAGTAAATTGGGCGTAGGGTAAAGAAGGATCATCAATATGAACGGTAACGAAGTCGGGATAGGCCCCATTAACAATACAACCGTTACACCGCGCTACATACTTACCCGTGTCTGCCTTAAGCGCAATTTTACCACCACCTACGTCAATCACGTCAAAATGTGCATAGGGATGATTAGCGACAGGACTATCAATATGGACTGTTATGGTATCAGAAACGTTATTCACCGTTTGCTGACAGTTATTGCAGCGAGAAAACCATTTTCCCGTGTCTGCTTGTAACGCTATTTTTAAACCTTTGAGCATTTTGGAATTTACTCCTAATATTGACTTTAATCCTTGTTCGGCATACTTTAGGTTTGATGATAGAGCATAGAGGTATCCCTTTCTCCTTTAACTTTGCATAACTTAAAATTTGACAAAATGTCAAAGATACAGTACTAAAAAACCAATTAAATTAATATAATTTTAGAAGATTCTTTAAGGATAACTGTCTTTTTATTATAATTATTATTTTCTATACTTTCTGTTGCCGAGGTTTTGATTATTTCCTTAAGAATAGCAATATCAGACATTACTCGCAACCCCAGACAATTTCTTCCTGAATGCGGTTCATCTCATTAATTGTAATATCAAAGCTACGCGCTTCAATTCCTAATTCTGGGTTAATATTTGCTTCTGTGAGAGTATGACACTTACTTTTTCTACTTTTCCCATCGAGTTTTTTTGATACTTCTTCTGCAATATAGACTTTAACTTTTTCATAAGATAGAAGTTCTTCAGTCCGATAACCTTCTTTTTCTTCAATTTGTTTAAGGTGAGGTTTATCACCATTCAGCATAATTAAAGTGTTCAATTCTTTGACAATATAATCACTGTGAGTAGTAATAAAAACCTTAATACCAAGATTCACTAAACGAGCAAAAAGTCGCGCCATCCGTCGCTGATTTTCCGGGTGTAGATTTAATTCGGGTTCATCTACCATTAATAAATCATTAGGTTGCGCTTCATGTCTTAAATAAAACCCAATATCTAGTAAAGAACGCACAGCACTAGAACTCTCATCCATCGAAAGTCTGACTTTTTTCCCTTTCGGTACATAATATAATTCATCGTTGCGTGTAACTGTATATTCACCCCCGATAATATCTGCAAAATCTGTTAAAACTTCAGGATATTTTTCAGTTATAAAACTATTTTGCTTAACTATACTTTCAAGTTTGCGAGTAAATTCAACGTTGATTTTTATCGGCAGCGCATAATCTTGATACTCTTTAAATAGAAGCTCAACTCTATCAAATTTATGATCAGATTGGCCAAGTTCTTCAAGCAAGCGATTACGGGCAAAATTCAATTCTTTACGAAAAATTGCAGCACCAGTTCTTTCTGCACTAGCAATAAAAGGACGGCAAAAAATATACTTAAAAATAATATCTTTGATTCCATCATTTATCATACGCTTAATAATCTCTCTAGGAATTTTTGCCTCTTTTTTATCAACAAGTAAAGTAACGACTAATTCTGTAATTGCTTCCTCATTAGAAATGGAAAAAAGAGATATATTTTCAGAACCAACTGTCTGTTTAATTATTGTGTTTAAACGAATGTCTTTATTGTCCAGAGTGACAGAGAATTCTGCATCTTTAAATAGTATTTCTTTTGCAGCAAAAATATTTGATATTTCTTTACTATAAATTTTACATCCTTTAGCAACAATCTGATTTACTTGTTTAACGTATTCTTGTATATCAATATGAGTGACACCATTAGCTAAGAGTTCTTCTATTTTATTATCGTTAATTTCCACAGAAAATATTGACTTCCAAGTAGATAAAAAGCCAAAAAGTGCATAAGTAGCATAAGTTTTGCCAGTATTATTTTGACCACAAATAATTGTCAAGTCACCAAGGGTAAATTCAGCTTCTTTAAAAACACCCAGATTTTTTATTTTAATCTTCATGGTCTTATTCCTTTAGCAAAAAATCCCTATTATTTCTTTTAACCTCGATGCCAAGTTGTCACCCCTCCTGGTTGATCAACTAAAATAATTCCTTGCTCTTTTAACTCATCCCGAAGGCGATCGCCCTCAGCATAATTTTTATTTTTACGAGCCATTTTTCGTTGTTCAATTAACCCTTCAATATCTTCATCACTTAACCCATTACTTACTTCTTCTTTGACTTCATTACTATCAGTTTTTAACCCTAAAACTTGACATAAGTCTACTAATGTCACCCACTGTTCTTCTAATATTTTAGGTGCAGTTTCTGTCTGTCCCTGATGAACTAAAATATTGCCTTCTTTGCGTAATTCTTTAGCAATTTCAAATAATACCGCTAACCCTTCCGCAAAGTTAAAATCATCATCAACTGCCTCTTGAAATCTTTGCGTTAATGTCTCGGAAGATGAACAAACAGTAAACCCTAATTTTGCACCATACTCATAACCAAATAATAACCCTTCTTTGATAGTATGCCAGCCATTTGTTGCCGCTTCTAATGCTTCATCTGTAAAGTCTACAGGTTTGCGATAATGAGCTTGTAAAATAAATAATCGTACCGCCATCGGGTCAATTTTAGCTAATAAGTCCCGAATTGTGGTAAAATTTCCTAAAGATTTAGACATTTTTTCCCCACCAACCTTAACCATTCCATTATGTAACCAATAACGGGCTAAAGGTTGACCAGTAGCGGCTTCTGACTGAGCAATTTCATTCTCATGATGGGGAAAAATTAGGTCACTCCCCCCCACATGAAGATCAATAGTTTCTCCTAACCGTTCTCGTACCATAGCAGAACATTCAATATGCCATCCTGGCCGCCCTTTTCCCCAGGGGGACTCCCAAGCAGGTTCTCCAGGTTTAGCCCCTTTCCAAACGGCAAAATCAAAGGGATCTTTCTTCTTAATTGGCTCTGTATCAGCTAAATCTACTCTACCGCTCGCTCCTGCTTGCAAATCCTCTAATTTTCGCCCTGATAGTTTACCATAGTCTTTAAAACGACGCACGCTATAGTAAACATCGCCATCAGACCCATAAGCATAGCCTTTTTCCTCTAATTCGGCTACTAACCGTTTAATTCCGTCTAAACTATGAGTCGCACGGGGATAAGCATCAGCCCGTTTTACTTTAAGACGTTCCATATCCTCAAAATACGCCTCAATAAACCGTTCTGAGATGGCTTCCATAGTAGTTTCTTCTTTTCTGGCTCTATTTAAGATTTTATCGTCAATATCGGTGAAATTTTGAATATATTTAACTTCATAGCCTCGCCATTGTAAATAACGACGCACCACATCCCAGACAATACAAGTCCGTGCGTGTCCTAAATGACAATAATCATACACCGTAATACCACAACAATACATCCTCACTTTGCCAGTTTCAATGGTGATAAAGGGTTCTTTTTTACGGGTTAAGGTGTTATATACAGTTAGTGTCATGGTTGGGTTTAGGGTGTAGATAATTGATACAATAAAAGCAGATCGGGTATTAAATAACTTATTAGGAGTTTAACTGATGAGTTCTATTGATGAGACAACACAAACCCATGAGATAATTAAAATGACTAATCTCTATGAAACTGACTTTGTGGAGTGGACTATTCAACAAGCTCAAGCTTTAAATGATCATAATATAAAAGCCCTTGATTGGGATAATTTAAAAGAGGAGATAGAAGACTTAGGAAAAGAACAACTCCATGCTGTCAGTAGTTGGTTAAAAAGATTAATTGAACACAAACTCAAACTAGACTATTCTCCTGAGAGTTATCCTCGAAATCACTGGAAAACTGAAATTAATAACTTTCAAGATGAAATTGAAAGAAGATTAACAAAAACTCTCTTAAATAAGATAGATATAGACAAAGAATACGAGAGAGCAAAAAGATTAGTTTTAAGTGAATATAAGTTAAACCTTCGGGATCAATGTCCTTATAGTTTTGAAGATTTAATGACAAGATTGACTTAACCCAACTCTTAAATATTTTAACTATAATTCATGAATTATCCCTACCTAAATAACGCTGTACAATCTCTAAAATGCGCTCACTAGCCTTCCCATCCCCAAAAGGGTTGATTGCATTAGCCATCTGCTCATAAGCGATTTTATCACTCAATAACTCACTCGTAGCACTGACAATAGACTCCACATTGGTTCCTACTAATTTAGCAGTTCCAGCCGCGATCGCTTCAGGACGTTCTGTAGTCTCCCGCAAAACTAAAACAGGTTTACCTAAACTGGGGGCCTCCTCCTGAAGTCCACCCGAATCAGTTAATAATAGATAAGAACGTTGAATAGCACCGACTAATTGAGCATAATCTAACGGTTCTGTCAAGAATACGCGAGTATGTTCTCCTAAGATAGTTTGTATAGGTTCTCGCACAGTCGGGTTACGGTGCATGGGCAATAATAAGGCAGTATCGGGAAATTTGTCTAAAATTAAACTAAAACCTGCGAGAATATCTTGTAGAGGTTCTCCCCAGTTTTCTCGTCGGTGAACTGTTGCCAAAAGTACCCGGTATTGACTCCAGTCTAATCCAGGAACATCACAAACGGGCTGTTTTTTAGCAACGCTTAATAAAGCATCTATGACAGTATTTCCTGTCAGATGGACTTCCCCTGTCACCCCAGAACGATGTAAATTTTCTAACGCTAGTTGAGTTGGGGCAAAATGGAGTTGAGTCAGTTGAGAGATCAAACGACGGTTCGCTTCTTCTGGATAGGGGTTGTAAATATTATCCGTCCGTAACCCTGCTTCTACATGGCCAATGGGAATTTTTTGATAAAATGCTGCTAATGTGGCCGCAAAAGCGGTAGTAGTATCGCCTTGTACTATCACCAATTTGGGTTGTATATCTTGAAAAATCTCCTCTAACCCTTGTAAACTACGATAAGTAATTTCTGTAAGGGTTTGACGGGGCTGCATAATTTTGAGATCCCGATCTGCCTTTAACCCAAAAAGATCCATCACCTGTTCTACCATTTCCTTGTGTTGTCCCGTCAAGATCACATGAGTTTGGAACTCCTGACAAGAGCGAAATTTTTGAATCACAGGAGCGAGTTTAATGGCTTCGGGACGGGTTCCTAGGGTAATACAAATCTTGTGGGGGGATGGGGTCATTTCAGTTATCAGTTATCAGTTACTACCACCAAAATTAGGTGATTTAACCAATATATTAAATAAATCTGTCCGCATATAAGCAATTAATTCGTAGGGGCGGGTTTTTCGCTAAAATTAGGTTATTTAAGCAATATATTTGATAAACCCGCCCGCATATAGCAATTAATCGGTTAATTTAATCCTGATTAGAGTCAGGAGAATGAGGGTAAATTTGTTCTGCTTCGGGACAATCATCAGAAACGGCAATATCTGTGTTAAACCTGGACACAGAGGCTAGTTTTTGACTTACAGCACCGATACTTTCGAGTCGTACCATTTCTTCCCAGGAACTAATTTCGTCATCTTCTTCCGTTTCGTAACGAATAGTCACTAAATCTCCTTCTAGGGAAACGATGGTCGCCGCCTCGATCCAACGCTGCTGATCTCGCAAGAAAAGACATATTTCTCGACCCTCTGTACAGAGTTGATAAATCTTGCGGTGTAACATAGGTGTCTCCTTAGAAGGTAACTAATCCTAAATGACATTACTTTAACATTAATAGTTATTTAATGCTATCTAGTTATTTGAGCAGCCCAAAAACATAGTTTAATAGAACTAATCGTGCTTTTTTAGTCTAAGAACTATTTGACTGGAAAAAGTCTTTGTTTTCGAGCCTAGTTTCTAGTTTACAGTATCCCCGCTCACTTTTGTTGGTTGGTAGGTTACGTTTAGGGACAACTTATTACCGATTTATAATTAATAATTGATTAATTTCAGCACAATAAATCAATTAAAATTATTAATAATGGGTTTGGGCATGGCAATATAATTATTTAGGTTTCATCCAAGGTTGCCTACGCAACCTAGAATGGCTGTCCGCGCAGGCGGACTTAGTCTTTATAGGATCAGACTTGAGTCTGTCATTAATTATTAATTTATCTATCGGTTGGGTTTAATAACCTCAACCCAACCGATAGATAAATTAAACTTTAGCTTTTTCTAAAATTAATTTAGAACGTTTTACATTTTCAGGAATAGCTACCGGATAATCCCCCGTAAAACAGGCAGAACAAAAACTATTAATATCTTCGCCAGTTGCCTCTAACATTCCCTTCCAACTTAAATAAGCTAAAGAATCTACTCCAATTTGTTCGGCAATATCTGCAACAGTTTTTGTCGCTGCAATTAACTGATTTTGGTTATCCGTATCAATGCCATAAAAACAAGGATGAGTAACAGGAGGAGACGAGATTCTCATATGCACTTCTGTGGCCCCAGCATCCCGTAATGCTTTAACAATTTTACGACTAGTAGTTCCCCGCACAATCGAATCATCCACAATAATGACTCGCTTACCATTCAACACATCTTTGAGGGGATTTAATTTCATTTTTATGCCAGATTCCCTCATGTGTTGTGTCGGTTGAATAAATGTCCTTCCTACATAACGATTCTTAATTAATCCTTCCCCATAAGTAATCCCGGATACTTGAGAAAAACCAATACTAGCAGGAATTCCAGAGTCAGGAACTCCCATGACTAAATCAGCATCAACAAAGGATTCTTTAGCTAATTGTTGCCCTAAACGTAACCGATAACTATACAAAGTTTCATCGTGCATTAAACTATCAGGACGGGCAAAATAAATCATTTCAAAAACACATAATTTCCGTTGTGGTTTTGGGGCCCAATGAAACGAAGCTAACCCTTCTTCCGTGATCCAAACTAATTCTCCAGGTTCTACGTCTCGTAAATATTCTGCCCCAATAATGTCTAATCCACAAGTTTCAGAAGCCAAAACATAACGCACGGGATTATTATTTAATATTCCTATGACCAAAGGTCGAATTCCATTAGGATCTCTGACTCCCATTAATCCTATAGGAGTTCCAATCACTAAACTATAAGCCCCAGAACACAATTGAAAGGCACTGATCGCCCCTTCTAGCCAATCTTTCCCTTCATTCACCTCTTGGGCGATCGCCACAGCAATCATCTCTGAATCTGTGCTAGTCTGAAAATTACACCCCCTTTCTTCTAAGGTTTGACGTAACTGTAATGTATTGACAAGATTGCCATTATGTGCTAGGGCAAACTGTCCCAGACGACTAGGAAGGACAACCGGTTGAGCATTAGCTTTATGACTTGATCCGGTAGTAGAATAACGATTATGGCCAACTGCAATATTACCCGTTAATTGATTTAAAATGTCCTCTTTAAAGACTTGAGAGACTAACCCCATATCTTTATGAACATGGAGAGTATCACCATCTAAAGTCGCAATTCCGGCTGATTCTTGTCCTCGGTGTTGTAAGGCATATAATCCAAAATAAGTTAACTTAGCGACTTCTTCTTCGGGGGCATAAATTCCAAAAACGCCACAAGCTTCTTCGGGTTTATCTAAGGGAAGATCGTCAATATCAGTCGATTCAAGGACTAAGTGTTCGGTATCGCAAAGGGGATGATTGGCAGTCATGCTGGGGTTTAACTCCATAAGAGAGGCACTACACGGGATGGGATGAGCCAAGGGATGAATAAGAATACTAAACAAATCTTAACAAAACTTTAACCTTATCTTACCAGGGATTGTCGGGTTTGACCGATAATGTCTAAATTTAATATTTCCTTGGCGATCGCCGTTGTTTCAATTTTCTGGATAAATACCATCACACTTTTATACTAACAACTGTAACGTCAGTTAGTAGTCTCTTGTCAGCCGTAATTGTGCTTAAACTTAAGAATAATTAAATGATCATTACTTATTTGGAAGCAAATTTTCACAGAAGACATTAAAGTTTTTGTCGTTGCCAAATTTTGATAATTAAATTAACTAACCCTATTACTTGCTGGACTTGGTGGAGTTGGGTATTTAACTTTTGGTAACTTTGTTTGAGAGTAGAGGTTCCTTGTTGTCCTTGTAAAATTATGTTTGGGGCCCCAGAGAAAATGTGATGGATGCGACTTTCAAGCCATGTTAAAGTTTTCGTGACCCTTTTTAATGTAAGGGTTAGTTGCCAAAGACGTAACGCCAAGTAACAATTAAAACTCGTCAATAGTAGATTAAAAACCAAGACAAAAATTAACATCCAATGTTATAATTATAGATTGTACAAGACCAATGGGGAATTAGCTCAGTTGGTAGAGTGCTGCGATCGCACCGCAGAGGCCAGGGGTTCAAATCCCCTATTCTCCATTATTTTATCTTCCCTGTTATTTTCCCCAAATTTTAGGGAATTCTAAAATTGTAGTGCCTAATTGATGGGAGAAAACGATTTTGGATCAGCAAAAAATACTCGGTTATTTCATTGAAGAAGCAAAAGAACACTTAGAAACTCTAGAAAAAGGGCTTTTAGAACTATCTTCTGTGGTCAAAGATCAAGAAAGACTCAATGAAATGTTTCGCGCGGCCCATTCTATCAAAGGAGGGGCAGCCATGTTAGGATATGGCAGTATTCAAAAGATTGCTCACCGTTTAGAAGATGCGTTTAAAATTCTGCGGGAAAATGCAGTTCCAGTGGATCAAAAATTAGAATCTCTCTTTTTAAAAGGGTACGATGTTCTACACGATTTAGTAGAAAAGTTACAAAGTCGTGTTGGACTCAAAGCTGATGAAGCAGACGTTATCGTCAAAGATGCGGCCCCTTTCTTTGTAGAATTACAAGCCTATCTTAATCAAATTGTTACCCAAGATCCTCCGCATTTAACTACTGTAACCGACTTAGATATCCCTAGTCAAGTTCGTAGTTTACTCAAGGAAATGTTAACTTTATTTAAAGGAGAAGCCACTTTACAAAGTCGTCGTAGTCTTCAGAAATTGTGTAGTCAATTAGCCCAATTAGCCCCCAAAGAAAAAGGCTGGCAAACTTTAACTAAAACCGCATCTGAAGCTATAGGGAATCCTCAACATTCCTATCGTACTTTAGCCACTGTAATTATTCAAGAACTTAAGCAAGGAGTCGATTATATAGAATTAGGAAAATCTGAAAAAATTAGCACCAGTCAAGAGTTACAACAATTAGCCACTAGCCAACTTCCTCATATTCTTATCAGTTTAGATCCCCAAGCAATTGCTAATGTATTACATCAAATTTTCAATCAACAACAAATCTCTCAATTAATGCAATGTTTAAACACCCAATCCTGAGATAATTATGATGATGATTTAGGTTGATTTTGACGAGCAATCATCGGCAGAATAGAAAGTAAACAAAGAAATCCTAATGCGACAAAAAATGATAAGCGATCGCTTCCTTGTACAGCATTAGTTCCACTGACTCCTAACCAAGTATAAACTAAAGTTCCTGGAATAATTCCGACAAAAGTCCCTAAAGTATAGGTTAACCAATTAATAGGAGTTAATCCAAAGAGGAAATTAACAACATTAAACGGAGAAATAGGAGCAAATCTAACGGCTAAAACAAACTTTATAGGTTGGCGTAATACAGCTTGCTGAAAGTTAGCTAATAGTTGATGATGACCAAATTTTTTCTGCACATAATCCCGTAATAAATAACGGGCGGTTAAAAATGCTCCTAATGCTCCTAAACTAGCTCCAATTACTGACCAAAATGTTCCCCAAAAGATACCAAATAGGATACCACCAGCAATTGTTAAAACAGTACCAGGAATACCAATAACTGTTAAAATGATATAGCCAAAAATAAAGAAAATGACACTATAAGAAGGATATTTTTGCAGAATTGTCAGGATAAATTGTTGATCAAAGATAATGTTAATTGGACTAAAAATACAGATAATAACAACTAAAATAAAGCTTAAAATCAACCAAAGTTTTAAGTTTTTAAAAACGGGAAAACTTCTGATAATATTTGTTTTTTTAGTAGGTTGATTCAGTTTAGTAGGAGTAGGCCATTTAGTTTTCACGATTCAACGGGTTCTTTTTTTTCAGTAGGGTTTTCTTTAATTTGACTATCTAAAGCCTTCTTAGCAATTTTTGTTATATAAATACTAACAGCAACTGTAGCCATTAAACCAACAATATATAATCCCCATTCGAGGGTTGTTTTTTCTCTTACTCCTGCCCCTATTGTGGCAATATTACCAATTAAAGAACCTAGATAAACATACATTATAGTTCCTGGCATCATACCTATCCAAGAGGCTAATATATAGTCTTTTAAAGACACTTTTGTGATACTAAAAGCATAATTCAAAAAGACAAAAGGAAAGACAGGAGATAAACGAGTTAATCCCACAATTTTCCAACCTTCTTTAGCTACTTCCTCATCAATATTTGTAAATTTAGGGTATTGTTGAATTTTTTGAGATACCCATCCTCTAGCAAAATATCTTCCAATGATAAAGGCAACAGTTGCAGCTAAAGTTGAGGCAATGGAGACTAAAATTGAGCCTTTTACTACACTAAAAATAACGCCTGCACCGAGAGTTAAAACTGCCCCTGAAATTAAACATACAGTGGCTAAAATATAGATGAGAATAAAGACAATATATCCTAAAGTTCCTAAACTATCTATCCATTGGAGAACAGTTTGTAATGTTTGGTTAATTACTTGACTAATTCCTAATTTATTAGCGAGGATAAATAAGGCTACTAATAATAAGGCAATTATGATAAATTTGACGGATTTTTTTGACATTTTATAACAGTGAACCTCCGCAACTTGAACCACTTCCGGCTGTACATCCGTAGCAATAGGATGCAGTTTTTACTTGTTCAATTAAATCTAGACTATTGGCTTCTAAAAGGTGTTTAATAGTTAATTTTTCTCCTTGAAAATCTATAGCTTGTAAATTTTCCATTTGATTAAAATCACAATCATAGATATTACCATTATAATCAATTGATAGTTCATTGCGACACATTAAATTATTAACTGTTTGTTCATTATAATTGGATTCCAAAAACTTAAGATAAGGAATATATAAGTGTTGAGTTTGTAAATAATTTTTAGTCCTGCCAACAGGAATATTAAGAATAGTAAAAAGATTATTAAAAACAATATTAAATTGTTGTTTCAGAAAGGTTTTATAATCTTGTTCTAATTGTGCTTGATTCGGAGTTAAGGAGAATTTATTATGTCTTGGTACAGGAGGATTATAAACTAAATCGAGTTGTAAGTTAAGATTTGTACCATAGCCTAATTGATTTAAAATTTGTAAAGCTTTAATAGATTTGTCATAAACACCTACTCCTCTTTGTTGATTTACATTATCCTCTAAATAGCAAGGTAAAGAAGCAATAATATGTAATTTATTTGTAGTAAAATATTCTGGTAAATCTTCAAATCCAGATTCAAAATAGATGGTTAAATTAGATCTAACAATGACATCTTTACCTGCTGCTTTAGCTGCTTCTACTAGGGGACGAAATCCGTAATTCATTTCGGGTGCGCCTCCCGTTAAATCAACGGTTTCTAATTGAGGAAAACGGTTGATAATTTCGATTAATTGTTGACAAACTTCGGGGGATAATTCCTCAGTTCGTTTTGGCCCTGCTTCTACATGACAATGGTTACAAGCTAAGTTACATTTTTTACCTAAATTAATTTGTAAAACCGTTATTTTTTGTTTATTTAAAGTTTTAGTTAGCTTTTTACTAAAGGGTGTAATAGATAAAATATTGGGAGTGATCATTAATTTATTTTTCCTGTTTTTTATTGAATATATTGTTTCCATTTGAAATATAAATAATTGTGGCAAGCCGCATCTTGCCTGTGATGGACAAGATGCCCATTTCACATCCACGATTAATCTTAAATTAACAACATTCACCAGGACTACAACAGTCTATATCTTGAGTTGTAACTGTTAACTTATAGTCTAATCCTTTAGTCTCTTTAGGATGACGAATTGCTTTATTTTTACAGCTAAATTCTGTTGCTTGTTCTAGAGGAATTTCTTGATAAGGAGGAACAGGAATAATATGTGTTTGATAGGGACTATCACAACGGGTTAAAATTTGGTAAGTTTTATCACAAACAGCCATTCTTTCCCCTCGACAAAAGATATGTCCATCATCATCTTGAACTTGTTTCCAAGGGCCTTTATAAATGATAGATTGTTTTCTTTCTAAACAGGGGCCATCTTTCCCTTTATATGCACGAATAGTTACGGAACGAAACTCAATTCCATCAATAACTTGCCAAGGAGTTTCTTCTCTTTTGAGTATTTCAATGCCATAAAATCCAGCATTTTCAAACATTTTTATGAACTGATCTTCCCGAAATGCTCCTGCAATACAGCCACTCCATAAATCCGGATCATTGATAATAGTAGGTGTCGGATCTTCATCACAAACAATATCAGAAATAACCGCCCTTCCCCCTCGTTTTAAGACTCGATAAAGTTCTTTAAATAACAGCCCCTTGTCTTGGGGACGCACTAAATTTAAAACACAATTAGAAATGACCACATCAATGCTATTATCTGCAATTAAAGGGGACTGTTGACGTAGACGATCACATTCAGTTTCCAACTGACTTAACCGCTCAATAGAGTTAACTGGGTATTCTTTTAACCAAGTCTCTACCAGATCTAAATCTAAGGTTAAATCTTGAATTTTTCCCTTGACAAATTTAGTATTATAGTAGCCAATTTTGTCAGCAATGTCTTGTTGATATTTACGGGCAATTTTTAACATTTCATCATTAAAATCTACCCCAATGATTTGTCCAGTTGCCCCAACTTTTTGTGCTAAAATATAACAATTTTTACCCGTACCTGATCCCAAATCTAGAACCGTTTCTCCTTCAGAAACATAACGAGTGGGATCACCACAACCATAGTCTTTTTCTACAATTTCTTGGGGTAAAATTGTTAAATAATTGCCATCATAATCAGTAGGACAACATAAGCTAGGTTGTTGTACTTTTGCCCCCGCTTGATAACGTTCAAGAACAGTTTGTTCAATATTATAATTAGCGATTGAAGAGGAATTAACTGATGATTGAGAATTAGCCATAGAAGTCATAAAGTAGGTAACAGATGCCAAAATTGTGTAAACTAAGATAATGAGCAGTATAAAACACTAGACAGGGTAATAGTACCTCTTTTAGGAAAAATCTCCACTTCCGCGAATATAAGAATATTAAAACGAGGATAGCTGAATTTTTCCTGAGATTTGTCTAAACTTTCCCAAGATACCATTAATTGGCGACACAAATTTAATTATGTCTGAACCCTTACCCGAAATCGATAATAACACTCAATGGACAGAAATTCTCGGTCAATTACAATCTCTGAATAACCGTGTGACTTATTTAGAAGAAAAGCTGAAACTCGTATCTGATTTGGATCGATATGGTAAATTACAAAGTTTATTAATGGCAGGAAAATTTAAGGAAGCAGATCTAGAAACTACTGTTGTTATTCTCGATGCAGTGAACAAAAGTCGAGATGATTTAACCCCAGATGATATGACAAAATTTCCTTGTAATATTTTAAAAGTAATTGATCGTCTTTGGCAAGATTATAGTGATAATCGCTTTGGTTTTAGTAAACAATTAACCATTTATCAAGAAGTAGGTGGTAGTCTAGATACTCTCAGGGCGCAAAATACTCAGGTTCTAGAAAAATATGGCGATCAGGTTGGTTGGCGAAAAGAGGGAAAATGGCAAGGTAATAACTATGATAACTGGGATTTTAGCTTATCCGCTCCGGTGGGTTGTTTTCCTGCGATTTGGTGGAAGTCTCCCTATGGTTTTAAGATGGCAACTTTTTGTTTTATCAGATTGATTAATTGTGACATATCTTAATTAAAAATATCCCTATGAAGTCCATTAATTATATGAAGGTTGATCCAAAGTTTATCATAATATTAATTAGTCTAATATTACAACCGATTAATCCTAGTTTTGCTCAAGGAAGATTAGATCGTCCTACGTTTTTTAGGGATGGACAAATGATCATGGATCAGGAAATCCAAAGACTACAACAAGACCAACAACAACCATCAACAACAGTTGAACATCCTTCCCAACTTTTAACCATTGATCAAGGACAACTAATCTGGCAAAAATATCTCTTTAGGGATGGAGGTTTTTCTGTCTGGATGCCCCAAGGAATTCAAAGTCAAGAAACAGTTAAACTTAATTTAGGAACCAGTGAATTATCTTTTGAAGTATTCGCTACTCAACCCCAAATTTATCGCTTTGTAGCTGCTTATTCTGAACCATTGAATCCGAGTCAATTAGGTGATCCTAATCAATTACTATTATCCATAAAAAATGGTATTATTCAAGAAACAAAGTTTACTTTATTGACAGAAAATAATATTACGTGGCAACAATATTTTGGCAAGGAATTAACAATGAAACAGAATAATGAATTGATTAGTTTTCATCTTTATTTGATCAACCAAAGAATTTACATTCTAGCGGCTGGACAAAAGAATACTGAGACAATTTCTGCCAATATTCTCAGCTTTTTTGATTCTTTTCGTCTTTTAAATTAAACCTTAAATTAGCTAACTTTTTTATAGATCATTTGATGCAATGTGACTTTTAATTTTCCTACGTCGCATTCCTTTGGTTAAATAAGCTAAAATAAAGACAGTCAACCCCATCATTCCTGCTTTAAAATAGTAGGTTGTCAGGATGACCATAAACATTAGTAGTAACCCGAAAAACCAGTAAGATGATTTTTTAGACATCAGGAAGAGCATAATTAAAGAAAAGTGATTATTTTGCTATCATAGACGAAATTTTAACCCTTGACATAATTATCTATTTAGCTATGATTTTTGTTGATAATTTTAATTCGATGCGGTTTCTTTCCTTAATTATTGCTACCTTTTTCACGGTTTTAACTGCTTTTCCTATTCTGGCAGCAGAACAAGTATATTTAATCTATGGCGGCTTAAATTTATCTGTCAGAATTAGTTCTTTAGAAAAATTTGCTCAAACAGGAATTGTTGACAAAAATCTAGAATTTTATTTTAATATAGGTGGGCTTAATGAATCTGAAAAAAATAAGTTTAGAGAAGCTTTATTTCAACCTCATAAAATTAATCCTGTACAATTATCCCGATTTCTAAAGACACAAATCGGGGAAGAAATTCTAACTAATTTCGGTAAATTTATGAAAATTCAAGGAGGAAGAAATGGAAAATATGCGTTAAGAGGAGCTTTAGTACAAGCTGCATTTGAACCAGAAGGTTTAACCCTAATTAATGTTTTGCGTAAACTACCAACCAATCTACAAATAGACTTAGAACAAACCTTCGCTTTATCTGACGCTATAAAAATTGTTGTTAAAGCTACTCAATTATTTTCTGTTGAAATTGCTCAATTGTCAACAATAGAAGCCAAAAAAGAAAAACCTGTTAATTTTTCTAATTTACGTGATTTACGGCAACCAGGTACTTTAGGAATCGCTCCTAAAAAAAGATGGTTATTAACTGATAAAAATCGTAACCGTCGCTTTTATGTTGATCTTTATAAACCTAAAAAATGGAGACAAGAAAAAACACCTGTAATTATTATGTCTCATGGTTTAGCATCTCGTCCTGAAGATTTTTATAAACACGCAGAATATCTAACTTCTTATGGTTATGTTGTTGTTATTCCTCAACATCCTGGTAGTGATTATCAAAAAATTCAAGACCTTTTAGGTGGGTATACTGGGGAGATTTTTGATATTAATGAATTTAAGGATCGTCCTCAAGATATTAGTTATGTTATTGATGAATTAGAACGACGAAATCAAACAGAATTTAAAGGTAAACTTGATCTGAAAAATGTAGGAGTATTAGGTCATTCTTTAGGGGGTTATACCGCTTTAGCGTTAGCTGGTGCTACCCTTCATTTTGAAAATTTAGAACGAGAATGTAACAAAAAATTTAGTTATCTAAATCTATCCTTATTGCTTCAATGTCGAGCTTTAAAATTAGAAAAAAAATCTTATAATTTTAGAGATGAACGAGTCAAAGCAATTTTTGCAGCGAATCCAGTTAATAGTAGTATTTTTGGTTCTCAAGGTTTAAGTCAGATTAAAATTCCTGTTTTTATTGGAGCAGGAAATTATGATGCTGCTACTCCTGCTATTTTTGAACAAATTCGTTCTTTTCCTTGGTTAAGAACACCTGATAAATATTTATTATTAGTAGAAGGACAAGCTCACCTTGATTTTTCTAACTTAGATGCAGGAATGACTAATATAATTGAATCTATCTCTAATCTTACTCTTCCTAATCCTGAATTACTTTATCAATATAGTAATGCTTTAATGTTAGCTTTTTTTGAAAATTATATTAGTAAAAATTCCGATTATCGTCCTTATCTTCAAGCATCTTATACTACATATTTGAGTCAAAAAGAACCATTTAAAGCTTATCTTATTAGTCAATACTCTTCGGAAGCTTTAAGTCAATTAATTCAAAAGTTTATTGCTGAAAATTATTCAATTCAACCCTAAATAAATATCAATAAAAATGACCAAAAAGCGTTTAAAATTAATCATTAAAGGAGCCGTCCAAGGAGTCGGATTTCGTCCCTTTATCTATCGACTTGCTACCGAATTACAGTTAGTCGGATGGGTCAATAATTCTGCTTCTGGAGTATTCATTGAAGTAGAAGGAAAACCAGCAATACTTGACACTTTTTTAACTCGTATTACCTTAGAAAAACCGCCGCGATCGCAAATTCAAAGCCTTGAAAAAACTTGGTTAGACTATCTCGGATATACAACTTTTGAAATTCGTCATAGTATTAGTGGAGAAAAAACGGTTATTATTTTACCAGATTTAGCCACTTGTTCTGATTGTTTAAAAGATATTTTCGCTCCTCATAATCGACGTTATTATTATCCTTTTACTAATTGTACAAATTGCGGCCCCCGTTATACAATTATTAAAGCTTTACCCTATGATCGTCTTCACACAACGATGAAACATTTTAGCCTCTGTTCTCAGTGTGAAAATGAATATCAAAACCCTTTTGATAGACGATTTCATGCTCAACCTAATGCTTGTCCATCTTGTGGCCCTCAATTAGCATTATGGGATAAAAAAAGAAGCGTATTAGGCATTAAAAATGAAGCGTTAAAAAATACAGTAAATGCTATTAAAGATGGTAAAATTATAGCGATTAAAGGATTAGGAGGATTTCATTTAATTGTAGATGCTAATAATTTAACAGCAATTAATCAATTAAGACAACGTAAAGTCCGTCCTCATAAACCATTTGCTTTGATGTACCCTTCATTAGAATTAATTAAAAATGATTGTGAGGTTAGTTACTTGGAAGAACAACTATTAACCTCTCCTGAAAATCCAATTGTTTTACTAAAAAAGAAAAAAGAAACCAATGATTTATGGGAATCTATTGCTCCGAATAATCCCTATTTAGGAGTTATGTTACCAGGAACACCTTTACATCATTTATTACTCAAAGATTTGGGAGTTCCAGTAATCGCTACGAGTGGAAATATTGCTGATGAACCTATTTGTATTGATAATGAAGAAGCATTACAAAGATTAGGCCATATTGCTGATTTATTTTTAGTCCATAATCGCCCAATTATTCGCCCTGTTGATGATTCCGTAGTTAGAGTAATGGGGGACAGAGAAATGAGTATCCGTCGTGCTAGAGGATATGCACCTTTTCCTCTTAAAATTAGTGATAAATTGCCCTGTAATCAATCTATTTTGGCAGTAGGTGGACATTTAAAAAATACCGTTGCTATTTTACAAAATAATCAAGTTTTTATCAGTCAACATATAGGAGATTTAGGAACCAAAGAAGCCTTACAATCTTTTTATCAAGTTATGGAAAGTTTAACAGATATTTATGAGTTTAAACCGGAAATAATTGCTTGTGATACTCATCCTGATTATCTTTCTAGTCAGTTCGCTAATAGTCAAAATTTACCGTTAGTTAAGGTACAACATCATTATGCTCATGTTCTATCTTGTATGGCAGAAAATCAAGTCAATCTGCCTGTATTGGGAGTAGCTTGGGATGGCACAGGATACGGAGATGATGGTACTATTTGGGGTGGGGAATTTCTTTTAGTAACTACTGATAATTATCAAAGAATTGCTCATTTTAGACATTTTAAATTACCTGGAGGAAATCAAGCAGTTAAAGACCTTAGAAAAATTGCTTTAGGACTTATTTATGAATTATTTGGCTCATTAAAAATATCAGATAAATTACCTTTATTCGCAACATTTTCTCCGCAAGAATTAACTTTAGTTGAGCAAATGTTATCTCGTAATTTGAATGCCCCATTAACTTCAAGTGTGGGGCGATTATTTGATGGAGTCGCTGCTTTATTGGGAATCTGTCAACAAGTCAGTTTTGAAGGACAAGGGGCCATGGGATTAGAATATGCCATGGCCCAAACTAAAACAGATAGTATTTATAATTATAAAATAGTGGGTTCAAATTTTCCCTTAATTATTGATTGGGAATTAATTATAAGAGGAATTTTAGACGATATTGCAAATCAGGTTACTCATGCAGAAATTGCTGCTAAATTTCATAATACTTTGGTAGAAATTATCGTTAAAATAGCACACAAAATCGGTCAAAAAAATGTAGTATTAACCGGAGGTTGTTGGCAAAATAAATATTTAACAGAACGGAGTATTATTCGTTTAAGACAAGAAAATTTTACTCCCATTTGGCATCAAAAAGTTCCTCCTAATGATGGCGGAATCGCATTAGGGCAAATTATTGCAGCCCTTTTTAGTTATAAATATAGCGTTTCTGCTTCTACCGGACTTACTATGCTAAATCAATAATTAATGGTAGACGTTAATTAAATTAATGCTCAATTTCCCAAAGATTAAGATGAATATCTTGAAAGACAAAATTAGCTTTTAAACCTTTTTGTTTTTCTAATTGTAGTCTAAATTCATCCGAAGGACTCAATAAAAAGATATGCTTAAACCCTGGGGGAAGTTGATAATCTTTTGTGTTTGAGAGTAATTGAAGCTTAACATCAGGATTAAGTAAATAACTTAAAGACATAATGTTACCTGAATTATAACCGTTTCCATCACTAATTAACAGAGGAGATTGGGTTTTATTAATAATACGCGCAACTTCAGGTAAACTATAACTAATTACCTTAGTCCAAGCAGTATCATTTTGAGAATTAACTGCAGAAGAAATCATACCACCAGAGATAATAATTGCTATTATAATTGACCAAATTTTGATGTTTTTAGTATTTTTATCAATTAATTTACTTCCTAATAAATAAGCAATAGAAATATCAATCGCAATAAAACAAGGGATAAGATAGCGAGGTGAAAGGGAACGTATTCCTCCTATAATTAAATCTGGAAGAACTAATAAGACAATGGGAGTAATAATTAAACATAGAATTAATCCCCAACACATTATAGAAGTATTTTTGATCAGAAAAAAGATTGCATATCCGACTAATATTAAGCAAATTATTACTGATAAATAATTTAATAATGTTTCAAACTCTTGATCAATAGCAAAAAAAATACGAGTAATATTTAAAGCAAATATTTTCAATATTTCCCAAGAAGGTATTTTCAATTTAGTCCAACTCGTACTCCGTTGATATTGTTCATAATTACAAATAAATACAACTATCCAAGGAATAAATAAAATCACAGATATTAAAATTGAGATTCCTTGTAAAATGGTTATTTTAGTTAGTCTGAAATTTTCTAGGATTATTGTATATATAGTCTGAGGAATGATAATAAATACACTAACAAAAGAAATGTATAAACTAATAGCATTTAACCCTGAATATATTAACCAACATCTAATAATTTTAGGTTCAATATTATGATGGTTTTGTGTTACTTTTATTGCTTTTAATAACCAGGAATTAGAGATAAGAATAATTACAGTCCATAAAGCATATTCTCGCGCTTCTTGAGCATAAAGAATATAAAAAGGTGAAATAGCAACTAAAGCGATTGTGATTAACCCAATTATTGAATTTTGAAAGAGTTCCCAACAAAACCAATAAATAGCAGGAAAAACGAATAAACTCATCACCGTAGAAAAGCTTCTAATAACGATGATAGAATCACCGAATAAGTGTCGCCAATATCTTACTAAGATATAGTATAATGGGGGATGATGAGGGTCATCAATAGCTAAAACATTTAAGGTATCATTTAATGTTTTTTGAGGATTAATATGGAGATAATATTGTAAATCATTGATTCCTATTATCTGACCATTAAATAATTTAGATTTCCACTCATTACTCAAGTATCCTGTTATATGTAAACTTGTATAAATTTCATCATGCCAATAAATTTTTTTATCTAAATTAATAAAACGAAGAAAAATACCAATAATCAGGATAAGCAGAATTAATTTATAGAAAGGATTTTTAAAGTTAGTTAATAGCATCATTTAATAATTACTGCTTCTTTGCATATTGAGAAATTTCGTTAATTCCGGTTGAAATAATAGCTTAACTGTTCCTGTTGGCCCATTTCTATGTTTAGTAATAAGAATTTCAGCAATTCCTCTATCTACTGTATCAGGATTATAATATTCATCCCGATATAACATCATAATTAAATCAGCATCTTGTTCAATACTATTATGAACGACTATATTATTAGCAATAAAATTATGAAATTTATCAACTGTTAAATCATAAACCTCTGCTTCTTCATCAGGTTCGATTGACACAATCTCATCCCAATAAATATCACTATCAGCTAAAGATGAACTACATGAAAATCGAGGTAAAGCAATAGATTCTTTAATGTTTAACTCATCTAACCTTTTCCAACCTCGAATGGTTAAAAATTTATGATTAGCTGTTGCACTAATTGTTCTTCCTAAGCTAGTTTTTAAGCAAAAAGTAGGTTTAATTCCTGTGCAAAATGCCTTAGTAACAATAGCTTTTTCTCGCTTCATTGTTGACTCATTTAACGCTAAAATCTTGAATCCAGATTTTCCGACTAAATCTCTGATGGGAACTTTTTTTCTAATATCTGCTAATTCAATTAAACTATCACCGATTAAACAACCACTTTCTCTCAAATCTGACATCATCGGTCGTTTATTATTTCTAGACTCAACCGCACGACTTAACTGAGATAAAGCAATCACCGGTGCATTAACTTCTCTGGCCAAACCTTTAAGAGAACGAGTAATTTTTGATAATTCTTGAACTCGATTATCTCCACCTCCCTCCATTAATTGTAAATAATCAATTAAAACTAATCCTAACTCTCCCTTTTTTTCTGCTTGTAAACGCCGAACTTGAGAGCGAATTTGCATCATTGTTATATTAGCTGCATCATCAATATAAATAGGTAAACTTGATAAATTTCCTAAAGCAATCATCAATTTATCATATTCATTTTGAACAAACCTGCCAGAACGTAACCGATTACCTTCAATCCCTGCTTCTGCTGCTAATAATCTCATGGATAATTGTTCGGCAGACATTTCTAAACTAAAAATAGCAACAGGTAGATTTTTTTGTTTAGCAATATTAATAGCAATTCCTAATCCAAAAGCCGTGTTATGAACACAAATATCATTAGCAACAAAATTATGATTTTCAGGAATTGTTAAATCGTACACTTGTTGTTCACCAATATATTCAATTGAGACAATTTTATCCCAATAAACTTCACTGGTTGCTAGTTGTTGTAATGATAAATTATCTAAAGCTAAAGCTAACTGAAAGAGTCTATTTCGTGATAATGCTCGCTTACCAACATGAAGATTACTATAGTTTTTAATTCCTGCTCTTTTTCCTAAACTTGTCCAAGTTTCATGGCCTTTAGCTAAGGCTATTTGTTCCCATATTTCTATAGGAATAAGATCACAATTAGTTTGATATCGTTTATTTATTAAAGCTTCTTTTGCTAAATTAATGGCTTTCTCTTTCCCGAATATTCCGATTTCTTCAATAAATGTTTTAATTGATTGAGCATCAGTAATATCAAGCTGCCACGCTTGTCTACGATTATTATTATATTTTAGAGAGGGTTTTTTTAGATTAGCAATCACGCCAAATCTTAGTAAAAAATGTTGAATTTGATGGGCTAGTTTTTCACTGACTGTAGCATAACCTAATTGAACTTGACCACTGGTGAGAACAGAAATCCATCCATCAGTAGCAAATAATCGATTCAGAAATAATGCTAATAGTGAACGCTGCAATTTAAAAATAATTGATGGAATCGTTTTATGATGAGCATCTTTACCCCAAAGATCTAATTCTTGTAACCAAATTCTAAAGGTATTTTTACTGTTTTTACTAATAGCAGTCAGTCCATAAGGATTTCTATTAGTAAATAGTGGAGAAGTTTTTGTTAAACAACCATCCCCTATTAAATAGGCTAATAATTTAACTTGATACTCAGGAATTATTTCAGTTCCAAAAATATTAATTTGACGAGGAATAGCAATTTTATCACCTGGTTTTAGTGTGGAAAGTTGCTGCCATCCCTTAATAGTTAAATAAGGATGAGTCAAGGTTGTTTCAATATAACGGCCTAATTTAGTTGTAACCCGGAAAACTGGTTTAATTCCATCATCTATAAAATTAGAAGGCTCAGTTAAAGCAAATTTCCAGTCATTCTTTAAAGTTAATAATTGAGCTTGACGACGGTGATAAATTTCTTCAATTGTTACTAAACTGCCATCCGCTAAAACAATTTCTGAATTAGCTGCTAAACATTTGCCCATGGACGGCCGACCAGCAACAATAATTAAATCAGAACGCTGTAAACCGCTAGTCATTGCATCTAAATCATAAAAATCTGTTTCAATACCAGGAAGTGCCGTTTGTTGATGAAGTTCTTCTAATTGATTAAAGGTTTTAATAACTGTTTCACCAAGAGAAATTAACCCTTCTTGGGGACGTTTTTGAGTTAGTCCAAAAATTTTCTTTTCTGATTCATCTAAGACCTGTTCTAACTCTTTTGTTGTTTCAAAACCTAACTCTACAATTTCATGACCCGCAGCAATTAATTGACGGCGTAAATATTTATCCATCACCAAAGCGGAGTAACGATCAATATTGACAGCCGATACGGTACGATCTAATAATTGAGATAACTTTTCTATCCCTCCTACTTGTTCGAGTAAATGATCATCATTAAGTCTAGATGTAACGGTCAAAAAATCCGTTGGTTGTCCTTGACCATGAAGTTTTAAAGCTGCTTCATAAATCTGTTGATGTGCTTTCACATAAAAAGCTTCTATACTTATTAAATCTATGACCCGTCCCATTGCTTCAGGATCAAGTAAAATACCACCTAGAATAGATTCTTCAGCTTCAATATTTTGGGGAGGAATAGATTGATTAGACATGGGTTATGAAGTTAAAAACCTAATTTATTTGCTCTTTTTTGGAGAGAGAACCCCTTTGACTAATTTAACAATTTCTGAGGGAGATTGAGCTAATTTAATTCCCGCTTTCTTAAAAGCACTAATAGTTTTTTGTTCTGTTTGTTTAGTCGGAACCCGATGAAAAAGTTGATTAGCAATAATAGTAGTAGCATCCCCAAAATTGCGCTCAACTGGGGCATAAATTCCTGAAATATAAGTGATTACAGGCTTTTCAATAGCCGAAACAATATATTCTGCTGCCGAAATTTCAGCACTACTATGAGGCTGTCCTAAGAGAATAATTACTTGAGTATTATCATCTTCTTCCATAATTTGTAACCATTGTTCAAAATTTGAGCCAATAATGCCATCACTACCTAAACTGATAGCTAAAGATTGACCAAACTTAGCTTGAGTTAATTCTCTGGCTACTTCATCAATTAGGCGATCGCAACGACTAATAATACCTACCGGGCCAGGAACATAAAAAGAACTTTCCATCATGCCCAAAAAAAACTGTTCAGGAACGAGTAACCCTTGACTACCTGAACCTAAAATAAAGGTATTAGTTCCTTGAGCCAATCTGAGCAACTTTACCATATCCAGAGGGGGAACACCAGAAGAAATAATGACAATCTGACCAATTCCGGCAGCTATGGCTTCTAAAGCGGCATCAAGTACCTGATAAGGCGGACTAAAAATCAAACTAATATCAATCTGACCCACCTGTTTAACCGCTTCCTCGACTAAGTTAAAAACAGGAATTCCATCCATAGGGGCCGTTTGATAATCAGAACTAATTCCCCCTACAATATTAGTGCCAGAGGATTTCATGCGGGCCCCATAATAAGCAGCCAGAGGTTCATTTAATCCTTGAATCAAAACCTTGCTATCAGATTGCCATTTCATAAAATATTCAACTTAGCGTATTAATTAATATCAAGGCTTAGCGGTAGTTATGCCTATAGTTTTAGCAATAGCACTGTCAAGATTATCCAGCCAATGTAAGGGGAAAACAGGTAGTATCTCTTGAAAAGAAGTCAAATTTCTGCCTACCAGACGCACAACTAATTCCAAAGACTGGACTTTTTTGGGTTGACCTTCTGTATCCGGTTGACCCCGTTTACGTGATGCATCATTAGCGGCCGTTGCCCTTGGTAAACGATCTTCGCTGCGACTTTTTAGTAACGGTGAACTGACTCCAGAGTTACTTATCCCGTAATTAGCGATCACCTCGGCCATAGCCTCAGAAGTTTCAGGACTGCCTAAAATATTAATTAAAATCACTCTTAGATTAGGATTTCCTATCATTTGTCCTAAAGCAGTCTGTAACTGTTGGCTTAAAGATTTAGTCGTTCCTTTTTCCTCAAGAATAAAAGCACAAGCGGGTTTTCCCTTTTGCTGTACCAACAGATCCCAAGTGGCTAGAGTGAGTCCCCAACTATTGCCAATAATACCGATATTACCGCTTTGTGTACCGATTAAACTGGGTTTTTTACTCGGAAGTGGATAATTTCCCCCATACTTGATAGGGTTAAGAGCAGTTGCCTCGGTGTCTTTTCTTGAGGTAATAAGGCTTAACAGATCCAAATGACGACATAAAGCCGTATTATTAACCGTAATTTTTCCATCCAGGGCCATCACTTCTCCCCCTGGACTTACTGCCAGGGGATTAATTTCTATTAAGTCGAGATCTTTCTCAACAAACAGTTGATACATTTTTTCAACAATGACACTGACCACATTAATCAAGCTACCACTGAGTCCCATTTTAGTGGCCAGACGACGGGCATAAAAAGGGGAAAATTCTTGATCGAGAACGACTTGCTCCATATGATTAAGTAAAGTATCGACATCGATACCCCCTTTAGCAGAACCGAGTAAAACAGGACGTTGTAAATGATAATCAAGGACAACGCAGAGAAAAAATTCCGATTGAGCATCATAACGGGCTTCCGCTAAGATTACTTGAGGATATTCTCCCAAGATAGGTAAGCTAAAAATAGCTTGAGCGGCCGCTACTGCATCAATGGTATTTTGTACAAAACGTATGCCCCCCGCCCTTCCTCGTCCCCCTGAGTGAACTTGAGATTTTAAGACCACCGGATAGGGAATCTGGAGGTGTTTGAGTTCACTGAGATTAGCGATGGGTTGGGAGGGCAAAATAGGAATGCCCACTTGATGAAAGAGTTCTTTGGCTTGATATTCTAGTAAATCCATAAAAATCTATCATCGAACTTTTTTGAGACTTTCTACTTTATTGGTAAAGAGTTCTGTAAATAAACTCAGCACTGTCCGGTTTTCTCGTACTTTAATATTAACGCTGACAGACATTCCTGATTGTAACGGAATCTCTCGACCTTCAACTTTTAAAAATTGTTGATCTAATTTGATTTTTGCTGGAAATCGATAGAAACGTTGGATTTCATTGGGTTCTAGGGCATCAGAGCCAATGGAAAGTACTTTTCCTTTAATATCGCCAAATTCGCTAAAAGGGAAAGAATCAATTCTGACATCTGCTTTTTGACCGGTGCTAACAAAGCCAATATCTTCGTTAGTAATATCGACTTCAGCGATAAGATTATCATCAGGAACAATCTTTAAAAGAGGTTCGGTTTGATTAGGGGGTGGTACATAGCCAGGAGTAGCTTTTAAATCAAATACGGTTCCAGTTACAGGAGCTTTAATAGCTTGATATTTTAAGGTAACAGTTGCCCGACTCATTTGGCTACCTATTTCGGCAATTCGTTTATCATTTTCGACAATAATTTTGGTTAATTGACTATCAATTTCCGCAATTTTTTGTTGATTAACTGATATTTTATCTCTAATGTCTTTTTCTGTTAAATCAACCGTATTAGTTAATCTAGCATCACCCTGTTCAATGGCTAATTCTAACCGTCGTTCTTCTTGAGTGAAACGACCAATATCCCCCAAACGTTGTTGAATTTGCTGACGTTGTTTATCGTATTCAATGGTTCCATTACTGATTTGTTCGGTTAGTTTTTGTTTCCGTTCAGAAATCGATTGTTTTTGTCTTTCTACTTGTAATCTGGCCACCCCTCCTTCTTCTTGTAAAGGTTCAATATCTTGAAGAATTCCTTCTTCAATCACTAATGCTGATTTAGCTTCTTGTAGGGCTTTTTCATTACGGGATTTAATCTCAGCCAGAACTTTTTGATCATCTATTAATTGTTTTTGTGCATCTGCTAACTGAAGTTGTGCTTGTTTTAGTTGTTTTTGCAATTGTTCTGTTTCCAATTGAGCCGCCATCGCACGAGAAGATGACTCTCCTTGAGATGCTCGCAGTCGTTGGACTTGCCCAATGTTTAAATTAATTCCTGGTACATTTTCTCCTAATTGAATTTGATACAATTGATTTTCAGCAACTAAACCAGTCCGATTACGAGTCAAAGAAGCTACTTCTTGGGGTAATTTTAGTTTAATAATTTCCCGTTCTACTTGATGAGTATCAAGGGATTGAGACATTAAAGTTTTATAAAATTCATTCTCTTGTTTTAAAGATTGTTTAACAGTCTTTAATGAGCGTAATTCGGCGGCAGTTGCTTCTGAATCTAAAGTCAATAAAATTTGTCCTTCTTTAACATGATCTCCATCTTTAATTAAAACTTTATCCACCACCCCATTAATAGGAGGTTGAATATCTTTAACTGCTGCTTGAGGTTTTAGTTGCCCCTTAGCTGCTACTACTTGTTCAATAGAGGCCAAAGCCGCCCAAAGAACAGAAGCAGTTGTTACCCCTATAATTGTCCAAACTATCGCTCTTGACCAACTGGGAGATTGACGTAAAACAACGGCTTGTTCAGAGGTAATAGGAGCTAAGGCATTTTGACTAAAAGGATCATTATTCCCACTCGCTTTAAGGGCGGCTGAATTGCCATTATTAGAGGTTTGCACTAACTCATCTTGTTTCACGTTATTCTCTTTCCCATTAATACCATTCATCGTTTTTTTCCCTTCTTAACTGACGAAAATTAACTCGAAAAAATCACTGCAAATTGTTTTACATATTTGCTTCTTGTTGCTGATAAAGATAGTAATATCGGCCTTTCATGGCCATTAATTCCTCATGGGTTCCTTGTTCCACCACAGACCCCGCGTCCATCATCAAAATTACATCCGCACCTCTAATGGAACCGAGACGGTGAGTAATAAAGAAAACGGTGCGATCACCAAACGCAGATAACAGGTTCGTACATACCTGTTGTTCGGTGGTATAGTCTAAAGCACTGGTGGCCTCATCAAGCACCAAAATCATGGGATTTTGCAACACCGAACGTGCGATCGCTATCCGTTGTCGTTGTCCCCCTGACAGTGCGGAACCTCTTTCCCCCACTTTAGTATTGTACCCATTTGGCAGTCCCATAATAAACTCATGGGCCGCGGCAACTTTTGCGGCCTCAATAATTTCTTCTGTGGAAGCATCGGAGTTAGTTAAGGCAATATTTTCTTGTACTGATCCATCAAATAGTAGGGTATCTTGGGGAACTACTCCTACCTGACGACGTAGAGAATAGAGTTCTACTTTGGACACATCATAACCATCGATTAAAATGCGTCCTGACTCTACCTCATACAAACGGGAAATTAATTTAGTTAGGGTACTTTTACCGGCCCCACTTTGTCCGACTACAGCAATAAAGGTTCCGGCCGGAAAATCAATATTAACGTTATTTAGTTGTAAAGGGCCATGAGGTTTAAAGCGAAAACAAACGTTTTCAAATTTAACCCCTCCCTGAACGGCAGGCATAGGTATATTTTCTCGATCGCGTTCAGCTTCTTGGGGTGTATCGACAATATCGGCTAATCTTTCTAAGGATAGGGCAGTTTCTTGGAAATTTTGCCATAATTGAGTTAGGCGTAAAATGGGAGATGTCACATAACCGGCAATAATACGAAAAGCGATCAATTGTCCGAGAGATAATTTTCCTTCTAATACTAAATAAGCTCCTACCCACAATACTAACAATCCTGAGAGTTTATTGAGGAAGCTACTGGTAGAACCTGCCAAAGTCGAAGTAATTACCGTATTAAACCCTGCTGACACATAACGAGCGTATTTATCTTGCCATTGCCAACGCGATCGCAGTTCTATATTTTGAGCTTTAACAGTTTGAATACCCGACATTATCTCCACTAAAAAAGATTGGGTTTCGGCGTTTCGTTCTGCTTTAATCCGTATTTGATTACGAATAGTCGGGGAAAAGAACAAAGTCATGGCAATAAAAATTGGTACAATTGCTAAAGCCACTAAGGTTAAAATGGGACTATAAACAACCATGACGGCGATATAGACAACGGAAAAAACCGCATCTAATACTACAGTAAGAGCAGTTCCAGTAAGGAATTGACGGATATTTTCTAATTCATTGATCCTAGTTGAAATTTCCCCAACGGGTCGTTTTTCAAAATAACGTAGAGGTAATCGTAATAAATGATCGATAATTTCTGAACCCAAACTCATATCAATGCGGTTAGTTGTATCCACAAATAAATAAGTTCTCAAGGTCGTCAAAACGGCTTCAAAAATAGCAATAATTAAGAGAAATGTTCCCAATACTTGCAAAGTATCCGCGCTATTTTGGACAATTACTTTGTCAATGATGACTTGAATCATCAGAGGATTCACTAATCCAAATATTTGCACGAAAAAAGAAGCAATAAAGACTTCAATTAAAACACGACGATATTTTTTTAAGGAGGGAATAAACCAATTAAGTCCAAATCTTTCTTGAGGGGTTTCTTTTGTCTGTTGTAATAGAAGAACTTCTCCTTTTTCTCCCCAAGTTTCCAGAAAATCTTGGGGACGACGACGCAATATTCCTAATTCGGGAACAGCGATAATTATTTCTTGAGCGCTCACATCGTAGAGAACAGCTAGACTATCTTGCCAGACGATCAAGGCGGGGGTCTTGAGTTGGGTAAAAGAAGAAGCCGGAAGGGTAATTAATTGGGCATTAAGTCCCATTAATTCCGTAATTGCACCACATAAAGGCAAAGATAAACTTCCAGTGCGTTCTATTTGTTCTTTCAAGATACGACGAATCACATCTCGACGGAAGGGCATCCCGAAATATTGACTTAGCATTTGAAAACAGGCTGATCCCACTCCCAAAGGGGTTTTTCCCTTGATAAACGGAAAATTTTTGCGTTTTTGGCGTTCTTCAGGGGAAATGGGCATGGCATCCATTCCCACTAGGGACGAGTCCGCATAGGGAATGTTGTTAGGTTCAGATTTGACGAAGCTTAACTGATGATTATCTGGGTCTGGCTGATCTTCAACAAGGAGTATACTTCCAGGAGAAGATGTGAGCCATTTATTAGCCTGAATGCCAATTAAACGGACTGGTTGAGTCCCGGTAATTTGGAAGCGAGAGTTGCCTGATATGTCTAAACGACTGCCCACAGGAAACTCAGGCATATTCCCCCCACTCACTAACCACATGGTTTCACGATCTTCTAGAGTTAACCGATCTTCTTGTGAGATTTTTCCGGGGGACAGGGAGTAAACTTGAGTATATTCTAGGAGATCACTGGCAATTTCTTTAATATTTCCTTCTGCTTGGGCTTCTTTTTCCAGTTGAGTCGCCACCAACTCAAATAATTCGAGCAGACTACATTGTTCAACAAAAGTTTCTCTAAAGATGGGATATTCGTCTAATAAGGTCTGAAAGGTTTGTTGACTTAGGGTGAGGCCGATGGCTTCTGTTGAGGCGATCGCGGTTTCACTGGGAACCCCTCTGACTAAGTTGACCCCACCGATAATGGCCCCAGGTTCGAGTAAAGCGAGGGTACTCGGCATTTGGGTGCGGGGATCATAGCCTAAGAGTCGGGCTTTTCCTTCTAATAAAATCGTAATATTAGGGGATATTTTGCCCCGCATAGCAATTACTTGACCCATTTTATAACGCCATGATTGACATTGATTAGCGATGTCAACCCTAAGTGATGGGGGCAGTTGGTCAAAGGGGGCTAAATTACTTAAAAATTCTTGTGCGTCGATATTGGTAGAGGTCATTTCAGTTATCAGTTATCAGTTATCAGTTATCAGTTATCACTTACTACCGCAAACAAGACGGTAGCTTGAAGCAACGAATATTTTTATTTCTCTCCCCTTGCTAATAGGATGCTTGAAACCTTTTTTTTGGGTCATAAGTCTAAAGTCATTAGTGAATCTAGTTCAATCAATTTTTTTTATTGTTTTAACTTGTTTTCAATTCTAATAATTCACTTTGAGGAGAAAAGGAAACATTTTGTTGAATTTGTGCTATTAACCACCCTTGAAATAGTTCATTGAGTAGTCGCTGTCGAGTGGGATCATCAAGTTGGGCCGACATATATTTTTCTAAGCGGACAATAATCCACCAATCTCCTACTTTTGTTGGGGGGGATATTTGCCCTGACTTACTTGATGATAAAATCTGACCAATTCTGGGGTGAGGAACATTGAGTTCAACTGGGCCAATTAATCCACCTGTTTGAGCTTCTGAACCTTCTGAATATTGTCTGGCCAAATCAACAAAATCGCTTTCTCCTTCTTCGAGGCGAAAATAAAGTTCTTGGGCGATTCCGGCTTCTTTTGTCCGAATCAAAGAATAGACTACCCGATCTAATTGTCCTTTACATTTGATGAAATAACTTTCTAATTGTTCGCCCCATTTTATTTGTTTAAATTTTTCTATTTTTATATCTCTAACACTAAGATTCTCTAATTGTTGGCGGGTCATACCATGATGTTCTAACCATAACTGGAGTTCATTTTCATTGGTTAGTTGCTGTCTTTGATAAAATTGCTCTTTGGCTAAGGTTGCTTCTTCTGGGCTACATTCTATTTCGGCGATCGCTTGTTCAACGATAATCTCTTTGGCTAATTGAGGTAATAACCTATACTGGGCCAATATGGGATAAAGCTCTTGTTCTGATATATTTTGGTCGCCTATCTGCAAGACAATAGTCATTTTTGTCCTTATTTTTGGGAAATAAGCCCTATTTTCTGACGGAGTAAGAGTTGACTTTTCGGACTAACTCTGTATTCCTTTGTTATTTTTTATCAAGATGACTTGACTTATTTGCTAATTTTAACCTGAATTGGGACAAATAACCTTAAAGATTAATGACGGTTTAACATCCGAGTACAACCCAAACTTTTAGTATTGGGTTAATAAGCTAAGACGCATTTAAAATGGTTATAGAGGGTTTTGGTACAAAGGTTAAAATCTTTCTCCGGCGCTCCCTTGCTCCGGCGCTCCCTTGCAATCTCAACTACCAATTTAGATGCGTGACAGCTTAGTCAGTTCTGGGGTTATTTTTCGATTAAGGTGAGTTTAAGTGACTTTTAGCGGGTTAATTAACCCTCAGTTAACGGTAGACAAGTTTAACATGAGTGCTTCCATTTCTTGAAAATCTGCTAAAGTTTTTTGAGCCGCGTCTTCATCTAAAATACTTAGAGCAAACCCCACATGGACAATGACATAATCACCTATTTTTACATCAGGAACATAGGCTAAACTCACTTCTTTGATAACTCCCCCAAAACTAACTTTTCCCTTCCTCATCATGGGTTCATCCCCAGTAATATTAACCACTTTTCCCGGAACGGCTAAACACATGATTAGTTTGACCCCAATAAATTAATGTTTCATGTGTTTTCTTTTTAACACAATTTTTCCGAAATAATTGTTAATTATTAATTATAATGCCAGTTTTTCAAAAAATAAGGCTCCACCTAAAATTAAGTGAAGCCTTCTAAGGAATAGAGAAAACTATGTTAGAGGATAAAAAATCCTAATTCTCCATATTCTGTTGAGTTAAGCATCCTGTTCAATGTAGATAAACAAAAGTCCCATCACAACCAATGGCATTAACCAGGTGATGGCGGGAATCAAAATCCAAGGTAAGTAAGACGCTGCATAAGCACCAGTCATGTGATTATTCTCCTGTGAGTTTTCTTGTGAATTTGGTCAAGGACTTTTTCAAAAATTGGAAACCCTAAAAACTGAGTTATATAAGGTTTCGGGCATTTAGTTAACGAAGCCACGGAAAATTGCATCAATGGTGGAAAACTTCTCAAGTAAGAAATAGGCCATAAATGCACTGCCTGCGCCACCAAGGAAGAAACCACTGGCAAATAAACTCCAACCTTCAGAGGTTTGCATTGCATCTGTTCCAGGCTCACATTCAGTGGCACTCTTGAGAGATACTAGACCATGAGCATTGAGTCCAATAGTACCGATGACCACAATCACTACAGCAGTTAATAAAGCGGAGAGATAGGGGTCAGCCGAAAAATCACGGCCAGGTCCTAAAACAACTTCAGGCCCAATTAAGAAATAACCGTGAGCAAGTCCTACTTCCAAACCCCGCGCTAGGGGAGAGAGTCCTTTGCGATAGATGGGAAGATTGTTAATTAAAGCTCTTGTAAACCCTGAGTCAGAAATAGGGGTTGATAAATGACCAGTAAAGGGGTCATCATTGTATGCCTTGACCATCTGGGTGTATCCAGTTTCTGCCATTTTGCTTGAGTCCTCCTGCTTTTTTGTGAATAGGATGGCTTGACTTGTAAGATTATATTTTAGGGAAGAAGGCGCAAGGCAATGTTAAATTTTGCTTTAACGTTAAAAAAGTTCATTAATTTTTGTATCTGAGTAAAGATTCTTTACATTTTGACCCTAAAGGGAACAAAAAAAGAGTTACAGTTAAAAACTGGTAAGCAATCATCTCTATACATAAAACTTTATCATAAGCAAAAACCCCTGGTGGGAGTCAGGGGCTTTTTTAGGAGGGTCTTAGAAGACTATGTAGTCTCTGAGTCTTTGAAACAGCAACCGCGTGGCATAGAAGCAAACTCGGATGATCGCGTCTTTCCCCTTGGCTTTTCCTGTTTTCTTCATAAAGTCCCATTTATTACCTAACTTTACCCCTATCAAGCTGTCAAGTCGTTTAGGGGGTTTGGGACAAAGTTGTATCTCTAGAATATTTTCAGGCATGGCAAGCAGTGGACAAGCAACGGCTAAACCGTGCTTTCCTAAGTTACGCAAGTCTTGAGATTCTTTAAGGTAGCGATGAAATTCTTTAGGAACTCTTTCAGTTTTAGCAAATTCTCGTCCAATTGCTCTTTAAGTTTATTGATAGTTTCTAATATTTGCTTTTTCATCGGTTACAGTTCTCCTTTTTTCAATATTAGTGAATCATTTAAAATCGTTTTTCATACCGTACCCGAAACTCATTAAAACCATAATCGTAGGAGAGACGAACAAATCCTTTATCTTCTACCTCATAAATAGTTTCTAAAAACGGAACTATCCTAAAATCAGTGCTACCTATAGTATCACTAACTGCACTTTCAATATCATAAAGTACATTTTGAAACACCATAGGTAAAGCTAATTGAACAACTCCAAATTGAATCAATTGTTCCGTGCTTTGTCCTTGTAACGTTTCTGTTAAAATAAATAATTGTTCCCCTAATAAACGAACAATTTCTCCTTGACTACGAGGAGGACTGCTACTTAATTGTATGACTGGATTACTGAGTAATTTTTGATTACCATTACCTTGAGCAGCGAGAATTTGTAAACAATTTGCAACTTTTTCTAACTCTTCATCAGATAATGTAGCAGAGGTACGAATTGGTTGTAAAGCATCTTGAATTTGACATACTTGAGATTCATTTTTACTCAAACTAGGAATTAACTGAGCAAGAGAACCCTTCAAACCTAAATTAATATCAACCCGTTGCACTTTATTGAGACTATCATCAGGAATTTCTGTGGTTTCTGCACCCCTTAATTCTCTACTGGTACTAGGAACTTCTGAAACAATGGTTCTCATCATAAGATCAAGATCAGGATTTAATAAACCCTGTTGAGGATTAAAACTAATTTGATTAAGACGACGACGTTCTATAAAAAAGCGAGTTTCTAAGAAATTAACAAAACCTCGACTAACAAGAATATTACCTTGTGGTTGTAAGGAATCAAAATTATTTAAGGAACCATTAACAATTAAATTACCTCCAAATTCAAAGCGAAATAATGGTATTTGTTCTATATATAATCCTTGTAAACTAACTTGAAAATTATTTAACTGAGGAAGAAGAGGAATCGGTTCATTATTTCTGGGAATTTGACGAATAGGTTTAACCCATTGATTAAAGTTTACCACCGTTCTTTCTTGCGTTTCAGTTTCATTTTTAGGAATAAAAACTTGTCCATTTGCTAATTGAATTTGACCTCCAAGAATAGGTTGAATAGCGGCCCCCGTTACGTTAATTTGGCCATCTACTTCTCCACGATACAACCCTTCAAGATTAATTTCTCCTTTTTCAATGGCAACGGTTAGTGGATTATTTGCTTTAGATTCAGGAATAAATAAGGGTAAAACCCCTGCAATGGTTAGTTTACTATCAGCAAATGTTCCTTGTAATTGCTCAACCTTTATTAGTTTATCATCAATATCAATTTGTCCAGTTACTGTTAATGGTTGAGGAAAAGCAGCACTTGCAAAAACAGCTTGATTTAGGATAAGTTTATTATCAGTATTGAATTCATAAAGTCGGAATCCTTCTGTTAAGTCAAGTCGTCCTTGTGCTTGCAAAGTAAATCCTGCTTCTCCATTCACTAATGCTACTTTATCTTGACTAAAAATTCTGACTAATGTAAACGCGTCCGTATCTAAACGAACATCAACATTAAAGGAATCATTTCCTGGATAAATAGGAAAAGGAATATCAATAGACGCATAAACAATAGAGGGTTCATTTGTTAATAGTTTAAAACGAGCATTTTGATAACTAAATTGTCCTTCAATGGTTTCATTTAAAGATCTTCCGCGAAATGAACTATCAACAAAAGCAAATTGTCCTTGTATTTTAGGAGCAAAAATTGTCCCTTGAACTGTTCCTGTCGAATTGAGGGAACCAGAAACATCAGGCGGCATTTTGAAAAAGTTATTGATAGTATCAAAGGATAGATTTTCCACGTTCCAATTAGCGTTAATTTCTTGTAATGAAAAGTTTCCTTGAAGTCCGACTAAGCTTTCTTTGATTTGAATTTGAGCTTGTTCAATGGTGAGTTTTCCATATTCTAACCTGGTGGCAATTTTAATATTATTAATCGGAATAATTTGTTGATCTCGAATTACTAATCCTAATGGTTCTACAATATCAGGAAAAGCTTTTTGTGGATTCCATTGCCAATTTTGACCTGTTAACTTTAAGTTAAAAATTGGTTTATAAATTGTTCCAGTTAAGGCGACTTTCGTGTTAAAATATCCTCTAATATCTAATTCTGTGGGTATACCTCCTGCTTGATTTTGAGCCGCTAATTCACGAATTGTTTGATCAATTACCGCTAATAAATTGACTTGCTCAGCGATAGTACTATTAGCATCTCCAACAGATTGAGGAGGAATTTGCTTTGCTTTAGCATAATCAATTGGTTTCAGTTGTAATAAATCTAAAAATCGATCAACACTAGATATTTTTAAAGCAGTTAAAATATCTTCTACTCGACCTTTATCTACATTCAAATTGCCTTGCAATGCTCCTGATTTTAAGTTAAGATATCCTTGTAAATCATAGTTACTTCTTCCTAGTTTTAGATTTCCTGATTCTAATCGGGCTAAATTATCTTTATAACTGAGATTTGCTGTTATTTCATTAGCTTCAATAAACCCTAATCTGGGGTTATCAATTCTTATATTTCCTGTTCCTTCTAAGGTAAACAGATTAATATCAATACGACTATTAACAGCACCAGAAATAAATCCAGGAATGCCATTATTTTTCGTTGGTTCTAGTTTAAATAATTCTAAGGGAAATTGTTCTATTTTGGCAATAAAGCGATCACCTTGTAAGTTTCCCTGAGCAATAATAGGGAGTTCTTTCCCTGTGGTTTGTCGTAATTCAAAAGAATTAGGAAGATAAGGAAAGAGACATTCAGCACGGGTACAAGGTATTACACTAGCAGCAATAATATCTTCTGAACCCTTTAAGTTTAAAGCAATTTTTTCGCCTATGATAGCTTTTAAGTATCCGGTTAAACTATTTTCAAATTTGCGATTATTAATAGCAAAATTAGTTAGTTTTACATCTCCTAATAATTTGATATTTCCTGGAGTATTAGCATTAGTCAATAATTGTTTACCTATAAAGCGACCTTTAAAGTCTACTATTCCTTCTAATTTTACGCTTTCTGGTAGCAAGTTTCGTTCAACTGGAATTAAAGAAATCAATTGATTTAGTGGTAACTTATTCAGTTGAGAATTAGCATCAACAGAGAGATTAACTTGAGCATCTGGTCTTGTATTTAGATTAGAAATAATAATCGTTCCGTTAGCATTTACAGTTTGTCCATTACTGTTTAAAGTAATAGTTTTAGCTTGTATAGGAATAGTTCCTGTTTCCTCAAAAATACTGTTTAAACTGCCTGAAAGCTTCATTTTAGCATTTAAGTTATCCAAGTCAATTTGAGGAGCTTTAGGAACAATTTGATTGAGAATGGTGGCAATATTGAGACGAGATGCACTAATGTCACTATTCCATTGATTGTTGATTAAACGAGTATTGGTATTAATTATGCCTTTTGCTGCCGCTAATTGTAAATTAATATTTGCTTGTATACTGTTTAAATTTGGAGTGGTAGAGAGTAAGGAATTTAGTTGACTTGATGCTTCAATATTTCCCCTAACTAATTGAGTGGAAATCGGTAAACTAGGAATAATTTTATTCAGGGATAATGAACCTAAGTTAACTAGACCTTTTACTATCCCATTCTGTAAATTTCCTCTGACATTAACTAGACTATTTTCTATAGCAAGTTGTATCTCTGCATCGCCTCGAAAACTACTAAAATCAGGTGTTTTACCTAAAGAAGCTAACAAAGAATTGACATTACCAGTCAGATTAATATTACTTCTAACTAAATTTGATGTTAGGGGTAAATTAGGAATAATAGGATTAAGTTCAAGTTGACCAATGTTAGTAACTGTTTGTAAAATACCCTGATTTAATTGTAAATTAGCATTAACTGGACTGCCAGCAACCGTTAATTTAATATTACCTTCTGCTGTAAGAGGATTAATATTAAAAGTATCATTTTTAAACAGTTGAGCAATATTACCTGAAAAATTAATATTGGTATTGTCTATTTTTACCGGAACTGATAAATTAGGCACATAATAAGCAAGAGAAATACCTGTTAAAAATGTTCTTGCTGTTAAATTACCTTGAGAGAGATTACTATTAATAGCAATTGCTCCATTATCTACTATCAATGTTAAATTAGCCAAGGCGTTTACTGTTTCTAAATTAATCTTATCAAAGTTACCTGTTAAGCGAATATCTCCGTTTCTTAAAGTGATAGAATTTGCTAAAAGTTGATCAGGACAACGATTAAAAGAACAGACTACTTTAACTAAAGGAACTAAAGAAAATGTCTCCGATTTTATAACTGTTTGCCATTGTCTTTTTGCTAAGTTACCGACTCCATTTAGAGTAATATTTCCTCCCTCACCTTGTAAAGTAACATCCCGTAATAAGACAGTTTCTCCTGCTAAAAGAAGATCTCCTTTCCCTGAAATTGACCGATTTGATACTGTTAATAAATTAGGCGATCGCCATTGAAATTTACCTAATGGTTTTCCTAATGTTCCTTTTACTATTCCACTGGCTGAAATATTTCCTAAACTAACTGCTTGAGATGATTTATAATAAGGAGTTAGTAACTTTTGAGTTGGTAAGTTAACTTTTAATCCTAATTCTAAAGGCATTTTTTGCCAATCAATCGGTTGTTTTTTCTCAATAGCTTTCAGAATACCAGTTTCAACTTTACCTTTAGCAATAATTTGTCCCCCAACAGTTGGATTTATTTCTACTTTTTTGAGAATAAATTGATGCAAATTAGCCTGAAAATTAGCATTAATAGTTTTAATAGGGACTTGATCAATGATCAAAGATTTTGTATTATTAATACTGCCTGTAACAATAGGATTTTTAATCAAACCATTGACTTTAATATTGCCTTGAATTTCTCCCCCAATATTAATAGGTAATTGACTCGGAATTAATTTAAGAATATTTTTTATAGTAATCGGTTTGACATTAACATTTAAGTTATAACCTTCTTTCCAATTAACCCCCCCACTAATTTGAGTGACAAGATTACCTAAACTAATTTCTGTCTGTTTAAATTGAACAGTTTGACCCAGAAAATCTAAATTAACATTAACTTTAAGAGGAACTTTAAGAGGTTTAATATTAGCAACAAGACCCGAAATATCAACTTTACCTGACCCTTGAGTCCCTTCTATTTTCTCTAAAGATGGAAGTGATAGATTTACATTACTATTAAATTTTCCACTTTTTAACATTAGCGGTGAATTAGGAATTAAAGCTACCAACTGAGGTAAATTTAACTGATTAACCTGTAAATTAGCTGCAGTTTTTCCATTATTTAAAGCAGTTTCTCCCTTAAGAATAATCTCACTATCCAATAAATTAGCAATCACATCATAACTAATTTGTTGATCATCTTTAGCCTTATAAACATATCCCCCTTGACCATTAATAGCTAAATTAAGCGGTTTTTTTATCCCATAAGGATGAACCCTGATATCAGCCTTATTAAGCTTAAAACTTGCCTCAATATCAATAGGAAGCTCAACTTCTTCTCCTTTCTCCATCTCTGGTAATTTTATCCATTGACCTGTTTTATCTTCTGCCACATAAAGATTAGGATTATCAACAGTAATATCTAATTTAAGAGGTTGTCCTAATAATAAAGGTAACGGATTAAAACCAATATTGATCTCTTTAATCTTTAAATAATCTGGATCAGTTTGTGTCGTAGGAATCTCAGAAATACCAAAGCGAATAGAATTAAAGGAGAAATTTTTTACTTCTCCAATGCTGACTTTTCGTTGTAGCAGTTCACTTAATTGAGTCGAAACTAGAGGAGATAACTTCTGATAAACAAAATAATTAATACCTCCATAAACACCGATGCCTAATGTTAACAATATACCGCCAACCATGAGGGTTGAAGGTCGCCTAAGAAAGTTTAGTAAACTCGGTATGGGAGTAGGGTTTTCAGGGGGTTCAGGAGGGGAATTAGTCATAAACGCCTAAGCCTTAGTCAGCAAAACTATTGACTAAGGTAACACAATCACTTGATCGAAATATTCTTACTAGAAGTTTTATCTGTACATAATTACTATGAACCTAAGACTAATTTCCGTTGTTTGTAGAATGGTTCTACCGGACAAGTTATGCTAAATTATCACAAATAATAGACTTTAACTCGTTCATAGTTAAGCTATACAAAACAGGCAAGAGGTGGCGTTCCACACCTATAATTTAGTTCACGAAGATGGACTTTGTTTCTATAGGATAAGGCTTTAGCCTTTTATTAATTATTAGTTTAGCATAGTTTGTCCCGTAGAACCCCATTTTCTGACAAATCAAATAGCATTGGTATATATTTATTCTAAAAGTTTGATCAAATCTTCTTTAGTTAATTCGGCATCTCGTAGAATTTTATTTAACAAACCTTTGCCAATTATTTTACTAGTATGAATCTAATTCCTATTACTTTATATATTGCAATAGTAATTAGCATCATCAGGATATCAGAGACTAATCCGTTGTAAGTGATTACGGGGATTATAAGTGCGAATATCACGAATTTTCTCGTAATATTCCCGTTCTGCTTGAGTTAAACTTTGAGGCGTATCTATCACAATTTTAACTAATTGATCCCCTCGTCCATCCTTGGGATGAACCCAACCTTTCCCCCGTAACCGTAAAGTTTGCCCCGAACGAATACCAGGAGGAACCTTAACCGTCACCTGTCCATCAGGGGTAGGAACCTCTATAGATGCCCCTAATACCGCCTCATCAGGAGTAATAGGAACCTCACAAACCAAATTATCATCCTCAAACTGGAAAAATGAATGGGGTTCAAGTTCAATATTGAGGTATAAATCCCCCCGTTGTTGATTATAGGGGTTAGCACTCCCTTTTCCTTTTATACGCACTTTACTGCCCGTTTTTGCCCCGGCAGGAATACGAACATCGATGATTTCATTACCTAAATTCAGCCTTTTTTGTACTCCGCGAAACGCTTCTAACAAGCTTAAACGCAGGTTAGCCGTTTGGTCGCCCCCTGAAGGTTGTTGGGCAAAACCTTCTCCATAACCAGGGTTGCCCGTATTAGTGCGATAAGTATAATTTCCTCCTCTGGGGCCTCCAGGAGTAGAGAAACGGCCTAATAATTCATTGATAAATTCGTCAAAATTACCATATTGACTAAAATCAAAATCCCCCACATTTACGCCCCCATTGCCTTGAGGCCATCCTCCTGTTGCACCTGCGCCAGCTTGTTTCCAATATTGGCCAAATTGGTCATATTTTTGGCGTTTTTCCTTATCTGACAGCACCTCGTAAGCTTCACTAATTTCTTTAAAACGTTCTTCGGCTGCTTTGTCTCCAGGGTTTCTGTCTGGGTGATGTTTAACGGCTAATTTGCGGAAGGCTTTTTTAATTTCCTCCACAGTAGCACTTTTACTCACTCCTAATAGGGCATAGTAATCTTTAAAGTCAGTCGAAGCCATTTACAGAAATCTCCTCTTGGGTCGCAGGTGAATTTGATTTGATTATTAATGTTTTCCCTAACTCTAGAGTAACAAAATACCTCACGGTATTAAAACAGTTTTTTAACATCTTTAACAATTCTAAAACCAGCGTGTTGATAAAAATTGGAACGGAACCAATTGCGGTAATATTGTAACACTTCTGTTCCATTCGTTATCCAACATCCCCCTAACATCATTTTATGTTGGCTATTAAAAAAGGGAGTAGAATTATCTTCATAGAGAAAATGAGCTTTAAATCCTGGTAATGGATTAAAATCATCCTCTAACCACTCCCAAACATTCCCCCGCAAATCATAAATTCCAAAGCTATTTTTTGCTGTTTCTAACATTCCTACTGGACTAGGTGAGCCAAATTTTAAATTAAGATTGTAATTATCAAAATTATCTTTTTTCGGATCATAATTATCATTTTTATGACTTCCATAAGTTGCTAAATTATACTCAGCTTCACTCATTAAACGGGTTGGTTGATTTTGAGCGCGACAATAGGCCATTGCTTCATAATGATTAACTTCTACGGGCCAATCTAAAGGTAATTCCATCACATCAAACATAGCTCGATATTGATAATTACCCTGATTATCAACTAACCAAAATTTAGGATATTTGACTTGATAATGATTCTTCCATTGCCAAGATTCATCATCCCAGTAAGCTTTATTTTCGTAACCACCATTATCAACAAATTCTTTAAATTCTCCATTGGTTATCATATACTTACTAACCAGAAAAATATTAACTTCAACTTGACGATAACCGTATTCATTATCCCAACCATAAATAGGAGAATCTTCAGGTTTACCAATGTCAACTATTCCCCCAGAAACTTCAATCATTTCATTATGAGAAATCTTACTGTGAGAAGGGGCATATTCCCAACCTTGGGGGCGTTCAACTTTCTCAACAGGAAGTTGTCTAATTAACATAGAAGAAGTTTCAATATGAATACGCTGATGTTCCATACCCATTATTAACGCCCAAAGAGGATCATTTTGCCTAATAGGAAAAGTAAACAGGGCATTTTTAATAAACTCTAAAATGATTTGATATGCTTGGTTACGATATTCCCAAACCTGAGAAACTTCGGGCCATTTAATATCAGCAATAGCAGCCTTTAATTCATCCGGTGTTTCCGGGTCTACTCCAAATCCAAATAAGATTTCATAATTTGAATTTAAAGATTTTTCTAATAGATTAACCTGAAATAATTTGTTAATATAGAATGCAGGACAATGACCTAAATAAAAAATTAGAGGATTCCTTAAATCATCGGGATTAACATAAAATGTCTTTTCTTCAATAATACTTTGCATCAGAATATCTTCTAATTTCCAAGCATTTTCAAAGTAATTAAGGATGGTTTCTTTACTACAATTATTAAGTTCAATGGGAGGGTGAGATTTAAAATTATTCATAGTCTAATGCGCGTGAATTAGGATTAAGCTGTTGTGCATTTAAACCGCAAAGCTTAGGTTGCCCAATTCTAAGGTTTTGGACAAGTACCTAAACCCCAATCAACATAGAAGTCTCGTGGGTCTGTCTCCCTTAACCAACGGACAAATCGTTGATAATCGGCAATATTATATAGTCCCACACAACCAGCAGTTCCTGGCGATTTTGGGCGACGATTCCAGTCAATATGAATTTCGATCGCACTTCGCCTTGTGAAACCGGGACTCACATAGGTTAGTGGAGTCGAAACAGGCCCAACTCCAGGATCAGGGAATACAAATTTTCCTGAGTAATCATCCTTGTGTTGCGGCCCTCCTGCCCATTTAATGTTCTCGATGCGCCATTTTCCTTCGGGTAGAGGTTGAAAGCTTTTGGGTACGCTATTAGGCCCCGTTTTGAAAAACTGTGCGCCACGAGTACCAGAACATACGCTCATAGAATCTTTCAGATTACCATCTTTAAAGTATTCCATTTTGAGAACAAAGCATCCGAACTCATCTTTTTTGCTGGTCTTGTTTAATTTAAGATAATTTTTCCCACGAATAGCAGGAGAAGAGGAAGCAGTGATGGTAGTTTCTGGTCTATCTTTCCCCCAGAGTTTGTCCCAAGTTTTCCGGCCTACTTTGCCGTCCGCTTCACTTTCTCCAAACTCCTTAGCTTGGAAAGCTTTAACAGCTAGATCAGTATTAAAACCGAAGTTTGCATCAATTTCTCCTTGATAATACCCCAAAGCTTTCAGACGGGTTTGTAGTTCCTCAATATCCTGATTAAGACTAGGGGGTGTATCATCTTCGGCCCCCATCCCAATGATTAAGAGAGGATTATCCAAAGTAGGAGGCCCATCAACTTTTGTGATGGTAGCGGTTGCTCTCTTTTGGATGAGGAGTCGCTCTCCCGAAGGAACTGCCTTTCCAGGGGGGGCGAGGAGGAAATTTTTAGCGTTAGGATATTGGCGTAGAACGGTAATTAAATCTTCTTTTTCGGGGCTTTCTATGGTTAAAATCTCCACCACATCTGAACCCTTACGAGCCACGATAATAGTATTATCTTCCGTGCTGTCTCGATAACCCTCCAGCCAAGTTACTTCATTTTCAGGGGAAGCTTCCGCTTTTTCTAGAGGAGTTCCTCCACTTCCAGTTTTTTCAAATAATGTTTTTTCATCTTTCCGCCCTCATGGAGACTCTCGCTACATCGGTACTCCGATTAGCGATGAGAGGAAATGAGGGGCAAGGTCTATGTCGCATAAGAATAACCATCCTTTTTGTGAATATGCGTACAGTTTTTATAACTAATACCTTGGATTAATCCATTAGGACTAGATATATTAAAACTACCTATTGATCGGACAGCAACACGACCAACATAAGTCCCTATTTTTTTACCTTTAGTTACAACAGCTTTTACGATATCTCCTGTTTGAAAACCTTTAATGAATTTGAATCTAGGAACATATCTAGAAGGAAAACCATATTTATCGGTTCTGCAAGATTGTCTAGTTCCATGACCTGTTGCTTTAATTAATAATGGTTTATTAGTTAACACTTTTAAAGTATCAACTATTCCTACACAAGCTGCATCAATCCAGTGTTGTTTTGGTAAATTTAATCGTGTTCTATTAAATTTAGTTTTACCTCCTGATCCTGTAGTTATGGGTAAACCTGTGTTTTTTAAAGCATTAAATAATGTCCATCTGGTAGAATTAACAGCAGCAGCATCTTTTAAGGGACGTTTCGCTTGTGATAAAATACGCTTTAAAACATCAGGTTTTTTAGCTAAAAATACATTAATATCTTTAGTTCCTTTTTTGAGATTACATGATTCACAAGCTAAACATAAATTACTTATTCTATTTGTACCTCCTTTGGCTTTAGGATGAATGTGTTCAACTTGTAAAGGGACATTTTCTATTGAACAATAAGAACATTTTCTGTCCCATTTGTTTAATAAATACTCTCTTACCTCGTAACCAACTAATTCACCTTGTTGATATTCTACTCCTGATATTTCAGGATTTTCTAATTGTTGTAAGTCAAATCTTACCAATTCTTGAGAAATACCAACAATAGGAGCGAACTTAATTAGTTTTTTAATCCAAGTTAAAGTAGTATCTACTCTATGTTGTAAGGAAGGAGCTAACCAACATGAAGGTTTTTTTCTATTAAGAAATCTAGCTTGACGATAACGAGTTTTACGACTACGACGACCGCGACGTAATGATCTCCTTGATTCTAAACTATCTTTAATAGTTGAACCACGATGAGAAAGTTCAGCACCAAATATAACTTTATCCCCTTGAACTAAAGCAATACCAGTTGTTTGAGAACCAGGATCTATTTTAATTTCTATTGGTTCAATTACAACATCGAGAATTTCTTTTTTTAAGACAATAGTAAAAGGATATTGTCTAAATATTGCTGCATTTTTACTTTTTAATAGTTTTCTGGCTACTGACGGATGACAAGGGTTTAATGGTTGTTTGTTTGAATCAATTACTAACACATAATTTGACATTACTGCCTCTCCATTACTGGGTAAAGTTAGCTTCGACAATGTTATTTAAGCTTTTTAAATTAGTAACACTTCCTTAACCCTTTAAAGATGTTTAATTACTAATGACAGAGCAGGGGACTAGCTTCGCATCCGCAAGGTGTCGTGACAAAAATAACGTAGTATACTAGATACTTAGTCTGGTCAACTTAGGCTATATTTCAAGCCCCCGTTACATCGGTACTCCGATTAACGGTGGGTTGTTGACCTTTGCGCCGATTAGTTAATCCTTCGAGAACAACTTTTCGACCGTTAATAGTTCCTTTATTCCAGACTAAAAATTGCTCTGCCGCTCCCGTATAATCTTGAGCGTTAAGTTTCTTGAGTAAGGTACTTTCTTGAAATGCCCCTGCTCCTACGTTGTAGCAAAAACAAACTAAACCATCAAATTGATTTTGATTGAGTGCTACCGTTACCGCTTTACTTACTATTTCGGCAAATTCATCAGCCTCTAACTTCATTAGAGCCTCCGCTTCCGGTTCCGAAATAATATCTCCCATCTGGACTTTTTGCCCATTAGGATAACGAATTGTTCCATAACCAATAGTAGAAATATTTACCGGATCTAAATAAGCGTTGGCACGAAATCCTTCCCATTTTTTGATCAGATCGAGACAATTTTGGGTGATATTCATACTTTTCAACTCCAATTTACAAGAAATTGCTATCAGTATTAGCTTATTGTAACATCAGCTTGATTTGCGACAAAGAATTAAACCAAACCAATTTTGAGGATCAGTAAAGATTTTAATGGTTTTCAATCCCTTTAATTCTAAGTCTTTTTCCATCAGTTCTAAGTCAAACTTACGAGAAATTTCTGTTAGCATACTTTCTCCAGTTTTAAAGGTGACTGTTAAATCTAGGTTTTCTAGATGCACAATTTGGCTACTTTGACAAGTTAAATACATCTCAATCTGAGATTTTTCTTGATTATAAATAGCTTCGTGAGTAAAGAAATGAGTATCAAAATTTGCTCCAAAACGCCAGTTTAAATGGGATAACATATTTAAGTTAAAAGCAGCCGTTACCCCTTGAGAATCATTATAAGCCGCTTCTAAAATATCTTGAGGTTTTTGTAAATCAATACCTAATAAAAAGTAATCCCCAGGTTCGAGTACCCCAGTAATTTGATTTAACAAATAATCACATTGGGACGGGTTAAAATTTCCTAGAGAACTACCTAAGAAAAAAATCATTCTGGCTGGCCAAATAGTTGGAGTAAACTGAGCTAATGCTTGTTCATAAGTTCCCACTAATTCTTGAATATATAAAGCAGGATAGTCCTTTTGTAATTGAATAGCACTCTCTTTGAGAATAGTTTCACTAACATCTATTGGCACATATTTACAAAATTTTTTCTGAGCTTGATAAGCGTCTAATAATAGACGAGTTTTAGTAGAACTACCACTCCCTAATTCTATCAGTTCACAAGTGCCTGTAATCTGAGCAATTTCTTCAGCATATTGACATAAAATCAAAGCCTCGGTTCGAGTAGGGTAATATTCAGGTAGTTGACAAATTGCTTCAAATATTTCAGAACCACGTTGATCATAAAAATACTTTGCTGGTAAACTTTTTGGAGTTTTAGTTAATCCCTCTATAACATCTTGTCCTACTTTTTCTAAGGTATTTGCGGAGACTTCAAGGATAGTTAAATCGTTAACTTTTAACGATTCTTTTTGAGCTTGCACTAACATAATAAATTCTGCTGGTTGGAATTGACTAAACTCTAGAAATATGCTTAAGCTCTATGTGATTCCTATTGTTGGCTTAAGAACTATTAATGAAAAGATCTTAATCCTAAAGATGCTCAACCGTCAAATTTTTCGCGACAAAAATTATTTAATTTATACTTGACCTAATCATGTTATAATATACATCCATTAATTTAGCCAAATTAACCTGAGTTCTACATAATGATTTTGCTGGACAAGTTGTCAACATTAGGAGTCTGGCAACCCTTATTATATACCTTGGAAAAATTATAACTCCTAACTCTCAACTCCTAACACCGAACTCAGATTAATTACTTGCTCAAATCTTTAATGAAAAAATGCTTAAGTAAGCTTAAGAAATAGTTAATAAGTATCAGTTGTAGAAACTTTGGTGACTAATTCAAGATTAGCAAAGGGAACAACAATCACCCATAAACTAGCACCAATGATTAACACCATCCAGGAGGACAAATCTGTTTTTGATGTTGTTGAATCGTTCCAAAATGCTTTAAACCAAGCTAAAAAAACAACTAAGGCAATAATTGAATAGTAACCAATAACAGTAGTTAACATTTTTTTTACAAGAATGGCTGATTGTTCCTAATTCACTATAAATCAATTGTTCGTTTTAGCCATGAGGGATTTTACTGAAACTTTCTGACTCAAGACTTCGTTTTGTTTATTTATGTCCGACTACTTACCTTCCGTCCTGTGACCAGGAAAATGTACTATTTATTTCTCTTTGATTATGAATACAGAACAAAATAATAAGTATTGCTAATAATTTACTGTATACATATTAATTTATTTTTGTCAAGTACATATTGAAAATTTTAATCTATTTCTGGGGAATGATTAAATTTTTTAGGGGTAAAAGTCCCTTATCTATTAAAATCAACATGACCAAATTAGTATTTATACTGACTTGTAACATTAAAAATTACTGTAGAGACTACAAATTGTCTATCTTGCTCCTAGGAACCATTACAGACTATATTAGTCTAGGGTGTGGTGTTAAAAAAAGAGTTTTTCAGCCATTATACTTAATCAAAGTTAGTCAAATCTACCATAGTATTACATCTCACTTTTAATGTAAACCTATATTTAAAGATTCAATGGAAACCATGCCGAATGATTATGAAAACGGCAACATAGACCTAAAATTTCGTGCTACTGTGTAACAGTTTAAGAAATATTAAGTCCATTTTGTGAGGAAAAAGAAGTTGAACAATCCATTGAATCACAAACATTTCGAGGGGTTAAACAACTCACTTAACACAATATCTATGAACAGAAAATTTTGGAAAGGGCTAACAACAACCGCTCTCATGACCACTTTAGGCACTACCGCGTTTCTCACTCTTTCCTTACAGGGATCACAAGCATTTGACGCAAAAGATACCCTTAATCAAGAAACTGTGGAGACGCAAATAACAAATCCGGTAGACAGTTCCCAACCCTTAACACCCGAAAACCAAAACTCCTCAATAGTAAACCCTACGGCAACGGACTCTAATAGTCCAACCTCTGAAAATCAGATGGCAACTCTCGAACTCCATCGCTGGAAATATCAACTAGCTGTCACCGTCAAGGTTAGCCAAATCCCAGTGATCACCTTTTTAGGTTCCAGAGCAGACCTAGCCCAATTACAACACAGTGATAATCCCTCAAAGGTTGAAAGTCAAGCCATTATCCGAGGCAAAGCTTTAGTCGCTCGTCTGAACCAACTCAGTCAAGAACAAACGTTTAAATCTCAAAGCATTAACGTTAATATCAATCAAGACAAACGATCTTATACCATTACCGTTAATTCACAAGAACTGATTAAACTTGATCAGGGAACCATTCTTCCTGATACCACTAATAAATTAGCTGCCGACGCATTACAAATTACTAATCGTTTGCGACGACTGATGGGAGACGCTCCCCCCTTAACTGCCATTGCGCAAACTCCCCAATCAGGTTATGCTACTCAAGGTATGCAAAAACGAGTGGCCGCCACCCGTAAAGGTATGGCTTCTTGGTATGGGCCAGGATTTCACGGTCGTTTAACCGCTAACGGAGAGCGATATAATCAATACGAATTAACTGCAGCCCATCGTAATCTCCCCTTTGGTACTCAAGTTCGAGTGACTAACCTCAGTAATGGTCGAACGATCATTGTACGGATTAACGATCGCGGTCCTTATGCTCACGGACGAATCATTGATTTATCCAAGGGAGCAGCCAAAATCCTGGGTTTAGTCAGTAGTGGGGTGGCCCCTGTTCAAATTGAAATCCTGGGACGTTAAGATTGATGATTACCCATGAATAACCTCCGTGTCTATAGAACCGTAGCGGGATTACGGGCCCATTTAGAACAGTTGAGATCCACTCAAACTATTGGATTAGTCCCCACAATGGGAGCATTACACCAAGGTCATTTGAGCTTAATTAGTCAAGCTATGGCCGAAGTAGATCTAGTTGTGGTTAGCATTTTTGTTAACCCACTCCAATTTGCTCCTACTGAAGATTTAGGGCAATATCCCCGTCAGTTAGAGGAAGATTGTCAATTGTGTCAAACAATGGGCGTAGATGTGGTTTTTGCCCCTTCTCCTGAAGAAATGGGCATGGACACCAACACTGATGTTACCTCAGTGACTACTACCGCCGTTATGCCTCCCCATTCTATGCTTTCTATGTTATGTGGTGCGGTTCGTCCTGGACACTTTCCGGGAGTGTCCACTATCGTCACAAAGTTATTCAATATTATCAGTCCTCATGTGGCTTATTTTGGGGAGAAAGATGCCCAACAATTGGCGATTATTCGGCGATTAGTGGCAGATTTAAACCTTCGGATCATCATTAAAGGTTGTGCTATCGTTAGAGAATCTTCAGGATTGGCTTATAGTTCTCGTAATCAATATTTGAGTCAGGAAGAACGAGAGCAGTCTTTAGCTTTATTTGCTAGTCTGAAACAGGCTCAGTTAGCTTTTGCACAAGGGGAACGACAAGCTAATGCACTTGTTGAGACGGTTAAGCAAGTATTAGCTTTGACTCCATTGGTTCAGGTTCAATATGTGGATTTAGTTGATCCTCAAACTTTGACCCCTTTAGAACAAGTGGAAGATCAGGGATTATTGGCGATCGCAGCTTATGTGGGGTCTACTCGTTTGATTGATAATGTTATGTTACGAGTACGTCAACCGATTATTGCTATTGATGGGCCGGCCGGGGCCGGTAAATCTACTGTGACTCGTCGGGTAGCTCAAGCTCTCAATTTGGTATATTTGGATACGGGGGCTATGTACCGAGCGATCGCTTGGTTAGTTTTACAGTCTGGGGTTGAGCTTTCAGATTATGGGGCGATCGCGGAATTAGTGTCTCAGGCAAAATTAGAATTTTTGCCACCTTTTGAGGGAAAACCGCCTCAAATTTACATTAATGGTCAAGATATTAGTCAAGCTATTCGTACCCCCCAAGTAACGGCCCTTGTGTCTCCTTTATCGGCCCAAGCTTCGGTAAGAGCGAAATTAGTCGCTTATCAGCAACAATTGGGTAAAAAGGGGGGAATTGTGGCCGAAGGTCGAGATATCGGTACTAATGTCTTTCCTGATGCGGAAGTTAAAATATACCTAACAGCTTCGGTACAGGAAAGGGCCAGACGACGGTTACTTGATTTTCAAGCTCAAGGAGAGGAAAATATGTCTTTAGAGCAACTTGAACATGATATTGAGCAACGGGATTATTTAGATAGTAATCGTTGTCTTGCACCCCTACGAAAAGCGGTAGATGCTATTGAAATTAATACGGATGGGTTAAGTATTGAGGAAGTGATTGATAAGATTCTTAATGTTTGTCCTAAATAGGGGCAATTCATGAATTGACACTACTTATTAGTAGTGATAATTATATTATGCTTAAGCCAAACAGGTTAAGGTAAAGGAAGATAATCAATTCGGTCTTGATACTCATTATCAAATGAAGCTTCAGCCGCAAGAATTAATTCTTCTATATTTTCACCAATGCTCAAATTGGGATTCAGAATAAAAATGCCTGGAATGTGACGATTTTTTGCTGTATGGTCAACCAAATGAACTGGCATAGAAGTCCGATTATTTGTTACCAGAATAAAATTATTTTCTTCACACCAGCAGAGAATTTCAGGGTCTAATCTCCCTTTAGATGGTGTGACAGGTTCTCCAATAACTCTAATAACTAAATCAGGTTTGAGTCTCCGTAATTGAGTCGCATAGAGAGGATCAATATTTTCATCTAATAAATATTTCAGAGTCATTTGCTTGTTTGCTTATTTTTCTTTGTTCCCTTAATTTTCTCAGTTTTTCAGCAACCGGAGGAGGATTTTGTTTTTGTCTTTCTCTCATTTGTTCTCCATGTTCAATCCATTCGGTTAAATAATTAGTTATGTTTTCTTTGTCGTGTAAGTAGTATAAAATTGTCGCATAAACTTGTTCTAAATTTAAAGAGGGGTAGGTTTTGGTAATTTCTTCTGGTGTTTTGGCATGATAAATATAGTCATAGAGAATTGTTTCAATGCCAATTCTTGTTCCTTTTAAACGAATATCATTAGGGCTTAGAAAGTTAAAATAGTCTTCGAGTTGCATCATGAAATTCACCCAAACTGTACTGAATATAAAAAATCATCTTACCTAATTTCTTGTAAAGTGGCGGTTGTAGCAATCAGAGTATGAAATAACCATTCTTTGCGTCGATTCTTTGCGTCTTTGCGCGGCAGTTCCTCGCTACGCTGCGGCGCGATTGCACGCTTTACTTGGGGAGACAAGGCACGTTTTGGGGGGAAGCTTCCCCCAAAAGCTGCCTCCCCAAGACCGCGCTGCCTTGTCTTTGCGCGAGATACAAATAATACCATCAATCAGCAACGCCACACAAGAGAAATACTTATCGATAAGATCGCTTTTCATTAGCAATTAATTTAGCGGCTAATATTCCTCCTAAAAAGCCAAATAAATGACCTTGCCAAGAAATTCCACGATCAGATGGTAGAACACCAAATACTAAACGTCCGTAAAAAAATCCTACCACAATTGATAATAAAATAGAGGCAAAATTTCTTTGAAAATAGCCTCGTAATAATAAAAAGCCTAAATAACCAAAAATTAGAATACTGGCCCCAATATGGACTGATCCAGGTGCGCCAAATAGCCAAGTACCTAAACCACCAATTACCATAGTTAAGGCAGTAACAATCCAAAAATCACTGGTTTCTTGTAACATTACCAACCAGCCTAATACTATAAAAGGAATAGTATTACCGATTAAATGAGCTAAATTTCCATGTAAAAAAGGCGCAAATAAAATTCCTCTTAACCCGATTATATTATGAGGTATAATACCAAACTGATTTAAACTACCATGAAAAACGAATAAATCTAATAGTTCTGATAGCCAAAAAACAGCCACAAATCCGCCTAAAATCTTAGCTTGGGTTTTCATCTCACGGGAGATATCATTATGTTGATGGTGGCTCATGAGGTTATACTAAAAATAACAGCTATTTATATTATATGGACTCAATTGAAATTACTGGAATTCGCAGTTACGGGTATATAGGTTATTTACCCGAAGAACAAGTCTTAGGACAATGGTTTGAAGTAGATCTGACTATAGCAGTAGATTTACAACCATCGGGAACGACTGATAACATTGAAGATACCTTAGATTATCGTCAGGCGATCGCTATTGTTAAAAATCGGATCGCCACCGAAAAATTTGCCTTGATTGAAAAATTAGCTGCCGCGATCGCTAAAGACATTTTAACATTAGATCGAGTGCAACAAGTAAGAGTGCGTTTAAGTAAACCGGCCGCCCCTATTCCTGATTTTGGTGGCAAAATAACAGTAGATATTACTAGAAGTCATTATAGCTAATTTTGATTATTACAAAATATTAATTGAAGTAATAATTTTTAGCAATTTAGGGAACACTAAGTGCAATTACCAAGAGTTGATCTAATTAGGTACACAAAATTAATTACCAAAAATTTTGTAGAAGCTGGTTTAGGGTTAAGCGTTGTCACTCAACCATGATAATCATATCAAAACCCGCCCTGCTATGTGTAATTAATTTTGTTTAAGCACTTAGTAAAAATCTTGATTGTTGAGGATTCAGATAAGAGTAACTTCATAGAGTTTGAGAAATAACCATGTAGTTATATCAAAAATTGCGACATTTTGTAAGGTTTCGAGAAAAAAAATCAGTGAAACTACATAAATCAAGTAGATCTCAGAAAAATATTCAGTAATTATAACCAAGAAAAAAAGTCATCTATATGTCAAATTAATAATAGGGGACTTAAAATAGTCAACAGTAAACAGTAAACAGTAATCAAGGCGTATTGTGAGGGACTTAAACCCAAGAATAAACACATCATTCTTTACTGATAATTATTTACTGTTAAATAATAGCCCCTAGAAATGCTAAAAAACCATCTAAATTTTTTGCCGTTAAAAAAGTATCAGGGGTTGTAACAAAATGAATGTCAACGTTGAGTTATGGAAATTGAAACAAGTTGGGGCAGCAATCTGGCAATATCTCAATCAACCCCTATTTGATGAAAACCAGCGAATGATTTTACATATGAATGAATTCTGGTACTTTTACAAAATTAGAATGTTAGAAAAGTGTTGGAACAAGAAGAGTGCCTCACAAAGCCATTATACTCAGTAAAGGAGCCTACCTTTGTGTCATTGACCCATGAGTATCGAATCTGAGATTAGCCGCCTATTAGATGTAATGCCTGCTTCTGGGCGAATGTTAACTAAAATTGTTAGCCAACCCCAACAGTCTAAGGTAATTGACGCGCCTTTTACACCTCCCTGGAAATGGAATAACCGCCCCATTTATATCAACTTTGACTTATGGCGGCGGTTATCTAGAGGACAGAGAGATTTGTTAGTATTAAGGGCAACAAGCAGTCTGATCGCGATTAAATGGTTTAAACCCGATGTTTATCAAGGTATTGTCTTAGCTGGAGTAATAGGACTAACCGTCGAAGGAATTCAAGGAGATGGGTTAGGAATGCTTGTGGCTGGGGGTTTAAGCGCGATCGCTGCTAACCACATCTGGCGTAATAATCGAAGTGTGCAGCGAGAAATTGATGCGGATGAAGCGGCGATCAAAGTGGCTGTCAGACGAGGCTATACGGACGTAGAAGCGGCGAAAAATCTCTTAGAGGGGATTGAAGTCACTGCCCAATTAGAAGGACGTTCTAATCTCAATTTTACCGAGTTAATTCGCACTCAGCATCTGAAAGCTATGGCTAATCTTTCGCCAGTGGGAGTTCCTGATCGAGTGAAAATGAATGAATGAGAAGTTATCGTAGGGGCAAAACACAATGTTCATTGGTGTCAACTTAGTCCAAAACGCCTACAGGCTAAAGCCTGTGGCTATACCAACAAAGTCCGACGAGCGCGGACTTTGTGTAACATTAGCCTACAAGGAAAGCTTATGATAAAAAAAGCGGATTGATGTTCAGACCGCTACAATCTAAGGATAGAATTCTTTTGATAGTAATTAGAACGTAAACAGTCCTATGACATCCTATGCTACCTCATCAGCTAGAGCGGAAATGAGCGAACTAAGGCGGTTAAAAACATTATTACCGCCAGAATTACAAAGTTGGGTTATGATAGAAGGCAGTACCGAAATTAACCCGCCTTTAGTCCGTTGCGAAGAACTAGGAAGAGACGAAGTGGAAATTCAAATTGATCTGGCTAAATGGGAAAATTTAGCCATTGATCAACGAAATTTGTTATTTTGGCATGAAGTTGCCCGTATTCAAAATGACACCATTCCCAGAGAAGGATGGGAAATGGCAGCCCTCGCTATTGGTTTAGGGGGTGCAGTTGGAGAATTATGGGTACAAGATGGTTTGTTGTTATTATTAGCATTAGGCCTATGTGGCATTTCTGGGTATCGACTCTGGCAAAAAAATAATGGCGATCGCAAACTCAAAGAGTCTTTAGATGCTGATGAAAAAGCGATCGCCTTAGCCGGTCGTTTTGGTTACTCCTTGCCCAATGCCTATAAAAGTCTCGGCAGTGCCTTTAAAACCCTAATTGAGCAAACGCCTAACCGTCGTCAGCGTAAACAATACGAATCTCGTTTACAAGCCCTCAGACGGAGTGCTGCTAAGGCAAAAACCAAAATGCAGCAGGAACAAGATAAACCGACACGCCCCTAATTACTCAATTGCCCTATCTTGATAGTTGATGACTAGTCAAATACCAGAAGCATATTTTCCCATTGTTTTTGTCAACAATTATCCTGTCATGCAAATGCCGCCTCGTTTGACTGTGTTAGAGGCGGTACAGTTTAAGGGTATTTGTTATGAATTTCTGTCGGGTGATGACCTCCCACCTCAACTAATTCTTGATTTTAGTCATACTCAGTTTATGGATAGTAGTGGGGTGGGGGCTTTAGTTCACAATTTTAAGGCGGCTCAAAACAAAGAGGTTCAATTAATTCTCTATAATACTCATCCTCCAGTGATGGCGGTTTTGTCTATGACTGGACTCGATGAAATCTTTACTATTACTTCCAGTCTAGACTCTAAATCTTCTACCATAATTAATAATAGTCAGACTAATTATCAACAGCCTCCTGAAACTCATCCTTCTGTTCGTTCTTGGATGAAACGCTCGATAGATATTGTGGGTGGTTTAGTGGGATTAATAATTACTGTAATTTTGCTTATTCCTATTGCAATTATTATTAAATTAGATAGTCCAGGTCCGATATTTTTTTGCCAAACTCGTTGTGGTTGGCTGGGAAAACGGTTTAAAATTATTAAATTTCGCTCTATGTGTATTGATGCAGAAGCATTAAAAAATCAAATTCCTAATGAAGCAAAAGGAGCTATTTTTAAGAATCCTAATGATCCACGTATTACAAAAATTGGGAGATTTTTACGACGGACTAGCTTAGACGAATTACCTCAATTTTGGAATGTGTTACAAGGGGATATGAGTTTAGTAGGAACCAGACCACCTACTCCTGATGAAGTAGAAAAGTATGAAATTCCTCAATGGCAAAGATTAGATGTTAAACCAGGAATGACAGGAGAATGGCAAGTTTATGGACGATCAAGGATCAAAAATTTTGAGGAGGTGATTGAATTAGATTTACGGTATCAAGAAAATTGGAGTCATTGGTATGACCTCAAATTGATTTTCAAAACTTTGTTAATTTTATTTCGTAAAAATAGTGGTGCTGTTTGAAAAAAAAGAAGATAAAAATAACTCATTAATTAAGGAAGTGCGTCTACAACTTAGAACCGAGTTGACAGAGTTGGAGAAAGTTTTAGTTTGGTTTGAGAAAATCGCTCATCCTTATTTAGTCCAAGAATGTCTATGGAAGTGTAAATTGGCCTTGGCGGAAGGCTTTACAAATACGGTTATTTATGCTCATAAAGATTTACCACCTGTGGTTCCTATTATTGTAGAAGTTAATCTTTATTCTTATGTGATAGAGATTAGAATTTGGGATATAGGGCCAAAGTTTGATTTACTGACAAAATTAGCTCAAATTGAACAAGATAAAAGTAGTCCCCTGGAAAAAGAAAATTATCGAGGTCTGTTTTTTATGAAAAATTTAACTGATGAATTAAACTATATTCGTGTTGCTGACCGACGTAATTGTTTAATTTTACGAAAACATTTTCAACAATTGATAATTGATAATTAATAAGAAAAAGGTTAAACTCAATTCATAATTCATAATTCATAATTCATAATTCATAATTCATAATTCATAATTCATAATTCATAATTCATAATTCATAATTCATAATTCATAATTCATAATTCATAATTCATAATTCATAATTCATAATTCATAATTCATAATTCATAATTCATAAGCAGGTAAAGAAACCTCAAAACAAGTTCCTATACCTACCTGACTACTGACTTTAATTTTTCCCTGATGAGTATTAGTGATCGCTTGAGCAATAGATAGTCCCAAACCTGTCCCTCCAGCGCGTTGGTTACGAGCTTTATCTGCTCGCCAAAAACGCTCAAAAACCAAAGGAATTTGTTCTGGAGTAATACCCATTCCCGTATCTTCAACTGTTACTACTGCCGAGGAATTATGCTGCACTAGACGAACCATGACAAAACCTTGCTCAGGAGTATAATTAATAGCGTTTTGGATCAAATTAGAAAATAAACGAATCAGTTGGTCTCTATTTCCCCTTACTGATAGCTGAGCGAATCCTTCATAAGTCAGGGTAATTTCTTTTTGTTGGGCTAAATCTTCTAAGGACTCGACTAAATCATCTAATAAAGAATTAAGAGAAATTTTAGTCAATTCACGCTCTGGGATAGACATTTCCCCATCACTACGAGCTAAAAACAGTAAATCTTTGACTAAATTAGTCATATGCTCTACCGAATTCGCAATAACTCCTACTTTTCGTACATCTTTCTCATGAATTCGCTCTGGATGCTTGAGCATAACGTCAATTGAGGCTTTAATTGCTGTTAAGGGATTACGCAATTCATGAGAAGCATCAGCCGTAAACTGTTTTAATTTTTGATGACTTTGTTCAACTTGCTTAAGACTTTGTTCAACTTGTCGATGACTTTGTTCAACTTGCTTAAGACTTTGTTCAACTTGTTGATGACTTTGTTCAACTGGTTTAACTGCTTTTTGTGTGAGCCAAAAACCGCAAGGAGTGACAAAAACTAAGCTTAGGAAAATACCAAATCCTAAATTGACCAACAATTGCGTTTTTTCTTGTTCTAACTCTTTTAAAGATTGACTAATGCGTACATACCCTTTTAAAGCAGGTTGATTAAATTTAGAACGATCAATCGATACAAATAGAGTAACAGTGCGAATCTCTCCAAAGTTGGGCATTGTTTCAGAACTTAAACCTGGTTCAGGGTTCAAAGAAACAGTAATCCCTCCTGTACTGGCTAAAAGCCGTTTATTGCTATCAAACCATTCAATAGAATCCGTTTTTGAATTCAAGAGATTATGTAGTTCAAATTGCTCAAGATATTGATTTTTTTGAGTGTATACCTGACTCAAAGTAGGGGCCATAAAGTTAGCTAAATTGACTAGCTTTTTGTCAACTTGACTAGAGAGAGTATCAGTGAACAAAAAATAGATCCCGCCACTAAATGAAATTAAGATAATCTCCATGACCACCACATACCATAGAAGCAGATTAAACCGCAGACCTTGAAACATTTGCTATTACCCCAAAACTGATTAAGGAGATTCCCTGAGACGATAACCTAACCCATAAACAGTCTCAATCACATCTGAGGAAAGTCCGGCTTTTTTGAGTTTTTGGCGTAAACTACTAATATGAGCTTTAATAGTGGCTTCTTCAGGTAGTTGTTCTAACGGCCAAAGTCGATCTAAAATTTGGCTACGAGTAAACATCCGACGAGGATTACGCAAGAAAAATTCGAGTAAAGTATATTCTTTAGGACTTACAGAAATCAGATGATTTTGGTAAGACACTTGACAAGAACTCGGATCTAGACATAAGTCTCCCCACTGCAAGACAGGGGGTAAAGTTGACTCTCCCCGACGTAATAAAGCGCGAATGCGAGCCGATAATTCCTCAAGTTCAAAAGGCTTAACTAAATAATCATCGGCCCCAGCATCCAACCCTGTTACCCTATCTGTGAGTGTATCTCTGGCAGTTATCATCAAAATAGGGATTTTACGTCCTTGAGAACGTAACTGCCGACACAGGGTTATTCCATCCATTTTGGGCATCGTGACATCTAACAAGATGATGTCATACTCAAACACATCTAAAAGTTCCGAGGCGATTTGTCCATCATGGGCAACCTCTACTACATAATTACGATCCTCAAGATCTTCAACCACGGGGATGGTAATGCCTTCGTCGTCTTCTACTAATAAGATTTTCATGATGCTTTTGGAATAGTTACTTTTTAATAGGGTAAGTACCACGCGGAAAATTAATTGCACAGTCAGGGTGGGTTTATCTAATTTCTTTAAAAACCCAGAGCGAGTTTATTAAGTTTTTTTGTGAGAATCAGGGAATTTTCTCAAAAACCCAGAGCGAGTTTATTAAGTTTTTTTGTAAGAATCAGGGTATTTTCTCAAAAACCCAGAGCGAGTTTATTAAGTTTTTTTGTGAGAATCAGGGAATTTTCTCAAAAACCCAGAGCGAGTTTATTAAGTTTTTTTGTAAGAATCAGGGTATTTTCTCAAAAACCCAGGGCGGGTTTATGGAGTTTTTTTCTAAGAATCAGGGGTATTTTCTCAAAAACCCAGGGCGGGTTTATGGAGTTTCTTTGTAAGAATCAGGGTATTTTGCCAAAAACCCGCCCCTACAAATTTTATGTAATTAATTTGGTACACTTACTTAGCCTAAAGTTAGATTATTCTAGGCCAGCTAAACTGATTTGATCATCGGCCTAAAAAGTGCCTGGCCGGTTTTCTCCCCACTTGACAACTTGTGCTAAAACAGAAGGGTCAAGTCCTGACATCTGGGCGGCTTCTTGCAGTGTAGTGCTACTTCCTCGCCGTAGGGAACCGATGGCGGTTTGTACTTTGTTATAAGTCCATGTCCCGTACTTAATATGTTTTTTCTTGTCCGCAACCTGTAAACCGGCCGCTAAATCATTAGCCATATGAATTGATTGATCTCTAGGAGTTTTCTTCTTAGAAATAAAGGATGATTTTTCTTTATTCTCTTGTTCAAGTTGATCAGATACAGGTTTTTGTTGCTTTGGAACTGATGTATCTTCTTGTAAGAATTCGTTAGAGACAGAAATCATCGCTATATTAGCGTTTGATTCTATGGCGGTAGGTTGCTTCTGAATTGTTTTAGGAGTAGAACTGCTGGCTAAGTTTGGTGTTATTTCTGTCTTAGGGGGAACGAAGGCTAGATTCTGCGGAAAACGGTTTTTTGAAAGTTCATACTCGGACTGACTTCTTTGACTTAATTGAACAGGAGAATTAGTGGGAGTAAAAGAAGCAATAGGACGAGGCTGAGGATTTAATTGAGCTTGAGCCGCAAATGATGAGTTTTGAGTCGTATTTTTGGCTAAATTAGAGGCTATTTCCGTTTTTGTGATGTCTCTTTGGGCTGTCTGAGACTGTTGATAAGCCGTTAAGTGTCTTTGAAGTTGTTGTATTTGTTGGTCTTTTTCTTGGAATTTCGCTTGAAGATTAGCTATTTTTTGATTATATTCAGCCATTTGTCCTAGCTCTTCTGAAGAAAGATTATTAGCTTGAGATTTTGCTTGAAGATTGGCTATTTTTTCATTATATTCCGCTAGTTTTCTCTGTTCTTCTAAAAAAACAGTTTTTTCTCGAAGTTTGTCTTGAAGTTGTGCTATTTTTTGGAGATTTTCAGCAATTTGTTGCTGATCTGCGGAAGAAAGATTCTTTTCTTCGAGTTTTGCTTCAATATTAGCTATTTTTTGTTGATCTTCCGAAGGCATTGCTTGGAGATCGCGCCGAAATTGGGAAGCCTCACTCATCATTTTAGGCTCTTTTTCTCGCATAGCAATAAAAGCGATCAATGTTAACAGAGCTAATACTCCATTAATCTTAATTAGAGTTTTGATGACATCCATCAGAGATTTCATGGTTCAATCCTCACACAATGTTTCTCCGTCACAGACAAAGGTAACATCCTTTATGTATAATATTACTTCTTTATTACTTATGGATGGTATTTCAAATTTGAATGGCATTGGGAATTTTCCTGTGCCACTTAAATAACTGTCCTAGCCAATCATTGAGTATTCCTAAGAAATTATAGCTTACACCATAAGTCACAATTGTAAAAAACTCGTTAAGACCCTTAAAATTTATCTGTTAGTTCATTATAACTCTAATTAACTCTTTGTAAGACTTATATTCTAATCAAGAATAAAGTTTAATTTTTATCCCAATTATTAAAAAAATGTCCCGTTTATCTCTGAAGATCAATCGTCCTGAGTTAAAACATTTGCACCAAATTGTTGAATTAGATCGTCACTGTTTAGGAGGTTTATGGACAATTAAAGGATATCAACAGGAATTAGAGAGTCTTAATAGTAGCTTTTTAGTGTTATCTATAGAATCTCAGAATTTAATTATTGGTTGTGGTTGTTTTTGGTCTATTTTAGAAGAAGCTCACATTACCTTACTAATGATTCATCCAGACTATCAAAAACAAGGTTTAGGGCAATTACTACTTTATGAAGTATTAAAAGATGCTTGTCAACGTCAACTAGAACGAGCTACCCTAGAAGTGAGAGTATCTAACTATTCGGCCCTATCTTTATACGAAAAATTTGGCTTTAAAATTGCCGGACGACGTAAAGGATATTATCAAGAAACGGGAGAAGATGCTCTAATTCTTTGGCGGGGTGATTTACATTATCCCCAGTTCCAAACACAAATGTCCAATTTGTGGCCTAATATTAGCGATCGCCTTAACCAACATCATTGGCAAATTTCTTGGTGAAATAAGGTAATGAATAACATTAAGCCCCTAGGCCAACTTCTGCTATAGTGACTTAGTGCTGATTAATAATTGACCTATGCTACAAGCTGGAATTGTGGGACTACCCAATGTGGGTAAATCGACTTTATTTAACGCCCTAGTCGCTAACGCTAAAGCAGAGGCCGCTAATTTTCCTTTTTGTACCATTGAACCGAATGTTGGAGTGGTAGCCGTTCCTGATGAACGTTTAGAGGTATTAGCTAAACTCTCACATTCCGAGAAAATTGTACCGACTCGCATGGAATTTGTTGATATTGCTGGTTTAGTTAAAGGGGCCAGTCAAGGAGAAGGTTTAGGTAATCAATTTTTGGCTAATATTCGAGAAGTAGATGCGATCGTTCATGTGGTACGTTGTTTCGATGACGATGATATTATTCATGTATCGGGTTCTGTTGATCCGGCTAGAGATATTGAAGTCATTAATTTAGAACTGGCTTTAGCTGATCTCTCCCAAGCTGAAAAACGTCTGGAACGGGCAAGAAAGCAGGTTAAGGGCAAAAAAGAAGGACAAGAAGAAATACCTGCCTTAGAAGCGATTGTAGCTGCTCTCAATGAAGGAATTGGGGCGCGTCACGTCGAATTAACTGAAGAACAAGAGGAATTAATTAAATCTTTGGGGTTACTGACCCGAAAACCTATCATTTACGCGGCTAATGTGTCAGAAGATGATTTAGCTAAAGGTAATGAATGGGTTGAAGAAGTCAAAAAAATAGCGGCCAAAGATAACGCTAAAGTAGTGATAGTTTCGGCTCAAGTTGAATCAGAATTAGTGGAGATTCCAGAGGAAGAAAAAACGGATTATTTAGAAGCTTTAGGAGTTAAAGAAGGGGGTTTAAAATCATTAATTAAAGCAACTTATGAGTTATTAGGTTTAAGAACTTATTTAACGACTGGGCCCCAAGAAACTCGCGCTTGGACGATTCAGGCAGGGATGAAAGCACCTCAAGCGGCTGGGGTTATTCATACTGATTTTGAGAGGGGATTTATTAGGGCTGAAACGGTTTCTTATGATGATTTAGTCACCTATAAAACCATGAATGCGGCTAAAGAAAAAGGGTTAGTTCGTAGCGAGGGTAAAGAGTATGTTGTTCAAGAAGGAGATGTACTATTATTTAGGTTTAATGTTTGATGAAGGTAGGATTTAACAGTGTTAAATTCCTATAAAAACCTGTAGGGACATAATACCATTATGCCCCTAATTATGCCCACAAATTAAACTGCTTCATCATCATCGATTAGGGAAATTTGGGAACAATAATTTAATGATTCCGGTAGTAATGCCTAAGACAAAACCAACGACAACAGAACGATTAATAAATTCTTGAGTATCTAACCGTTTACCAATTCCCTGAACTTCTGTAGAAAGTGTTTTGATTTCCCCCTTAAGTTCGGTTTCCAATTTATCGATTCTTCCATTGAGATTAGTTTCAATTTTTTCAATTTTTCCATTAAGATCGGTTTCAAGTTTCTCAATTTTTCCGTTGAGATCGATTTCGAGTTTCTCAATTTTTCCGTTGAGATCAATTTCGAGTTTTTCAATTTTTCCTTCAAGTCTAGTTTGTCCAATCTTAAGGTCTGTAAGATCTTCTTCAATACGGTCAAACCTATCATCAATCTTGTCTAATTTTTGATTAATTTGACCTAAAATTTCTTCTAACGAGTAAGTCACAGTGATGGGTGTTTGACTCATCAGTTAAACTCCTATCTGAAATGTTGTCAGGGGACTAACTTCATTATCCTTCTTAACCGTAGCATAGCAGGCTAATTTTACAGCAAGTCCGCGCTCGTCGGACTTTGTTGGTATAGCCACAGGCTTTAGCCTGTCGGCGTTTTGGACTAAGCTGACACCAATGAATGGCATTATGCCTCTATTATGCTACAAAAACCTGTAGAAGCCAGAGGAAGTTAGACTAATGTTATTAGCATTTCTACTGGGACGTAAAATGATAAAATAATCCCCAAGAAACAATGAGATAAAATCATGGTTGCTCAACTTAATAATTTAACAACGCCAGAGATAATTTATCCAGACAGCGATGGTAAACCAATGGCAGATAATACCCTTCAGTTTCGTTGGATTACCCTAATTAAAGCCAATTTAGACTGGTTATTTAATCAAGACGATCAAGTTTTTGTGGCAGGAGATTTACTCTGGTATCCCGTAGAAGGCAACAATAAAAAACGACAAGCACCCGATATCATGGTAGTATTTGGACGACCCAAAGAAGAAAGAGGATCATATCAACAATGGAAAGAAAATAATATTGCTCCTCAAGTTGTTTTTGAAATTCTCTCACCAGGGAATACACAAACAGAAATGAGTCGAAAATTGCTCTTTTATGAACGTTATGGGGTAGAAGAATATTATATTTATGATCCCAATAAGAATGAATTGAGTGGTTTATTACGGGGAGAAGAAGGATTAGAAATTATCGAAGATATTAACGGTTGGGTGAGTCCCCTTTTAGGTATTCGCTTTGAATTTGCAGAACCAGAATTAAAATTATATTATCCCAATGGGGAAAGTTTTACCACCTACACAGAAGAAAGACAACGGGCTGAAAAATTAGCCGCAAAATTAAAAGAATTAGGAGTTAATTTAGATGAATATTTGTAGGTCTAAAACTCTCTAACCCTAAAGGGTTGGGCTATACAAACAAAGTCCGCCTGCGCGGACTATCCGAGGAATTATTAATATTTGAGTCTGGGTAGCTTTCCACATTTTTCGTTTTGAAACATATGTATTAAGCCGAAAACTAGGATGAGGGGTTCTTAATAAGATACAATTTGTAATTGGATCTCAATTTCAGACGGGAGAACCCGTGGCCGACTCTTAGGTAGATTCAGTGGACTTGATTCAAACGTTTAACACCAAAAACCCGATCATTGGGGTAGTTCATTTGTTACCCCTGCCCACCTCTGCTCGTTGGGGAGGAAGTTTAACTGCTGTTATCGAACGGGCAGAACAAGAAGCCACAGCCCTCGCCGCAGGGGGAGTTAATGGGATTATTGTCGAAAATTTCTTTGATGCGCCTTTTACTAAAAATCGGGTTGATCCGGCTGTTATCAGTTCTATGACCTTAATTGTAGATCGCATCAAAAATTTAGTGGTGGTTCCGGTAGGGATCAATTTATTGCGGAATGATGCTTTAGGCGCAATGGCGATCGCGTCTACCATCAATGCCCAATTTATTCGGGTAAATGTCCTCACAGGCATCATGGCTACTGATCAAGGATTAATAGAAGGAAATGCTCACGAATTACTGCGCTATAGGCGAGAATTAGGGTCTGATGTGGCAATTTTAGCGGATGTCTTAGTCAAACACGCCCGACCTTTAGGAACCCCTAATCTAACTACGGCGGTTCAAGATACCATTGAAAGAGGATTAGCTGATGGAGTCATTCTGTCAGGATGGGCAACTGGAAGTCCTCCGAGTCTAGAAGATTTAGAATTGGCAACTGCTGCGGCTAAGAGAACCCCTGTATTAATAGGTAGTGGGGCCAATTGGGATAATATCGGAACCCTGATGCAAGCAGCTGATGGGGTCATTGTGGCTAGTTCATTGAAACGTCATGGTAAAATTACGGAACCCATTGATCCGATTCGAGTGGCCCAATTTGTAGAAGCGGCCCAAGAAATTAGCGCATTTAAAGAAAAATCAAAATCTGAGCAACCTCTCAAACTGACTTCATAAGACCTTGCTAGAATCAGCAATAATGATGATTTACTAAATAGTAACTATTATGAGTCGTAAACGTTCTGTTCCTTGGATTTACCGTTGGTCTCGTCCGATCATTGGTGCGATCGCTATTGCTGGTGCTATTCTAACCGCTTATCTGGCTATTACGAAACTGACAGGGGGAGAAGTGGCTTGTGGGGTTAGTCAAGCAGAAAGCTTAAAATCAGGTTGTAAAGGTGTTCTTGATAGTCCCTATGCCACTGTTTTTGGCTTACCCTTAAGTTTATTCGGTTCTCTGGCTTATAGCAGTATGGCCGTCTTTTCTTTAGGGCCTTTATTAATTAAACCTGAAACTAATAAAACTTTTAGAAAACAACTCGATGAATGGACTTGGTTACTCCTTTTAGCTGGAGGAACCTCAATGGCTGTTTTTAGTGGCTATTTGATGTATATTTTAGCCACAGATCTTAAATCTGTTTGTTATTACTGTATCGGGTCTGCAACGTTTTCTTTGGCTTTAATGGCATTAAGTATTTTGGGCCGAGAATGGGAAGAAATCGGTCAACTCTTTTTTATTCCAGTTGTTGTCGCTATGATTACTCTAGTAGGAACATTAGGGGTTTATGCCAATGTTAATGGCCCTACAGCAGACGGCCGTTTACCGATTGAACAACCGACAACTGAAGCTAAACCACCTGAAGGCTGGAAAATTACCAGTCAGTCAGGGGAAGCAGAAATTGCTTTAGCGAAACATTTAACCGCGATCGGTGCGAAAATGTATGGGGCTTATTGGTGTCCCCATTGTTTTGAGCAAAAACAAATTTTTGGAGAAGAAGCATTTAAAGATGTTACTTATCTTGAATGTGCTTCTGATGGCAAAAATCCTCAGACTCAGGCTTGTCTGGCCGCAGATATTAAGTCTTTTCCTACGTGGGATGTTAAGGGACAAAAATTATCAGGGGCCCAACTTCCTGAAAAATTAGCGAAAGTGTCTGGTTATACGGGACCAACAAACTTTAAATATACTCTTCCTGGCCGTTAATTAACCTGTAGGGTGGGCATTGCCCACCTTCTCACACAAAAAGTGATCGCACTAAGTAACTGGACAAAAATAAACGTTACGGTGAAGTGAGCAGGGGAGCGCCGGAGAGGGGTTACAACCTAGTTACATTTCTTAACATAGTATTGTTTATTTATGTCCGACTACTTAATAAGATAAAACGATATAATGAGCAATGGCAGCTAAAGACTTATTTCATGATGCTGTAAGAAAATCTCTCTTGAAAGAGCAGTGGGTGATTACAGATGACCCATTGAGAATCAGGATTGAAGGGGTCAGATTTAAGATTGATTTGGCAGCAGAAAAGGTCTTTGCGGCTGAGAAAGAGGGGCGAAGAATTGCCGTAGAAATCAAAAGCTTTCTGAACAACTCTGCCCTCAGTGATTTTCATACTGCCTTGGGGCAATTTTTAAATTACCGCCTTGCCTTACAAATGACTGAACCACATAGGATATTATATCTGGCAATACCATTTGATACATTCGATTCTTTCTTTCAAGAACTATTTGTTCAACAGGCTATTAAGCTTTATCAACTCAATCTTATTGTTTACGATCCTAAAGAGGAGGTAATTATCGAATGGAGAGATTAGATCATTACCGTCAATGTATTCGTAAGCTGCTAAACCAACAAGCAACAATTGCACAAGAAAGTCCAGAAATTGAATGCCAACTAATTTTTGATATAGAACATGACCACTATCAGTTATTAGATCTCGGCTGGGATGGTCTGAAGCGAATTTACAACTGTTTTATTCATTTAGATATTAAAAATGACAAGATCTGGATTCAGCGCAATATGACGGAAATAGATATTGGACAACTATTGGTGGAGATGGGAGTATCTAAAGAGGATATTGTTTTGGGCTTGCATCCTCCTTATAAACGTCCTTATACAGGATATGGAGTTGCATAAATACAGTGTAGGGGGTGCATTACATTGCATTAATACACCCTACAATATTGGTGATGTTAGTTAGGCTTTATTATTTTTTGTTTTAGTTAGTTTTCGCTTAAAGAAACTGCCAAAACCCATAGCAGTTCCTGCCCCCAAAATAGTTAAAGGTTCAGGAACTGTACCGGCCGAAGAATGACTAAATGACTTAATACTTGCCGAAAAACTAATCGACAACTCACTATCTTCCGGTCCAAAACTATTAGGACCAGGTATAAATGGTGGTGCAGAAAAAACTTCTAAATAACCTGGTGTTGGTAAGAAACTAGCGAAAAATGGACTAGCATAGTTTCCTTCTTTAGTCAGAAACCCAAAACCGTCACCTGTTAACTGCTGAGCATTTAAACTAATCAAATTGTCAACATTGAAAGGTTCGTTTCCTGGGATGGGAGTTCCCGTAGGTTGTAGACCAATAATTTTTTCACCATTTCGTTTACCCTTAATTCCCGTAAGACAACCTAACAAAACTTCGGTTTTGTTAGATGCAGTTCCCTGTGAAGTTGGAAACCCCATCCGTCTTACGGTGGGGTAGTTCATGTAGGCAATGCCCACATTAAAACGATTATATTGGGGGTAATTATTGATTCAACACCCAATTAACCAGGGTACGCACCGGAAAACCCGTGGCCCCCGCATTATTAACCCCATTCTCTTTATCGGCCCAAACTGGGCCGGCTACATCTAAATGGGCCCAAGGTGTTTCCTTAATAAACTGTTTCAAGAATAAGGCCGCCGTAATAGACCCTCCGGCCCTGGGCCCCGTATTCTTCATATCTGCAATAGGAGACTTTAACCCCTCAAAATACTTATCTTCTAAGGGCATTTGCCAGAACTTTTCTCCGGCAGCTTCTGCGGCGGTTTTAATCTCACTGGCTAAAGTATCATCTGTACTCCATAACCCAGAAATATGATCCCCTAATGCAATAATACAAGCTCCGGTCAAAGTCGCTAAATCTATGATCCCATCTACTTCTAATTTTTCGGCAAAAACCAAGGCATCAGCTAAGGTTAAACGTCCCTCAGCATCCGTATTATTCACCTCAATGGTTTTGCCATTAGACGCGGTTAAAATATCCCCTGGGTGCATGGCCTTACCACTAATCATATTTTCTGTGGCAGCACAAATAAAATGAACCTCCACATCGGGTTTAAGTTGACCAATAGCTTGGGCGGCCCCTAATGTGGCGGCCCCTCCTCCCATGTCCATTTTCATGGTTTCGATGCCACTACCTGCTCCTTTAATATTAAGTCCCCCGGAGTCAAAGGTTAAACTTTTACCCACAATGGCTAGTTTGCGTTTCGGGGTTTTTGAAGGTTTATAGGTCAAATGAATGAATTTAGGCGGTAAATCTGAGGCTTTGGCTACTCCTAAAAAGGCCCCCATGCCTAAATTTTCACAGTCTTCTTGTTCTAAAATTTTTAGGTCTAACCCGTAGTCTGTAGCAATTTTTTGGGCAGTTTCGGCAAAAGTGACAGGAGTGACGGTATTAGCGGGGGCCGCTACTAATTCTCGTGCTAAAATTACCCCAGAACAGACCATTTCTGTGCGTTTAATGGCTTCAGTTTGCTCTCCTACCCCTAAAATGTCTACAGTTTCTAGTAATGGGGCTTTTTCTTCGGGTTCTGACTTAAAACGGTTATCTTGATGTAGGGAAAGAATGATACCTTCGGCGATCGCGGCTACCGTATCAGTGGAGTTATCATTAACTACAGGAAGATTAATGGCCAAGGTTTTGACCTTTTCTTTTTTGGCCATACGTGCGATCGCAGCAGCAGCTAACCGAACTGTATTGATGTTAACCTCATCAACTTTGCCTAACCCGACTAACATCACTTTACGAATGGGACTATTACCTCCCACACGAGTTACTGCGCTAGTGCCTGATTTTCCCTCAAATTCAGTTTCAGTGATTAATTCTTGTAGGGTTCCTCCTAATTTCTCCTCTAACTGGCTTAATTCTCCAGTTATTTCTGTAGAATCCTCAAAAAAGCCTAAAGCCAGTGCGTCTCCATTCCAGCTTAATAAGGAGGTATCTGTCCCACGAATATCCATTTATTTTCTCTTATTGTCTAGTTGCAAACAACATATCTTTGTAATTGTAACCCAATCAGTTCAATAATGGATAATTATTCAACAATGGATAATTGATAATTCATAATTGATAATGGATAATTCATAATGGATAATTCATAATTGATAATGGATAATTCATAATTCATAATTCATAATTCATAATGACCTCTCAACTCTCAACACTATATATAATTTCCAGGAACAACAACTAACTCCACTTATTATGAATCAAAACTTAAATTATTATTATCTCATTTATCAAGAAATTTCGTCTCTTTTACTTTATCAATCTATTTTTAATGATGAAGTTGGAAGGGCTTTTCTCAAACTGTTAAAGACGATTTATTCTCGCCATGAAACTGATGTAAATTTTCATTGTTTAACTGCTTATAGTCATTGGTTTAAAGTATTAGCCTTTCAAGGAATTAGTTGGCAAGATCATCTAATTAATAAAATCCTATTAGATAACAATCCTTTTAGTCAACAAGTTCAAATTATGACCTTACAAAATTTACCTAATGCTTTAATTGAAGCAAGTAAGCATGATTTAAGTATTTTAAATACTTTATATAATTTACCTCTTGAAGCCATTAGTCAATGGGTAAAACAATCAGCAAATGTTCCTTTTTCTCCTTTAGTTGTACAATTAGATAATTCTAATAATACGTTTTTACATCAATCTGATAATTGGGAGAATTGTTTAGAAGAATTAGCTCAATATTATCGTCAACAAGGAACAGGTATTTTTGCTGAGTATAAAGCTTTGAAATGGCAAGATAGTCAATTAATAGGTATTTCTCATCCTGATCCGATTAAATTAAATGAATTGGTGGGTTATGAAGCACAAAAAGACACTTTAATCAAGAATACAAAGATGTTATTATCTGGTTATTCTGCCCTTAATGTTTTATTATATGGCAGTCGTGGATCGGGCAAATCTTCTTTAGTTAAAGGGTTATTAAATGAATATAGTTCTCAAGGTTTAAGATTAATAGAGGTCAATAAGTCTCAATTACATAATTTACCTTTAATTGTGGATCAAGTGAGAAATATTCCTCAAAAATTTATTATGTTTGTTGATGATTTATCTTTTGAAGAAGATAACGATGGTTTTAAAGCATTAAAGGTAGTTTTAGAAGGAAGTGTCACAGCAAAAGCCAAAAATGTCGTAGTTTATGCGACTTCTAATAGACGACATTTAATTCGAGAATTTTTTGCTGATCGTCCTCGTCCTAGTGATGCAGATGAAATTCATAATTGGGATACAGTACAAGAAAAATTGTCCTTTAGCGATCGCTTTGGTTTAACCTTGACTTTTGAACCGGCAAATCAAGATATTTATCTCAATATTGTCCATCATTTAGCCCAACAATTAAACATTAATTTACCATTAGAGGAGTTAGAATTTAAAGCTAAACAATGGGCTACTAAATATAATGGTAGATCAGGAAGAACCGCTCGACAATTTATTGATTTTTTACAAGGAGAGTTGATAATGGACAATTGATAATTGATAATTGACAATGAATAAGAAAACCGTTAAACTCAGTTCATAATTCATAATTCATAATTCATAATTCATAATTCATAATTCATAATTCATAATTCATAATTCATAATTCATAATTCATAATTCATAATTCATAATTCATAATGGCATTTATTGGGTATTAGCAGATACTTATTTTGATAGAGAAATTGTGCAAATAAGACTTGATGAATTGTCCTTAATTGAAAGTCAAATTTTAGAAAAGTTACATCTTCAACCAAGAATTCATAGTTAATAGTTAATAATTAATTATTAATCTTAATTTTTTGTAATAATATTGTTATAGACAATTCTAGATAATTTGTGAGAGAATAAGCGAGGTTATATAGATTTGAACAAATAAACGCGCTCAAAAAGTCATGAAACAACGACTATATTATTTTTTTTGTATATTCCTGGCAGTAATGGTAATGCTACTTGTGTTTATCCCGTCCCATACAGTAGCACAAACGCCACCTTTAGAAATTAATATTGTCACAGGAAATGAGACAGGAGAATACTATTCTATAGCCAAAGATCTAGAAAAATTAGCTCGAACCAAGAATTTAGATCTTGATATCATTCCCACAAAAGGAGCATTACAAAATGTTGATAATGTATTCTACTACCAAAGTGTTGCATTAGGAATTACTCAAGGTGATATCTTGGCATTTCTTAATACCTTTGCGAATAAAGATGAAGAAGTGCGCCGTCAAGCAGAATCAATTAGAGTAGTTCTTCCCCTTTATAAAGAACAAGTACATATCATTACAAGGCAATACATTAAATCCGTAGAACAATTAACAGGAAAACGAGTATCTATTGGAGAGTCAGGAAGTGGTACAAGTACCACAGCAGCAACTTTAATCTATCAGCTAAATATTAACCCTAAAAAGTTAGAAACCCTAGATATTAAACGAGGCATTGATGCACTTCGTAAAAAAGAAATTGATGCTCTATTTTATATTGTAGGCATACCCGCCCAAGTATTGCAAGAGCAAATTTTTCCAGATGATAACTTCCACATTTTACCCTTAATATTGCCCTCACAACCGGATGATGAGTTTTTGGCAAAATTATACTCAAAAGCGGTAATTCCCGCTAAAACTTATCCTTGGCAAACAGACAAAGTAGAAACCTTAAGTGTTCAATCTTTTCTCTTTACAGTTGCCGAAGAAAACTGTGATCGTGTAACTCCTGTAGTCAAATTAATCCGAGAAAATTTATCTTGGTTGAAAGAAAATGGCGACCCTGTTTGGAAACAAGTTAACCTAAAAGACTTATCTGAACTAGACTCTACACGAACTTCTAAATGTGCCGCTTGATAATTAATTTAACCAATTTTGGAGCCAACAAAAATGATGATTACTCGCCTTAACCAACTAACATTAATTGCGGGCATTAGTCTCGGACTAATTTTACAAACAATTCCCGTCTCTGCCCAACAAAATGTCACTTGTGAATCTTACAAATATCGTTATCAATTTTGTCGAGTTAATACTCGTGGGGGGGTAAGACTTGTTAGACAACTTAGTAATAGTAGTTGTCGTCAAGGAGAGTCTTGGGACTATGATAGAGATGGTATCTGGGTAGATAAAGGTTGTAGTGCTGAATTTTCTATTCGAGGCAAAGATACGGGTTACGATAATAATAATAGTGACTACAATAATAATAGTAATAGTGGGGATGGTACCGCAGCCGCAGTTGTTGGTGGTGCATTAATTGTTGGTGCTATTGCCGCAGCGATCTCAGGTGGCTCTGATAACAACAATAACAACAATAACAACAATAATTCATCGAGTGGCTACCCAACTATTACTTGTAATTCTAAAGATAATGGGTATACTCGTTGTCCGGTAGATACTCGTCGTGGTGAGGTTTATCTTCAACGTCAACTGAGTCAAGCAGGTTGTTGGGAAGGAGATACTTGGGGATACGATAGAGAAGGTATTTGGGTTGATAAAGGGTGTCGTGGCCTGTTTGAAGTTAGAAGATAAGATAAGTAGGTGGACAAAATTAATTAGACAAAATTTGTAGGGGCGGGTTTTTTACATAAATTCATGATTCTCACCAAAAAACCAGATAAACCCGCCCTGGGTTTTTTACATAAATCCATGATCTTTCTGAGTGAGTTAAATTAATAAGATGCTATTAAACTATAATCTGAACCATATAGATAGTGAGATGTGTTGGGAACACATCCTACTACGTTTAGTGTCCTTGCGTAAGTCCTATTTACGAAGTTATCTTCCTGGTAAACCAACATACCAAAAATAAGTTGCCATGGGAATAGCAGTAGCTAAAACTAACAACACAACTACCCAAATTGTGGAAATTTTATCATCTGTATCTTCCGCACTTGTAAAGGTACTTTCAATGTTAATTTCTTTCGCTTCTGGGGGGCCAGGATCAGCATTTCCTGATAATATAGCAACTAGGCGATCACTGGCGGCTAAAAATGCTTTGTTATATTGTTCGCCATCCCGTAAAGTATAACCTATAGTTTCCGTGACGATACTATTAGCAATATCATCGGTTAAAAGGGTTTTAACTGTTTCTCCTTGACGCATAGCAGTATTGTTAGTAAAAGTGTCGACTACTAATAATGTTTGATTGGCTTGTTCTTCTGGGGTAGGATACCATTTACTGAATATTTTATCAGTCAAAGTGTCGATAGTTTGATCATAATCTAAACGACGAATGGCCACAAATCTGATTTCGTTTCCGGTGTTTTCTGCTAATTTTTTAAACTTATTATTTAAGCTGTTTTCATTAGCTAAACTGATGGCCTCTGCTTGATCGACTACCCAAATAGATGATCCCGCATTTAATACAGGAAGATCATACACTCCTGTAGCAGCAGCAGGGGCAACAATGACAGTAATAGCGATCGCAAAGGATAATAGCAGTCCTATTAAAGATTTTAGGTGTTTCATGGCATTTTGTGTGATGAGAATAATGACGGAATTTCACCCCATTATAAAATATGATTGCACCTGTTGATTTATAAATATATTAGAATCAATTAATTATTAACATGATAATCTCTAAGGGTTTAATATTATTAAACCCTCTTTTATTTAATTATTAATTATGGGTTAAGATTGATATAATGACAAGCTATTGTTATATCTACTAAAAAATAATTGCCACAAGTTTGTACCACTTATCTTCAAAATTTTCACCTAGACTAATGCAGATTATTTGCTTAAACTCTTGATCTTCAATAAATAGTAAGATGGGCATTATCCACCTTACTATTGTGAAGTTTACCATGAAAATTATTCGTCATCAGACACATTAAATTTAGTCATAATTTCAGCATTATCACTCCAAATACCCACCACATTTATAGTGCCATTTAGAAAATTTTGACGACAAGCGCGACGCTGAATTTTACCACTTGCTGTTTTAAGAACCGTTCCCGATTTGGCTAAAACAATAGCATAAGTTTGAATTTCATGTTCTTCAGCAATTTCTTGACGAATATCTCCTAATAATTGTTCAACTTCTAATTCTCCACTGCGTCTTTCAATTTCCTGGACAATAACTAAAGCTTCTTCCCCATTATTATCCACTGAAAAAGCTGCCCCATAATCAGAACGAAAAACCGGATTAAGATGTTGTACAGTCCATTCAATATCTTGGGGATAATGATTAGTTCCCCTGATAATAATTAAATCCTTCATCCGTCCCGTAATATAAAGTTCTCCCTCTTTAAGAAACCCTAAATCTCCTGTTCTTAAGAATGGCCCTTCTTGAGTATCTTTAATATATGCTTGAAACGTATTTTCTGTTTCCTCTTGTCGTTGCCAATAACCTTGTGCCACACTCGGATCAGATACCCAAATTTCTCCTACTTCATTAGTTGCACAACGAGTGAAAGTATCAGGGCGAACGATCGCTACTTTTGTCTGACAAACTAATTGACCACAACTGGCCATAATACGAACCCCTTTCTCTTTTTCGGGATCAGCTTCCACAATTTTATCTTGTTCTAAAAAAGTAGCATCAAGACAAGCAAATACTGGATGACTTCCCTTGGGTTTACTAGATACTAATAAAGTATATTCTGCTAACCCGTACGCAGGGGCAAAAGTTTCCCATTTAAACCCACAATCAGAAAAGGTTTCTACAAAATTAACCATTACTTTTGGATTAATAGGTTCAGCCGCATTTCCTGCTGCTTGCCAACTGCTTAAATTAAGTTGGGGGATATCTTTGGGTTTAACCCGACGAATACATAAATCATAGGCAAAATTAGGAGCTTGAGAGTGAGTTATGCCATATTTCGTAATATTATGTAGCCATTGAATAGGACGCTTAATAAAGGCAAAAGGAGACATTAAATAACAGGGGGTTCCATTGTAGAGAGGAACTATCATACCTTCGACTAAACCATAATCATGAAAATAAGGCATCCAAGTTGTGGTAATACTCTTAGAATCATAACCGCAAGCTTGTTGTAAATAGCCCGCATGGTGCATTAAATTAAAATGACTTAACATCACCCCTTTTGGTGTAGAAGTAGACCCAGAAGTATACTGAAGATAGGCTAAAGCATCTTTATCTACTTTGGGATCTTGCCATTTTTCAGACAAAGATAGATCAACTGTCGCAGTATCGATCCAGTGCATTTGCTCAAATTCTGGGAATTCGTCAGGAAAATTGCCAATTAAGTCTAAAATTGCGGCAGTAGTTAAGGCAAAAGTAGCATTAGCATCTTTGACAATAGATCGTAATCTGGGTAAAGTACGTTTAAGTCTGCCTGACTCTGGAGGAGGAGCCGGAATAGCAATGACTCCCGCGTATAAACAACCACAAAACGCGGCAATAACTTCTAAACCTTGAGGATATAAAAGTAGGGCCCGTTCCCCTTTAACCTGATATTGTTGTAAAAGTGCGGCGATCGCTTTGGCCTGACGTTCTAATTCTCCATAGGTCAAGGGTGCAGTTTCTTTTTTGCCATCAATGAGAAAGGTGTAAGCGTGGCCATCAGGGGTAGTCGTCGCCCTTAAGTGTAGCAGTTCAATGAGAGTGGTAGGACTGGCTAAAGATTTTTCTAGAAGTTGGGTCATTGTTGATAAAAAGATAAACTTTAAAAAAATTCATAAACTGCTCTCAATTTTAAAGTAAAATTTCATCTTTGCAAAACTATCATAACTCCGATATGGGTAACAGACTCTTAAGACAATTTCAAGGAACTTTAATAGGGAGTTTTATCGCAGGAAAACTCGGAAATTACCCAAAATATGAGGCTTGGTGGTTAATTATGCAGCAAAAAATAACTGCACGTCTGATCGAAAGGGGAGAACTCTCTCAAGAAGACTGGCAAATGATTATACCCTCAGAAAGCGGCAAAAACAAGTCCTTACCGACAGGAGAACTAACTTTAGGGATACTGCCCTTAATTGTGTTTTTGTTTGATACACCTTACCTACTAAGGGAACAATTACAACCCTTAATTAATCTTGAACAATTGTCTTCGCAGAAAATAGAAGATATGCTTTTGTGGTCAGAATTATTAGGACAACTATTGAGTGTTAAAAGCTTAGCTAACTCCACAGATAATCAACCCTGGCAACAGATTAACGTCTTTTTAGCACAAGGAACCCCCTTAATGGAGGTAAAGACTTATTTTAAACAACAAGTTACTCCAGAACAATTTAAAATGCTCTTATCAGTGTATTGTTTTAGGAATAATCCAGAAGACTTTCGCTTAGGAGTATTGCGGGCCACTCAAACGGGTGATGCGGTAATCACTGCCTTAACAGGAGCCTTAGCAGGTGCTTATAATGGAATCAAAGGAATTCCTTTGCATTGGCGGTTAGGGATATCAGACCCAGACAAGGGAGCGTCAATGCAGGAACAAGTAAAGCAACTGTGGGCAAAGTGGGCGGGTGTTTATTCTCCAGAGCAAGTTCATCAGGAGTGGGAAACCCATGAGATTACGTCGGCCTTAATTGGTCAAAAATACCCCACCAAAAGACTAATTTCTCAAAAAGAATATTTAAGATTATCCGCGATCGCTTTAGATAAGCACTAAAGTACTTAAAAAATCAAAGATTAACTTGATATTATTTTTATAAGGTTTACGTCTGTTTAACAGATACCCTAGTTTAATTTAGGGACTTATCGATAACTCTTTAAAAACTCTTGCGTTTCCCTAACCTCACACATAATGAAGACACTTGAATTTTTAACGCAACATCTGGAGAAATGGCGACGAAATTACCAAAATCGTCATCAATTTCCCTTGAAAACGGTTAATCCTTCAGCGAAAAAACCTAGTATTAGAGTGAATCATTCCCCTAATATGCTCGAAAAATTACATGGTTGTGTCCCCATCCGCAAAATTCATCCCCCTTTAATGTGGGGGTTAACGGTGGTGTCTCTTACGAGTGTTATTGGTTATCGCTTCTACAACCAACCCCAACTATCAGTAGGAACGGTTTCTCCCATCACTATCATAGCTCCCCAAGACGGAACCTTTCAAGACCCCAAAACCACCGAAGAAAAACGTAAAGAAGTCCGTACAGGTGTTATCCCAGTATTACAACGAGATGTGGAATTAACGAACCAACTGACTTTAAACTTAAGTAATGCGATCGATCAAATAGACTTATTACGAGTTCAAACAGCCCCTTTTCCTTTCTTTAATGTTGGGGTTCTTTCCTTATCCATTCAACAATATTTACGCAGTTGTCCTGAACAAGATTGGCAAATGATTGTTAAAGCAATAACTACCAATCAAGGGGCTGATCTCTTATCTAAGAATAGCTCAGATTTACAACCAACCATAAAAAATGCCCTCAGACAACTCAATAATTATCGTAAAACAACATCAGATGACAACTTTAACATCCTATTAACAAAAATTAACCAGTCCCGTAATAACTATGCTAGTGCCATTCTCAAAAGTTCTACCTTTAAAACCTCTGGTCTGACCCCAAAATTAACCCTAGATTTCCTCAATTTAGATGATTCTACCTGGAAAAAAAGCAAACCTATTCTCAGACAAACCTTACAAAGAATTTTGACCCAAGGAATTCCGGCTGGAATGCCTGACTATATTCACAGAGATATTCTTAACATTCAACTACAAGGAATTTTATCCTCTCCGGCAAAAGAAACAGCCACAGAATTATTGATGGCTATCTTGCAAAATCAACATAATTTAACCGTCGATAAAGAAGAAACCAAACGACGGGCCGAACAAGCCGCTCTTGCCATAGAACCTGTTATTGTAGAAATTAAAGCAGGAGATGTCATTGTCGAAGCCAGAAAAACCATTACCCAAGAAGAATTTGTCCTCCTCGATAGTTTTGGGTTAAGTCGTCGGGGAACCAATTGGTTAGGGTTAGGAGTTTCTGCTATTCTAGTGGCTGGCTCAATCACCATCTTCTGTGTGGTAACAAGGCGCATTCATCGTCCCATGCGTCGTCGAGATCATTTACTCATATGTCTATTGAGTTTAAGTACCCCTCTGTTAGCGATTTTTAATCTTGGCTATACTAATTTACCGGCGGTGGGTCTACTTACGAGTAGTTTTTATGGACCAACTTTAGCTATTACCCAAGTGCTTCTCTTAAGTGGATTGTCTACCTTTGCGGCTAGTACAATTAATTGGAGTTATATTATAGCGGGAACTGCCGGAGGTTTATTAGCCGCTTTAATCGCGGGGAAATTGCGCTCACGGGATGAATTAGCTGGCCTTGGGGGAGGAGTAGGCCTAATTCAAGGAACCCTCTACTTTTTTAGTTATTTAATTGTTGCACCTGTGGCCGCCACCATTTGGTCGGCTGTCTTACCGGGGGCCATGGTTTATGGGTTATCAGGATTTTTATGGAGTGTAATGGCCCTGGGTATCTCTCCTTATTTAGAACGTATTTTTGACTTAGTTACCCCTATTCGTCTGGTAGAATTAGCTAACCCTAATTGTCCTCTATTACAACGATTGGCGACAGAAACCCCTGGAACCTTTCAACATACTTTATTTGTAGCTTGTTTGGCTGAAGCGGCGGCCCGAGAATTGCACTGTAATGTAGAATTAGTTAGAGCCGGAACTCTTTATCATGATATTGGCAAAATGCACGACCCTTTGGGCTTTATTGAGAATCAGATGGGGGCCCCCAATAAACATGATGAAATTAATGATCCTTTCCAAAGTGTAGAGATTATTAAAAAGCACGTAAGTAAAGGTTTAGAAATGGCTAATAAATATGGTTTACCACGAGTCATCCGCGATTTTATTCCTGAACATCAAGGGACTTTACTGATTTCTTATTTTTATTATCAGGCTAAACAAGAAGCTGAGCGTAAAGGAAGTAATCCCATTCCTGAAGAAGAATTTCGTTATTATGGACCTGTCCCTCAGTCACGAGAAACAGGTATTGTCATGTTAGCTGATGGTTGTGAGGCTGCTTTACGTTCCTTAAAAGAAGCCACTCCAGAAATGGCTTTAGGCATGATTCAGAAAATTTTTAAGGCCCGTTGGCGTGATGAGCAATTGTGTGATTGTGGCATTAAATATGAGGAATTACCCATTATTGCTGAAGTTTTTGTTAAAGTTTGGCAGCAATTTCATCATCAACGTCTTGTTTATCCCAAAGGTGCTTTAGAACATCAACGAACGGCAAAGGCTAATTAAATTATAAATTATGAATTATGAATTATGAATTATGAATTATGAATTATGAATTATGAATTATGAATTATGAATTATGAATTATGAATTATAATAGATATCGACCGAACTTAACCTCAAAGCCTTGTATCATCAAGGTAAAATCTGGGCTTTTGGAGATGTCTAATAAACAATGGGTCATGGAGAATGAACAATTAACAATGAATAATTCTAGGAGTTACGCACTCAGATACGAACTTTTCTATTATGACTTTAATTATGACTACCTACTTAAATTCATAATTCATAATTCATAATTCATAATTCATAATTTATAGATGATGAAAAATTTAATGAGTTGGGGTTTTTTATGGTCTTTAGTGGCTTTATTAAGTTCTTGTAGTGGCACTAAAGAATTAGAGGGTCGTTTGGCCCCTAATCCTGAATTATCCCCTAATTCGGAAACAAATAACCCTTCTGCATCCCTACTGCCTAATAATTTTCCCACTACTATTCCTATCTATCCTAAAGCCACTTCGCAAGAAAATCCCGAAGGTCTTACACCTGAAAAAGGTCTGACTCGTTGGTCATCTTCTGATTCTATCAAAGCGATCGCTGATTTTTATCAACAACAATTCCAGTCAACCCCCTGGAAAATTGTAGAACCTTTTTCATCTAACCCACAAGATAAACCTTTAATTGTTCAGGGAAATGGACTAGAAATTAAAATTTCTTTTTTGAATTCTGCCGACTCAAATACAGAATTTACTCTCGAATATCAAGCTGTTAAAAACTCAACCCCATCAACAGTTAAATCTTCTCCTAATCTTTCCCCTTCTACTCTGGAAGTGGTTAATTTTTCTGATCTCGATACTGTTCCTGAACCTTTACGTTCTTCGGTACAAAATTTAGCCAGTTTAGGCATTTTAACCCCTGATAAAACTGGCGATAATGTTTTTAATCCTAATGGACCTATTAGCCGTCGAACTTATGCTAAATGGTTGCTAAATGCTCATAATAAATTTTATGAAAATGCCCCAGAAAAACAAATTCGTTTAGGCTTAAAAACTGCTCAACCTGCTTTTGGAGATGTTCTTGCCAAAGACTCAGATTTTGAGGTAATTCAAGGCCTAGCTGAAGCGGGCTTAATTCCTTCTAGTTTAACAGGAGATACTAGCACTACTGTTTTTCGTCCTGATGCCCCATTAACGCGGGAAGATTTAATGACCTGGAAAGTTCCTTTAGACACAGGTAAAGCATTGCCCAAAGCGTCTATTGATGGGGTTAAAGAAACGTGGGGATTTCAAGATACCGCTAAAATTAATTCTAAAGCATTACAAGCCTTATACGCCGATTTTCAGAATGGAGAAAAAGCTAATGTTCGCCGAGTATTTGGTTATACAACCCTTTTTCAACCGAAAAAAACTGTCACTCGTGCTGAAGCTGCCGCTACTTTATCTTACTTTGGTTATCAAGGAGATGGTGTCTCAGTAGAAGATATTTTACAAAAATAATACTCCCTTCTTTCAACAATGAACAATGAACAATTTGGGCTTATTGTTCGAGGATTTTATCAGAGAAAATTTGGTTTTACCGGACAAGTTATGCTAAACTAATAATTAATAAAAGGCTAAAGCCTTATCCTATAAAAACGAAGTCCACCTTCGTGGACTGCCATTATAGGTTGCGTAGGCAACCTTTGTTTGTATAGCTTAACTCTGAGCGAGTTAAGGTCTTTTATTTGTAATAATTTAACATAACTTGTCCGGTAGAACCATCAAAAACAAAAACGGGAAAGGAACGACGAAATGAGTAAGTTACGGGTTGGGTTATTGTTTGGGGGACGTTCAGGAGAACATGAAGTTTCCATTAATTCTGCAAGGGCGATCGCTACAGCTTTACAAACAGGGGATAATCAGAGCAAATATGAGGTATTACCCGTTTATATCCCCAAAAACGGGGTTTGGCAAGCCTCAGAAGTAGGACAACAGGTTTTAGAGACGGGAACTCCTTTAGTCTGTGATGATAGTAACCCTCAACAATTATGGGATTTTCCCCCAGAAGTTAAGACGGTTGATGTCTGGTTTCCCATTCTTCATGGCCCTAATGGAGAAGATGGCACAATACAAGGGTTATTAACCTTAATGCGGGTTCCTTTTGTCGGTAGTGGGGTCTTAGGGTCATCTGTGGGGATGGATAAAATTGCCATGAAAACGGCCTTTGCACAAGTTGGATTACCTCAAGTTAATTATAAGTTTATTGAGCGATCGCAGGTCTGGTCAAATGCTTGTGTTTTCCCGAAACTTTGTGATGATATTGAACAATCTCTGGGTTATCCTTGTTTTGTTAAACCTGCTAATTTAGGGTCATCGGTGGGTATTGCTAAAGTGCGATCGCGTTCAGAATTAGAAAGTGCTTTAGATAGTGCGGCCAGTTATGATAGACGCATTGTTATTGAAACGGGAGTGACTGCTAGAGAGGTAGAATGTGCGGTTTTAGGTAATGATAACCCGAAAGCGTCGGTTATTGGCGAAATTACTTATGATAGTGATTTTTATGACTACGAAACTAAATATACGGATGGACGGGCCCAGTTACATATTCCGGCCCAACTTCCTGATAATATTATCACTCAAATTCAAGAAATGGCTATTGAAGGATTTAAAGCAATTGACGCTTCAGGATTAGCTAGGGTAGACTTTTTTTATGTAGAAGCAACTCAAGAAATATTTATCAACGAAATTAATACTTTACCAGGGTTTACTGCTTTTAGTATGTATCCTCAACTTTGGGAAGCAAGCGGAATTAAATTTCCTGAATTAGTTGATCAATTAATTCAACTAGCAGTAGAAAAAGCGTAAATAATCTGTCATTGCAAGAGGACGTTTTTGCTTCTACCGGACAAGTTATGCTAAATTATCACAAAGAATAGACTTTAACTCGCTCAGAGTTAAGCTATACAAACAAAGGTTGCCTACGCAACCTTTAATGGTTGTCCGCGTTCGTCAGACTTTGTTTCTATAGAATAAGGCTTTAACCTTTTATTCATTATTAATTTAGCATAGTAAGTCCGGTAGAACCTTATTCTGACTTTCTTTGATGTTTAATCATCAAAAATAATCCTAAACCTCCTAATAATAATAATCCCACCAATGAACTTGATTCAGGAACAGAGACAGAAACTAAAATAAATTCATTATTGTCTGCTTGTCCTGGTGTACGACCAACACTAAAAGGAAAATTATTATCATTAACGAGTAACAAGGTATTTTTATTAATGGGTAAAACTGACTCAATAGTTACAAAAGGAAAGGTAAAAATTCCGTTCGTGGTTCCGTTACCTCCCAGATTATTAGGATCATCAATATTTAACAGATCAACTAATAAATCTTTCTTGACAAATCCATTACCATCTACTTGATTAATATCAATTTTGTAGAGACGTTTAAACTGTGCAGGATTAGTAAAAGCAGGATTATTAGGATCGCCCTGTCTTCCATCTCGTTCAATGACAATAAATTCATTGTCACTAATAGCAGTTAATTCACCAATAGCGTGTGAAGTATCTTCCAAACGATAATTAAAGGACTTTCCGGTAAATTGTTCCGTAGTCAAATCAAACTCATAAATTAACAGGCGATCGCGTTGAGAATCAGAGGTTAATGGCCCTTCTAAAAGAGGATATAATTTAGTACCACTAGGATTAATTGCCAGTCCTTCAAACCCTCTAGAACGACCTAAATTAGCCGTTGTTAGATTAGGATTATCAGGGGATTGTACAAAAGGATTTGCATCGAATCCTAACACATTAGGAACGGATATAGGAGCTTTTAAAAGTTGTCCTTCGCTGCCAAAATGTAATAAGAATGGCCCCAATTCATCTCCTACCCAAAATGTACCATCAGACGCTTGACGGAAAGATTCAATATCAAAATCTGCCCCTGTTAACCAACGATTATTTTTGATATTAGCATCAACAGGAATCGCTGAATTAGGATAATTAACTAAATCAGCAACAATAAGAAATCCCGCTTTATTATCCCGATCATTTAATTGTAAGAAACTCTCATTAGTAAAACTAGCTAATCTGTCTCCAGTTTGCCAATTTGCGGCAAATACTTGACCCGTATTAAAATCTAGTTCAACCCCATAAAAACGCAGCACAGAATCAGCAGAATTTGCTTTACTTCCAAATCCATTATCTTCGAGTACGCGATAAGTATTTGGTTTAAGTCCAGGTAAAATAGAAGAAAATCCTTGTACGGGTTCTTGGTTAACAAAAGGAGGAATAAACCCATTACTAGGAGTAATAAATTGTCCTGATGTTGGTCCAGGTGCGAAAGTATTAGCAGATAAAACTGCCCTACCAACTAATTGAGTTGCTAAAGCATTAGATGAGGTAAAAATTGAGCCTAAAATCAATGAAGTCGCAGTTAGACTATATTTTAAACAAAACGAAAATTTTAACATGAACTCCTCATAGATTAAAAGTAATAAAAGTCCAGGAAAAGTATAAACGCTACCTATTAAATATTGATTAAGTTTTGTTTGTTATTTGTTAAAATAATCTCATTAGGACAGAGAAGTAGTAATGAAATCAAAATAATTATTAACTTACCTTGTCATAGCTGAATGGTCACTATTAGTAGGAACCATTTTTAGTTAAAACTCATTAGTATGATTGTTGATTAAATCAACAATTTTACCTTTCATTATGGTCACACAATCAATTACAGAATCAATCGGAACAGCTAACAATAAATAAGTTTCAATATCAGCATTTACTAAGATCTTCATAAATTATGCGTCTATTTCACTGATATTTTTTCGAGTTATTTGAGGTTTTTTAGTTGCGGCAGGTTGATCAGTTCCTAAAAGCTGACGCATTTCTTCACCTGTTCCTTAGGATAAGGCTTTAACCTTTTATTAAATATTAGTTTAGCTACATTTCTAAACTAATTGAGGAATTTGTGACACAATAGATTTACCAATTTCTAAGGAAGCAGTAGCAGCAGGAGAAGGCGCATTACAAACGTGCATGGCATGTTTATCTTGTATAATTAAAAAATCATCAACTAACTTACCATCTGCCTTTAAAGCTTGCGCTCTTACTCCAGCTTCACAAGGTATAATATCATCTGCTGTAACATCAGGAATTAATTGCTGTAAACTGTTAACAAATGCGGCTTTACTAAAAGATCTAATTATCTCTTTAATGCCCTCATCAGCGTGTTTAACGGCTAACTTCCAAAACCCAGGATAAGTCATCACTTCTACGAACTCTTTTAAATCAAAATCTGTCTTTTTATAGCCTTCTCTTTTCAAACTTAAAACCGCATTTGGCCCCGCATGAATACTACCATCAATCATACGAGTAAAATGTACACCTAAGAAGGGAAATTCGGGATTAGGAACGGGATAAATGAGTGTTTTAACAAAATATCGTTTTTCTGGCTTTAATTGATAGTATTCACCGCGAAAGGGAACGATTTTAGCTTGGGGGTCAACCCCTCCCATTTTAGCCACGCGATCGCTATATAATCCGGCACAATTAATGACAAAATTAGTATTAATAGTTCCTTGAGTTGTTTCTAATACTTTACCTTGTGGAGTATCAATAATTTGTGTTACTTTCGTATTAAAACGAATTTCTCCCCCTTGTAATTCAATTAGTTCAGCATATTTTTGACAGACTTTTTTATAATCGGTAATACCAGATGTGGGGACATAAATTCCTCCTAAACAACTAACATAAGGTTCTTTTTCTTTGACTTGTTCAGGTGTAATTTTCTGAACTTTTAAGCCATTTTCTAGACCTCGTTGATAGAGATTATCTAATAAGGGTAATTCTTTTTCTTGAGTGGCAACAATGACCTTACCACAAACATCATGAGGAATATCATATTTTTGGCAAAATTCTACCATAGACTGACTACCAGCACGGGTAAATTTTGCTTTAAAACTACCTGGTTTATAATAAATACCCGAATGAATAACCCCGCTATTGTGTCCTGTTTGATGATAAGCGACACCCGTTTCTTTTTCCAGAATGACAACAGAAGCTTGAGGATATTGTTTCCCTAAAGCCATCCCAGTAGACAGGCCAACAATTCCTCCACCAATAATGACAAAATCGTACATAATTGTTTATTAAAAAGATTTTTATTATTAGATTTTAATTCCCTGATTTATTGTATTTCAGATTTCATTCTTTCTAGAGTTACATTCATCTGATCAAACATTTGTTGAGGAGTAATTCCAAATTGACTCAATTGAGTTTTGAGTTGTTGAACCGTCATTTGAGCCATAAAATCTTCAGATAACTCAAAGCGTTTCATGAAAATTTTATAACGATCCATAAGTTCTTCCATTTTGTCAATAAAAATTTGTTTTCCTTGTCGATCGAATTTACCATATTCTCCTCCTAATTGCATCAGAGATTGATAGTCTTCAAATAATTTTTTTGCTTCTTGTTGAACAACTTCTGAATCAAAAAATCCCATGATTATCTTCCTTTTTTTGCGATGTAATATTAAGGAACTATCTGCTTAAAAACAGCCCTTAATTGTATTGTAAATCAGTTGAAAGCTTAGGGGAACTACGGTTTTCCGTATTAACAAAGGAGATAGAGATCAACAGATGTAGGTTGGGTTGAGGTGACGAAACCCAACACCCTCATGTTTGGGAAACATGGTATTACTCAATTAAAGTTATAGGTTTGGAACACCTCATGCTCAAAAGAGTCAAAGACGGTAAAGTAGATTTTAAATCCTCAACCCCACTTTTAGATTCAAACCTGATGTCATCCGTAGAAAAGCTAATCACTCAGCCAAAAAACCGTAAAATGGGGATAATACTGGCCTTAATTTGTACGGTTATCCCTTGGCCGATCGCAGGAATCCATAAATTTTACCTCGGACAACCCATTTGGGGGGTAATCTATTTTCTTTTATGGAATACTCCCATTCCTCGTATTGCTTGTGCGATTGATGCTGTGTGGTATTTTGTACAAGGAGAACAACAGTTTAACGCTCAATTTAATGGGGTTAATCTTCAACCGAATCTTCTCAATATTAACACCAGTCAACCTATACAAGTTGGGGCGATCGCCGAGGGTTTACGAGAATTAGATCGCTTACGAGAAGAAGGGTTAGTTTCTGATTATGAATTTGAACAAAAACGCCGTCAACTACTCGATCGCATTGCTTAAAACTCATGACATTTTCTGCTTGGACTAAAAAACTTAATCCCCAACGACAAGCTATTCGTCAGCGAATTCTTAATGATCCCTATTATCGTTTTTGTTCCTTAGAAGAAATAGAGATCGCGGCAGAATTAGGGGTTAAAATTGAAGTAAATCAAGCCACTATTGATGATTGGTTGAGATTACCAGGAATTTCTATTCATCAAGCCAGAACATTAGTTAACTTGGTAAGAATAGGTGTAGAATTACTCTGTATTGAAGACGTAGCCGCCGCATTAAGTATTTCTGTACAACCTCTTAATCCTTTAGTTCCCCTTCTTTCCTTTTGTTACTATGATCCTGATAGTTTGCTGACTCCTCAACGAATTAATCCTAATACAGCTACGATAGAACAATTAGAATCAATTTTCTTAATTGATATAATCTTAGCCCAAAAAATTGTTAATAATCGTCAAGAAAATGGTAATTATAAGAACTTAGTAGATTTCCAAAAACGATTAACCTTAGACGGGCAAATTATAGCTCAATTAATGCACTATCTTCAATTTTGAAGATGACTCCATTGATTCCAAGAACCATCATAATTTAAAACACTGGGATAGCCTAATAAATATAAATCCATGATTCTCACGAAAAAACTAGATCAATCCGCCCTGCTATGTGTAATTAATTTTGTTTAAGTGGTGATAAGTAAAGCTTATGATTCGTAGGGTGGATTAGACGCGGCAACAATTTTGACCGGAAAACTAATAAGTTTTTGTCCGCGTCGTAACCCAGGATGTTAAACTTAGATTCCGCACTTCAAAATGTAGTATTAAAAAATACAGAGCTTTGAAAAGGCAAAAAATTCAGATGGAATAAAGAAAAATTCTCAATCCATCAGATGTTTGGGTGAACTTATCAAATTTAGAATATTTTAACTCGTTGAAAATTAGAAGAAGTCACCACAAACAGAGGAGTATTTCCCCTCCTCTGTGAATATTATTCAACTCTTATCGATTTATTCTTTTTGTTGTATTTGCTTAAAATTATAGATAATATTTTTGACAAGATGCGGGCAAACAACTTAAAATAAAACGTCTTTCTTCCGTTAAATTAACAATCTGTTTTACTTCGTTTAAAATTACAAAATGAATCCCTTGGAAACATTGAAACATCCATCTCAATGTAGGACGCTCTGTTAATTTACCAACTTGATTTTTGACTCCTACCTTGGCTCTTTTTAAACACTTTCTTAGTTCTCTTTGTCCCAAGTTATACAGGAGCAAACAGAAAGACATCAAAAATAACATTGTCTCTATTCTTTCCGGTTTCTCGACAAAAAAACTATCGGCAAAAAATAAAGGATCTTTCAAGAATCGAAATCCTCTTTCAGAAGATTGCTGATTTTTATAAGTTATGAGAATTTCAGTCGGCTCTAATTTATTTTCCTCTACTAAGTTAGTCGCTAAAATAAATCTCCCTGATTCTTTAGTTCTTTTAGCTATCTCTTCATTATTTTTCTGAGCCAGACCAACAATTTTATAAATCGTTTCATTTTTCTTAGAGCAAGCTTCAATAAGTTCAACTTCTATTATTTCAAAAAATCTCAGTTTTTTGTTAATGGCTTTTAATTTATATCTAGCAGATTGGGGATGCTCAAATTCTTCAGATTGTAATTGTTTAAGAAGTTTTTGGCATTTATCTTCTTCTTGTTTGAGTTGTTTTTCTAGTTTCTCTAAGTCACTTTTTTGTCTTTTTTCACTTGATACTATTAACCAAGTTTGCTTGATTCCACCATAAGTTACTATTTCCTCTTTCCAAGTATAACCTTCTAAATGTAGGTGACTTCTTTTCTTTTTTTCGTCATCTGTTATTTCTTCTATTTCTACATTTTGTATTAATTCTTTCGCTTTTTTGAGGGTCATTGGAACCCTAGTTATCCATTTTAAATGTTGGATTAGTTTGAGATTTTCTTGACTATATAAAGCACTATCACAGACCATGATACTGTCAAACTCTATTTGTTTTTTAAATTCTACTAAGATTTTTCCAAATACGGCTTTGTCAGCCTCATTTCCATCTCCAACTCTGACAAATAAGGGTAAGTCTCCATCTTGGGTTGTTATTAAGTCTAAAACGCATTGTTTTAAGTCTGGTCGATGGTCACGAGAGTATCCTTTCTTAATAAAAATTGGTCTTTCTTTTATAATCTTTTCTTCTTGCTCTTTCTCGTATTTTTCTTCACTTTTATATTCTCCATCTAGATGGAATGATGTGGCATCTAAATGGGAATATTTAATCTCTATTTCAAATTTATTTATAACTTCTAAGATAACTTCTATAAAGAGATTATTTAGTCCATATTTATATAATTCATCCATGACTCTCCCAATTTTATCATCATTTATATAATTAGGTTCTATTCCTTCTCCTAATAATTTTTCGACGGCTTTATCTTCAAAAAATTGGCTAAATAAATATAGGGGTCTTGAGACAAATCCTAGTCCATTGATGAGAATGGACTTAACTACCGTGCCTGCTGAGATTTTTTCTCTGACATCTATTCCTAATTTATTATTGATTATTTTGACTATTCCTATTTCATCAATTAATCCGGCTACTATGCCTAAATGGTCTATATTTTTAACTTCTATTTCTTCTAGATAAGACACTTTTTCGTTTTTCTTTATGGTGGATAACTCAAACAATTATCTCATCTTTTTGCCTCATCTTCTTTAAGCAATTATACTTAGAACAAATTAGAAAAGACTGTAGTATTTAATACTACTTTTTTGAAGTGCGGAATGTGGGTTAAAGATTGTAGCTCCGACATACATTTTATACTAAGATATCGGGAGAACCCCAAGGTTTAAGTAAATTGAATAGATATTAAGTAATATGCTGACTTTCCAATATACAACTCTCATTAATGCACCGATTGAAACCGTTTGGCAATTTCATGAAAGATCAGATATTTTAGTTTTATTAACACCTCCTTGGCAACCTGTACAAATCATCAAAAGAGAAGGGGGTTTAGGAGTCGGGGCAATCTCCGAATTTCGTTTATGGTTAGGGTTTATTCCTATTCGTTGGTTAGCCCATCATATTGAGTGTAACCCACCTTATTTATTTGTGGATCGTCAAGAAATTGGCCCCATGGAATCATGGGTACATCGTCATGAATTTGTCAATGAAAATGGGCAAACTCGTTTAACGGATAAAATAGAATATGAAATCCCTGGAGGATTGATCGTAGAATTTTTAATAGGATGGTGGGTAGATTCTCGTCTTAAAGAAATGTTTCGTTATCGTCATGAAGTCACGCAACGCGAATGTGATGAGGTGGTCGCTACGCGCACTTTCGGTGGAGGGTAATGGGGTGAGGAGACTGTCTCAACTAACAATATTAGGGAAAAAATCAATAAATTTCTTTTCTATGTAAAAAACGTACGAAAACAAGTTCATTCACTAATAATATTTTTAATTTTCAATAATAGCTTTTGCAATCGTTTTTAAGTCTTTAGCAAATTTGGACTCAAATCGGACATTCATTCTACTTGACCATCAAGAATTGCCAGAACTTCGTCTTCAGATACAAATTCATTCTTTCTTCCCTCAACGATAGCATTCCCTAGACCAATTTCTTCTAAGGCTTCTAAAACAATTTCATAAAATACTTCTCGTTTAGATTGCATCATTTCTATTAAAATCTCGGTGAGAAGTTCTTTAGTTTTTTTTTCGTTAATTAGAGATTCCATCGGGTTTAATTTTTGATGTTAAGGTAGCTAGATTATAACAAATTTCAAATACTTGGTAATCTCAAAAAAAGAAGACTCACCCAAAACGGATGAATCTCTTGTATTTTTTGATTCTAATATTCAATCATGCGTTAATTAAAGCTATTTCTTTGACCACGACCGCCTTCTTCGCGGGGACGAGCTTGATTCACTTTCATTGAACGTCCCATCCACTCAGCACCATCAAGGGTCTCAATGGCGGTAGATTCTTGCGCTGGTGTGTCCATTTCCACAAAGGCAAATCCTCTCGCACGACCTGTTTCTCTGTCTGTGGGGACATGAACTCGCTTGACTGAACCATATTCTGCAAAGACAGAACCAAGCTCAGCTTCTGTTACCTCATAAGAGAGGTTTCCTACATAAATTGACATAAATTGTCTCTATTGCTATTTGAATTGTGGAGATTGAGATTTCGGAGAGAAACGTACCAATACTTAACGGAAAAATCTGTCAATTATATAACTTACTCTTGTACCGATCTTTAATGCTCGATTCCCATCATAACATCTTTTTGAGCATCCGCACAAACAAATCGATTAAACAAGGGGAGTCAATCATTGAAAGTGTCAAGACAATGACATGAAAAAGACACATCTAACTATTAACTTAATAAAGAAGAACTTCAAATATAAAATCCTCATGAAACTTACAACTATTATCAACAGTGTGGCTATCCTTATTTTTCTGAGTGGTTTTGGGGCCTTATTTCACAAGATTCAAACCGCTTCTTTGTCTAATCCTTTTGTGAACAATACCGTCGCACTGACTCACAGAGAAACTGATTATTAAGGGGCTAGGAATTAAAAAATCTCTCTAAATTACTTTGTGGAGTGACGACCCAAACACTCCACACCTAAGTAAAATACAAAGTTCTCATTAATAAAGCTGAGTTCGACTTCCCTGTTCTTTGACCTCATCAATATTTAATTTATCCGAATTAAACTTATTCAGACTCATCTTCTAATGCTTTTAGTTTTTCCCAACGACTTTCTAATTCTTCCCGTTCCTGTTTTAACTTAGTTTCTAATTCTTGAATTTGTTCTGTATGGGTTTCTAATTCTAATTGACGACGAGTTAAATCGAGACTTTTAGCTGTCATTTCTTGTCGCCATTGTTCAATTCTTTCCTGTTCTTGTTTTACCCATTCGGGTGTAATCACTTCATTGGTTAGATAAGTATCAATTAAACTAATAATCCAATCTTTTGCTTCATAAATTTTTACTATTTGCTGATTTTCTTCTAGTTCAATTAACACTAAAACTCCCTCTCCTAAAGCGATTGCCGCTTCACGGGAGATAATGGGTGAGTCACTCATCTGCGAGTAACTCACATCCCAGAGATATTGAGACTTTTGGCGTGCCAGCAACTGAAGTTCCCTCTCGCCTGAAGTCGGATTCTTTTTAACTTGAGCCAAGTGCAACATAGCAAATAAAGAATTCAGGGGTGGCTTTAGTTATTATTTCAGACGTTGCAGACGTTCCCGTAAAATTTCAGCTTGTTTTTGCGCCTCTGCTAAGGTATCCCTTACACTTTGAACAACCTCTTGGGGGGCTTTATTAACAAAACCAGGGTTGTTTAGGCGACCGCTTAAGGCTTTTACCTCTGCTTCAATTTTACTCAATTTCTTCTCTAGTTTAGCCTGTAAACTGGCAATATCTACAACACCCGACAGAGGAATTAACGCCTGTATGGTTCCGACGACTCCGGCAATTACTTGTTCCGTCTCTTTTTCTAATTGGGAGGTAATGGTTAATTTTTCCACTTTTCCTAAGTCTTTTATGTAATCTTGACCGGATTCTAGGATCAACCGTTCTTGTTCATTTTCACTCTGTAATATTACTGAAACCTTGACTCCTGGTTTGATGTCCGCTTCGGCCCGCAGGTTACGTACAGTACGAATAGTCTCAAATAGTTGACTAAATGATACTTCTAATTCTGGATTAATTAAAGTTTCATCAACTACTGGATAACATTGTAACGCAATAAATTTATCTGTAGTTTGGGTGAGGGTTTGCCAAATTTCTTCGGTAATATGAGGCATAAAGGGATGGAGTAACTTTAGTGTACCATCTAACACATAAGCTAAGGTTTGTTGAGCAACTTTACGGGATGGTATATCTTGCCATAAACGAGATTTTACCAGTTCAATATACCAATCACAAAAATCTCCCCAAATGAATTCATAAAGTCCTTTAGCTGCTTCTCCTAAGCCATAAGTTTCAATATCTTGTCTGGTTTGTTTTACCACTTGATAATAACGGGAAAGTAACCAGCGATCGCATAATTCTAATTGCTCTAAATCTGGTGTTCCCAAAGTTTGGGGGGTTTCTCCTTTCAAATTCATCATAACAAACCGAGCAGCATTCCACAGTTTATTGGCAAAATTTCGGGAAGCTTCGACAGATTCAGATTCATCTGTTTGGCGATCATATTGTAAGCTAATATCTTGTCCGGCCCCTGCTACTTCCTTAATTAAAGTATAACGTAAGGCATCGGTTCCATACTTAGACACTAATATTAAAGGATCAATCCCATTATTAGCAGATTTGGACATTTTTTTGCCGTTTTCATCCCGCACCAACCCATGAATATAGACATCTTGGAAAGGCATTTGATCGGTAAAATATCCGGCCATCATGGTCATTCTGGCTACCCAAAAGAAGATAATATCAAATCCTGTTACTAGGGTACTGGTGGGATAATAAGTTTTAAAGTCTTCTGTATTTTCGGGCCATCCTAAAGTTGAAAAGGGCCACAAACCGGAAGAAAACCAAGTATCTAAGACATCGGGATCTTGTTCTAATTTAACATTTTTGCCGTATTTTTGTTGGGCTTTTTCTAGGGCTTCTGTTTCATTATCTGCCACAATAAACGGTGTATGATCGGTAATTGTGTTGTTAGTTTCACTGATGACATACCAAGCAGGAATTTGATGACCCCACCATAATTGACGAGAAATACACCAATCTTTTAATTTAATTAGCCAATCTCGATATACTTTTGTCCAACGTTCCGGCACAAATCGAGGAGAATTTTGTTCGTCTAAAAACTTTAATGCTTTTTGAGAAAGGGGGTCAATTTTTACAAACCATTGAGTTGATAATAAGGGTTCAACGGGAACTTTTCCTCTATCACTATAAGGGACAGCATGACGATATTCTTCAACTTTAATTAAATAACCATCTTCTTCTAACTTTTTAACAACATTTGTACGAGCAATATAACGGTCTTGTCCAGCAAAAATTCCTGCATTTCCGTTTAAAGTGCCGTCCTTATTCATAATATTAATAAAGGGCAAATTATGACGATTTCCCATCTCAAAATCATTGGGGTCATGGGCCGGTGTAACTTTCACACAACCAGTCCCAAATTCAGGGTCAACTAATTCATCACCAAAGATAGGAATTTCTCGCCCTACAATTGGTAAAGTAACGGTTTTACCGATTAATTTTTGGTATCGTTTATCATTAGGATTAACCGCTACTCCTGTATCTCCTAACATAGTTTCAGGTCGAGTTGTTGCTACTTCTACAGAACCACTACCATCAGTTAAGGGATAACGAAAATGCCATAAATGTCCATCAACTTCTTTACTTTCAACTTCTAAATCTGAGACTGCTGATAAAGAAGCGGGACACCAGTTTACTAAATAATTACCACGATAAATTAATCCTGCTTCATAGAGTTTTACAAAGGCAGTTCTAACAGCTTTTGATAACCCTTCATCGAGAGTAAATCGTTCCCGTGACCAGTCCGCAGATAGACCCATCCGCTTTAACTGATTAACAATTGTACCGCCAGATTCTTCCTTCCATTGCCAAGCTTTTTCTAAGAATTTTTCCCGTCCAATATCATAACGGGTTTTGCCTTCTGCTTTTAACTGTCTATCAAGAATTGTATGAACTGCAATACTCGCATGGTCAGTTCCGGGGAGACAGAGGGTATTATAGCCATCCATCCGATGATATCGTACTAGCACATCCATGAGACAATCTTCAAAAGCATGACCCATGTGCAAACTTCCCGTAACGTTGGGGGGTGGGATAACAATACAGAACGTTTTCCCATTGTGGCTATTATCCGCTTTAAAGACTTGATGGGTTTCCCAAGCGGTTTGCCATTTGGTTTCGGTAGTTTTGGGGTCGTATTGAGGCGGTAATTCGGGTATATTTGCAGTCATGGACGATCAAAATAGGGGTGTCTGTCGTTATCCTTATTCAGATTATAATAGATTAAGTCTAAAGTTCTAAAAAATAGGCTTTCAGCAATATTTTATTAATTATAAAAGTTTTTTGAATTCTTCAATTGTCATACCTGGCCCTTTTATAATTGTTCCCATTGTATAGGCATTAATGGGATTTGCTCTAGGAATTGTAATGATCTTTTCTCCATCTGTCATGGTAATATGTTTACCTTGTCTGGCCAGATAAAATTCTGCTTTTTCAAATGCTTTAATTGCCCGTTGATGATTAATTCCTGATAATTTAGGGATAATTAACTTCAACTTCTACATAACAAGACTCTTCATCTTGTTTAAGCTGTTCCTGAACAAACAAGTACGATTCTATTGCATCTTTAATATTGTTTAAAGCTTCTTCTTTTGTTTCTCCTTGAGAACAACATCCAGGCAAGTTTGGACACCAAATAGCATATCCTTCATCGGTCTTTTTTAGGGTGACTTTATAACGCATATTGTTCCTCTTGTCAATAAATCTATAGCATTTCCATATTATTATTCTAACAAAATTCAAATTAAAAAGCCTGGGTCGCCAGGCTTAGTTTATCTAGTCTAGAGTCTTTATACGGAAGTAATTTTAATCAATAAGTCAGTAAAGGTTAGGAAGAAATTTTCTCAATCTCCTTCAATTTTTCTTTTTTGTTATCTTTTAATGATTGTTTGATGATAGGACTTAACCAAGTAAAATACAAGGCAATGGATAACAAGAAAAATACTAAACTTAAGATTTTAATATTTTCCCAATTCTTCATCATAATCATCATTCCTAGCAAGAACATACATAATTGCCAAGGAACAGCAATAAATGTGGATATGATATCAAATTTATGCTCTCTCGTTAAACCTTTACTAAATTCTCCCCAGAAGCCAAAAGGTTTCGTTATATTATAAAAATTTTCTACAACTTTTTTATCAGTTTTATGTTCTTCAGGTGTAGCATAAGTGCCAATAATACAACCTAATAAAGAAAAAATAGCCGGGACAAAAAAGAGAATATATTCTTGATTTTGAAGATTATTTGTTAAGGGTAAAATAACCGCTTTAGTAAGGATAGCTGCTATCATTCCTCCTAATGTACCCCAAGCAAACCCATAACCATTAAATTCCCACCAATACCAGCGTAATAATAAAGGAATTCCTAATCCAACTCCTAACCCCAAAGATAACCAACCCCAAATTTCATTAATATTACTCAAATTAAAGCTAAAAACTAATCCAGTAGCAACAATTAAAAGAGAAGCTAAACGACTTTGAAAAACTAATTTTTGATTCTGTTCTTCAAGGGACATTTGATTACGTCGAGAGGGATTATTTTTGAGGACATAAGGTTCATAAATATCTTTTGTCCAATAAGCAGCACTCGCATTAATAATTGAGGAAAAGGTTGACATCGCTGCTGCCATAAAACAAGCCACTAATAATCCTTTTAAACCTGTGGGAACATAGGTGTTTATAACAATAGGTAAGATTAATTCAGGGTCAGTAATAGGCGAACTATGGGTTAAACCATAGTGAATACCTAACATAGCAAAAGCAGCAATTAGGGGCCAACGAAAGGACATAGAAATAATCCAAAACAGGGATAAAAATGCCGTTGCTTTTTCATCTTTCGCAGCAAAATATCGTTGTGCCATATATCCACCTGCCCCACTACAGCCTTCAATAACTGTTTTTAACAGGTAAAACGAAATGACACCACCAAACAAATTAAAAATAGCATAATCTCCTGGTAAATCTGCGGTAAAAGGTGGATAAATATGACTCCAATCTGCAAAATTCCAATTTTTAATAATGAAACTGTCACCATTAGGAATTGATACAGAAAATGTCTCAGGTAGTGTCACAGTTGTCCAAGATAACCAAGAAATATAAATCACAGCAACAAGGATTAATAAACCTTGAAAAACATCTGTCCAAATTACTCCACTAAAGCCACTAGCAATGGTATAAACTGCAGCTAAAACCACTAATAATATGGAAGCAAAACGATCATCAATTCCCATTAAAGTTCCGATAAATTTACCGCCACCAATGGAAAAATAACTCATTGCCCCAATAGAAAATACTATATTAGAAACGGCACTAATAAGACGAGCAAAATCTCCCCCTTTGCCTTTTCCAAAGCGGAAAATCATCCATTCTGCCGTCGTCATTACTCGTCTTTCTTCTCCATTTTCAGTAATAACAGCCCTTCTCGTCCATTTTCCCATGAAAATCATTAAAAATGCCATGATTAGCACAATTCCACCCCGAATTTCAATAAAGAAGCCTTGAGTTCCCAAAGCATAAACCAGGGCAGCAATAACCATTGTTCCGGCAATATCCACATTAGAAGCCATTCCTGAAGCCCCTAACGCCCACCAGGGGAAGTTTCCTAAGTGATAGTCTTCTAAACTTTGTTGATCATCATTTGTGCGTAGTGAATGCCATAAACCAGGAATATCTTTTTTATTAAACAAGAAATAACTAATATCTTTTCTTTTGCGAAATAAAAGGGGCATAAAGCCAATAATCAGAGTCATAATTAAGTAAAATAAGATAATGAGATAATCAATAGGTTGCATAGGCTTTGGAGGATAAGGTAATTAGGGCAGAACTATAACATTCCTAGTGTCAATTAGTCAAGGTATATCGATTAATAGATATTTTTTTAGATCACATTTAGACGATTTTTTGTTCTTGATGTTCTCAATCGTTATAAATCTTGACATTCTGATGATAATTTTAGCTTCAATTTTGGGTACTATAACTATAGCGTGATCCATAAACTTATTAATGGGTGATGAAAGATTATTGTTTATTTACATATTGGTTACAAAAAAATGACAAATTCTGGAAGTAATTTGAGAGAAGATGGTAACAATTTAGTTAAATTAAATTATAGTGATATCTTAAACAAGATTATTGAAGTGTTACAAAGTGATAAATCTGAGGAACTTTTTCAAGTGTCTGATGACGGTAAACGACTTCTAATGAATGTTGATGAAATTGCTTATCAAGTTGCTTGCTTACCTATTGAAAGTCTTTTTACGGGAAGAACTTCTGGGACAAAATGTGCTTCTATTAACTTTTTAAAAGGTTTAGAAACTCAATTTAGTGAGCAACTTCATACTATTCAAGATAGGGTAAAATTTTTATTAGAAGAAGCTTTACCCAAACAAGAAAATCAAACATTATCAATTCAAGAGTATATAAATATCATAGCAACGCCTTTAACAAATTTAAAAGTTACAGAGCAAAAGTTTAGTGAAACAATAAATAAAAAAGAAATCAGCTTTAATTACCCTTTTGAAAAACAATATACAAATTTACAAAAGCAACGGTTAACACTTCCTAAAGATAATTTAACTACCTCTCCATTATTAAGGTTGCATAAATTGACAATAACTATCAAAAAACCAACGATTTTTGTCACTGAGTTAAAAAACAGTCTACAAAATTATATTAACAACGAAGAGCGATTTAATGAGGATGAAAGAGAAACTTTACAAGATATTTTAGATGGACTATTTGAGAATCAAGAACAAGAAGGTAATCATATTTTTTTACTGAAAAAACTGATGACAGAAGAAGCTTTAGGTAAACTCAAAAAAACAGCAAGTATTAAATATTTAGAATTTTTATACAAACAAGTTAAACATGAAGAAAATGCTATTTATCTTAAAGATTTAATTAGAAGACTTAAGATCATAGAACAGTATATTAATGATGAAAATAAACCTGATAATTATTATAAAGTGTATTATCAAGGGGTAGAAGTTGATTATCAAGAGTTTTTTAATAATTCCTATGCTTTTGATAAGTTACCAATTATTCCTCAAATAGAAGGTTATTTAGGAGAAATTAATGATCATGAACAGGAGAAACAAGAGTTTATCTATGGACTTAAACTAAAATTAAATGGACAAGTACAAACTGCTGGAGGTATGAATTCTTTTGACTATCATCTTAGTCATCTTGATCTAGATACTAAAGAAAATAAAGCAAAACTTGATAACGAGATTGAGAAAGAAAGATTAATCAAAAAAGTCTTAAGAATTGTCTTTTTATATTGTTTGGTTTTTAATTCTCGTAGTAATCCTTTAGACGATAAGTATGATCGATCTTCAGAATTAAATTATAATCCAATAATATACTTTGAACAAGTTATTTTGCCTATTTTAAAAAATGCTAATGATCTAGACAAAAAAAGTTTATTTCTAGATATAATAGAAGGATTTAAACTTTATAATGTTTCAGTTAAAATTGACAGACTTAAAGTTCTTTTAATAAAGTTTATGAAAGATAAAAAAATATTTAATTCTCAAACATACCCACTTAAGATTAGTGTTAGTACGGCAATTTTGGAAAACGATATTGACAATATTGAAAACACCATTAGCTTATTTAAACCAATCTTAAACATTAAGCAAGCTTTAAAATATATTTCAGTTAATGATTCTCCTGTTAATCCTCAGTCCCTATGTAGTCTTGCCGTTGATATAAAAATCAATGATATTCAATACTTTCCTACTGAAGAAGAGCAAAAATTTAGCATGAATTATGATTTACGAGGAATAAAAACTATACCTATTCTTTTATTTCCCCAAGAAAATAAATGTAATCAAATTTTCCAACAGATTTGTCTGACAAACAATATTATTTATTTTTCTTATAACTATCAACGTCTTAAACAAAACATTTTTAATAAACTAGATAACAATAATGCTTTTTGTTATCAACTAACTTTTTCCTTATTAACCTATCTTAGCCTTAAATCTTTACTTGATGACTACAAACCTCAGTTATTTATCTCTTTATTACGTTTTCATTTAACGACAAAAGATGATGCTTCACCAGAAGAAACATTTATGCGCTCTTTTTCTTATATATTATCCCATCTTTTAAATGAAAAGAACCGTTTTAGCACTCAAGGAATTAATGTTAAAGCTCTGAAACAATATAAAATAAAGAATAGTTTAAGTTCTCTTTATTCTATTATCCCTAAAGTATTTAAGTTTAATAATTATACTCCTCAGTTAGATAAATTAGCGATTATTGTTGTTTGTAGTCGAGAATGCGATCGCCCGTATAAAAATGGTTACAAAATTTCTAATATGATGGGAGAGGTTATTTGTCTATATCGTCAACCAGATAATACTATTCGACTGTATAATCAGGGAACATTTTCTAGTAATTATGGTAGTGAAAAGATCCATAAGTATCCCGATGTTCTTTTTGATAAAGTAAATGAACTTTATAATAAAGGATATCGTCACTTTTTATATATTGCTAAATCTCCTTACTCTAATTATGTCAATATCACAGGAACAGATAGAGAGTTATTTTTTATGTCTCCTGATATTATTCAAGGTTTAAAGAGAGACAGAAAAGATATAAAAATTTATCCCGTTTTCTTTGATAAATATTATGTCCTCAAACTTCAAGAACCCAAGGTAACTTCACTTTATATTCAAGATGTTTCAGAATTAACACAATTAGTTAAGGATATTAAAGATTCTAGTCAAAAATCAATTGTATTTTTTAACTTGTTTAATGGTATGACAGTTCCAGGGGGAGAAAAATATTATAATGGAGTCATATCCTATACAACGTTCTTAAATATTTATGATGAAATTGAACATGAGACAGATATTCACACAGGATTAATAGATGATGGTAAACTTAAAAATGATCTCTTCAATTATTTAACTCTGTTCCACTTTTCTCGATATGAAGCAGCATCGGGAAAAATAAATTTAAAATTAGACCCTTATGAACAAATAATTGGGGAAAAATCTGTCGGTGCATTATCAATATTTAAACATAGTAATAGCAACATTGACTTTAATTGTCTTGCCTTTTTGACAGAAGTGAGAAGATTTTTAAACATTAACCCAGATAATGAGGAAACAGAATCATGTCAAAGTTAGGAGAAAAGTTAGGTTTTTTGTTTGAGGTTGGATTTAATATCGGATTACTCACTTATATCAAACAAAACAACATTAAAAATAGCTTTGGTGACTTATACTCTCAAGATTTGCAACAGCTAAAGTTCTCTAAAATCATCAAAAAAATAGCTGATAGTGAAGGAGTTATGAATGAGTCAGATCGAAAGATTATTAAAAAGTGGGTACTTTTTTTCTTACAAAAATCTTTTTTGTCAGGACTTAATTTGTGCCAAGAGTACCTGGAGGCCATTCCTGTTAAAAAACGTAATTATAAAGATTTAGAAATTCTCTATTATCAGTGTTATTTTCATGGTGATAATAGTTTAGGAACTTATAATAATAAAGGAGAAATAGAGGGATATAAAGCAGTTATTTCTCAGTTAAAAGATGTTGAACATATTGATCAATACAAAAAGACAGGAGAATTTTTAAAAGCAGATACTCTCATGCTAATTCAATATGAGAATAAATGGCATATTTTATGTATAGATTACTCAATTTTTTCTATTCAAGAAATTTATCAGTTAGAAGATCTTCATAGTGTAGAAGTTTTTAAAAGAATCTTACTGAAAGAAATTAGTTATTTAAGAAAGAAAAGTATTTTTTCTAATTTAGGATTAGATAGTAAAAATCCAGGTATTCAATTATCTAAAAGTTTAGCCAATCATTACACTGCATTTGCGACCAAAGACAAAGAAAGTATCAAGATGATACAAGCAGGAAGTTATGCTTATAGTTTCTGGAAATTTCTTAGTTCCCATAATCTTCTGAGAGATGATATTTCTGTAACATTTAATATTATGGGATATAGCGATCGCGGTATTAGTTCCATGACGCTGACAGATACAAAAGAAAATATAGAAATCATTGAAACCTGTCATCATATTTATAAAAAAAAACCTCCAGTTCAAGAAATTTCGACTGCGCGAAGCAAGATTTTAGAGGTAATTAAAGTGAAAGGAGCAAACAGCTTTAACGAGGGAAAAAGTTTTTTAAATCAACTTTTAAATATTTCTAGTGATGGAATTACTTCTTTTGTTCATCAAGAGAAAATAGAAAATTTTTCTAGTCCCCTTTCTCCTATTT